>DASVVU010000224.1:0-10814 GCA_036386395.1 Beijerinckiaceae bacterium | reverse complement strand
GGTGCCGCAGTCGCGCTAAGCGCCGGGGCGACAGGCCCCGGTCGCCGAGCTCTCTTTTCGTGCCGCGCGCGGCCGGTGCCGGCGTTTGCGGACCTCGCCTGCCGCAGGTCCGTTCTTCTGTGGACGGCAGGGAGCCGTGCGGTCGGCGCGCTTCCGCATTCCCGAGGGCTGCTTTATGGATCGAGGCCCATGACGCGGTACGTCTTCATCACCGGCGGCGTGGTCTCCTCCCTCGGCAAGGGCCTGGCCTCGGCGGCGCTCGGCGCGCTCCTGCAGGCGCGGGGCTTCAAGGTCCGCCTGCGCAAGCTCGACCCCTACCTCAACGTCGACCCGGGCACCATGAGCCCGACCCAGCACGGCGAGGTCTTCGTCACCGACGACGGCGCCGAGACCGACCTCGACCTCGGCCACTACGAGCGCTTCACCGGCGTGCCGGCGACGAAGCACGACAACATCACGACGGGGCGCATCTACCAGGACATCATCGCCAAGGAGCGCCACGGCGAATACCTCGGCGCGACGATCCAGGTCATCCCGCACGTGACGAACGCCATCAAGGAGTTCGTGCTGTCCGGCAACGAGGGCTTCGACTTCGTGCTGGTCGAGATCGGCGGCACCGTCGGCGACATCGAGGGCCTGCCGTTCTTCGAGGCGATCCGCCAGCTCGGCAACGACCTGCCCCGGGGCCGGGCGATCTACGTCCACCTCACGCTCCTGCCCTACATCCCGTCGGCCGGCGAGCTCAAGACCAAGCCGACGCAGCACTCGGTCGCCGAGCTGCGCTCGATCGGCATCCAGCCCGACATCCTGCTCTGCCGCACCGACCGCCCGATCCCGCGGGACGAGCGGCGCAAGCTCGGCCTCTTCTGCAACGTGCGCGAGAGCGCCGTGATCGAGGCCCGGGACGTCGCCTCGATCTACGACGTGCCCCTGTCCTACCACGCCGAGGGCCTCGACTCCGAGGTGCTCGCCGCCTTCGGCATCGCGGGGACGCCGCAGCCCGACCTCGAGGCCTGGCGCACCATCTCGAGCCGGGTCAGGAACCCGGAAGGGGACGTGACGATCGCCGTCGTCGGCAAGTACACGGGGCTCAAGGACGCCTACAAGTCGCTGATCGAGGCCTTGGCCCACGGCGGCATCGCGAACCGGGTCAAGGTCAACCTCGACTGGATCGAGAGCGAGGTGTTCGAGCGCGAGGACCCGGCGCCGTTCCTCGAAGGCGTGCACGGCATCCTTGTGCCTGGCGGCTTCGGCCAGCGCGGCGCCGAGGGCAAGATCCAGGCGGCGCGCTACGCCCGGGAGCGCAAGATCCCCTATTTCGGCATCTGCTTCGGCATGCAGATGGCGGTGATCGAGGCGGCGCGGTCCCTCGCCGGCGTCGAGGCCGCGAACTCGACCGAGTTCGGTCCGACGAGCGAGCCCGTGGTCGGGCTCCTGACCGAGTGGCTGAAGGGCAACGAGCTCGAGAAGCGCGCCGCGAACGGCGACTTGGGGGGCACCATGCGCCTCGGCGCCTATCCGGCGCGCCTGCGCCAGGGCAGCCGCGTCGCCGAGGTCTACGGCTTAACCGAGATCTCCGAGCGCCACCGGCACCGCTACGAGGTCAACATGGCCTACCGCGACCGGCTCGAGGACCAGGGCCTCGTGTTCTCCGGCCTCTCGCCTGACGGCCTCCTGCCCGAGATCGTCGAGTACGAGGACCACCCCTGGTTCATCGGCGTCCAGTTCCACCCCGAGCTCAAGTCCCGCCCCTTCGAGCCGCACCCGCTGTTCAGGGGCTTCGTCGAGGCGGCGGTGGAGCAGAGCCGGCTGGTGTGATGGTGACGGGACCCGGGCTAATCAATGAGCTTGGTTGAGAACGAGCAGGCGAAGCTCGCGGCAACCTACTTCAACGGCATCGCCATCGCTCTCGCCGCGGTCGGCGGCATCGCGCCTTGGATCGCGTTTCTCGTCCAAGGCTCCGACCCCGGCGCCGTGAAGCTTGTGGCGATCAGCGCCCTTTGTATTTCGCTTTCGGGAAGCTTACATTATCTGGGCCGCAGGGCCCTGAAGCGCCTGAAAGAGTGATGAGCGATCTCAAATTCTTCTTCTATTTCATGATCGGGCCGCTCCTGATGACGGCCGGCGGGATCGCTGTCTATTTCCTGACCCAACCTCGGGCCGAGAAGCGTGATCGCTCGCCGGCCGAGTAATCGCTTAGGCGTACGCCATCGCCTTCCCGCGAACGGATTGCGCCGCTAGGCTCGTGGCTGTTCGCCGAAAGGACGCCGAATGCCCGACCCGGAGCATGCCACGCACCGCGGCCGCTGCCTGTGCGGCGACGTCGCCTTCGAATTCACGGGCAAGCCGCTCTGGGTCGCCCATTGCCATTGCGAGAGCTGCCGGCGCGCCACCTCCTCGCCCTTCACGACCTATGTGGGCGTGCGAAAGGACGCCTTCCGGCTCCTGAGCGGCACGATCAGGACCTACGCCTCCTCGCCCGGCGTCGAGCGCGGCTTCTGCCCGCGCTGCGGCTCGCCCATGACCTTCGCCGGGGAGCGATGGCCGGACGAGGTGCATCTCTCCGCCGCGACCCTCGAGGACGCGGCGACGCTCGCGCCGCGGGCCCACGTGAACTTCGCCGAGAGCCTGCCCTGGGCGGACCTCCACGACGCGCTGCCCCGCTACGACGGCTTCGGGGCCGGCGCCAAGCCCGCGCACATCGGGCCGCGCGCCGATCCCGCTGCGGCGCCGGCGGGGGCCGGGTAGGCATAACAAGGGCCGGACGGCCGAAGGGGGGACACGTGCCGGCGATCGTCTCGGGGCTTCCCGAATTCCTGCTCTACTTCGCGACCGCGGTCGCGCTCGTCGCGCTCTACCTCTTCGTCTACTCGCTCGCGACCGCGCACAACGAGTTCGCGCTCATCCGCCAGAACGTCATGTCGGCGGCGCTTGCGCTCGGCCTGAGCCTCATCGGCTTCGCCCTGCCGCTGTCGAGCGCGATCGTGCACGCCAAGGCCGTCATGGACGTGCTCATCTGGGGCCTCATCGCCCTCGTGGTGCAGATCCTGATCTACTGGCTCGTCCGGCTCGTAGTGCCGAACCTGTCGCGGCGAATCGCGGCGGACGAGATCGCGGCGGCCCTGTTCCTCGGCGCGGCGTCGCTCGCCGGCGGCATCATCAACGCAGCCTCGATGACGTACTGAGCCGGTGGCCTTTTCGGCCGGCGGCGCGTAACAGGCGTAACGGCAGGCCGCTCATGACCGCACACGCCACCCACCGCACCGAGGGGGTCGAGACCCCCTACTCCTGGCTGCGCCTTGCGCTGTCCGTGCTCATGGGCACGGTCGGCGGCGTCGGCATGTGGTCGGTGGTGGTGGCGCTGCCGGCCGTGCAGGCGGACTTCGGGACGGCGCGGGCGGACGCCTCCCTGCCCTACACGCTGACCATGATCGGCTTCGCCTTCGGCGGCGTGCTCATGGGCGCCATCGCCGACCGGTTCGGCATGGCGGCGGCGGCGGCGCTCGGGGCGGTCGCGATGGGGGCCGGCTACATCGGCGCGGCCTACACCCAGTCGATCTGGCAGTTCGCCCTCGTCCAGGGCGTGCTGATCGGGTTCCTCGGCGCCTCCGCGACCTTCGGGCCGCTGATGGCCGACGTGTCGCACTGGTTCGACCGCCGGCGCGGCCTTGCGGTCGCGGTCTGTGCCTCGGGCAACTACGTCGCCGGCGCGATCTGGCCGCCGGTCATGCAGCACGTCATCGAGACCGCCGGCTGGCGCGCCGCCCACATCATGATCGGCGTCGTCTGCCTCGTCGTCATGCTGCCGCTCGCCCTGGCGCTACGCCGCCCGCCGCCCGAGAAGCGTTCGCCGCCCATGGCCGAGGGCGGCGCGGCGGCGGACGGACGGCTGTCGCTGGCCGCAATGCAGTGGCTCCTCGTCGTCGCGGGGCTCGCCTGCTGCGTCGCCATGTCGATGCCTCAGGTCCATATCGTCGCCTACTGCGGCGACCTCGGCTACGGCGTCGCCCGCGGCACCGAGATGCTGTCGCTCATGCTCGGCCTCGGCATCGTGAGCCGGATCGCCTCGGGCTTCGTCGCCGACCGCATCGGCGGGCTTGGAACGCTCCTCCTTGGCTCCACCCTCCAGGCCTTGACCCTCGTCCTCTATTTCTTCTTCGACGGGCTTGCCTCGCTCTACCTGATCTCGGCCCTGTTCGGCCTCGTCCAGGGCGGCATCGTGCCGGCCTATGCCTTGATCGTGCGCGAGTACTTCCCGGCGAAGGAAGCCGGGTCGCGGGTCGGCCTCGTCATCATGGCGCCGCTGTTCGGCATGGCGCTCGGCGGCTGGGTCTCGGGCCTGATCTTCGACCTCACCGGCTCCTATCGGGCGGCCTTCGGCAACGGCATCCTGTGGAACCTCCTCAACATCGCCATCGCGGCCTGGCTCCTGCGCCGGGTCGCGCGGGACGCGAACGGCGCCGCGGTCCCGCGGGCGGCCCTGCCGGAGCGGGCCTGAGCGCCTTCAAGCGTCGGCCGCGGCGGGGTTCCGTTTACGGCGCGAGACGCGCCAGCTCCGGCTTCGCCGCAAAGGCCCCGACGGTGCCGGGCGGGCAGGTCTCGGCGGCGGCCTGGTACAGGCGGCGGGCCTCCTCGCGCTCGCCCTTCTCCAGGCTGTAGGCGGCGAGGTAGAAGTCGGCGTCGCACGCGCGCACGCGCCGGGCGCCTTCGTCCTCGCCTGCGGCCGCGGCCGCCCGCACCTCGTCGGGGGAGGCCTGGCCCGTGAGGAGGGCGACGACCGGCCCCGGCCAGACCCCGAGCACGATCTTCCGCACCTCCTGCTTCCCGTCACTGCCGTTCCACATCGCCCGCCACATCAGCTCGCGCCAGACCGGCTGCGCCAGCTCCTCGACGTTCTTGGCAAGCTCCTCGGCGTCGGCCTCGCCGGCCCGCGCCCGGGCCATGTGCAGCCAGATCATGAGGTGGTAGCCCTCGGGCACGAAGGGCCGCTCGTCGTAGAGCATCGGCTCCTTGTTTTCCGGCACCCCGAATGCCTTGGCGCCGGCGTCCAGGATCGCGCGGTACCCGCGATACCCGAAGGCCTCGCGCATGGCGACGGCGAGGTCCTCCGCCGCCGCTTTCGGCTCGTCGTCGAGGAAGAGCTTGATCTTCCCGCGCTCGAGCCAGCCCGCCGCGTTCGAAGGGATGCGCCGGATCGACTCGTCGAAGTCGGCCATGGCGGCCGCGACGTCGCCCTGCGCGAGCCGCAGGCTCCCGCGCCGCAGGACCATGTGCACGCGCTTCGGGTCGAGGCGGTCGGCCTCGTCGAGCTCGGCGACCGCCGCGGCGACGTCGCCCTTGGCGACCAAGAGGTCGACCCGCCGCATGTGGATCTTCGGCAGCTCGAGGTCGTCCTTGAGCCTCGCGTAGACGTCCGGACGCTTCAGCCGAGGCTCTGCCCGGATCGCCTCGCCGTAGTCGGCGATCGCGGCGTCGCGGTCGCCCCTGCGCTCGGCGAGCATCCCGCGGTAGTAGTAGGCCCGGAACTGGTCCGGATCGAGCCGCACCGCCTCGTCGTAGGCGGCCTTGGCCTCGTCGAGCTCGCCCTTGTTGTAATGCTGGACCCCCCGGTTGAGGGCCGCGACGGCGCGTTCGGCCAGGGTGTCGAAAGCCCCGGCGAGGTCGAGCCCCGCGTAGATCAGGAACGCCAGCCCGAAGAGGCCGGTGAGGATCTTCCCGGCTTTGCGGCCCATTTCCTTGTCTGCGGCGGTTTGCCGGTCGTCCGTCTGCCCCTCGGCCGCGGCCATGCGAGTCCCCCTTTTTCGGCCAATGCAGCACTTGGCCTGCCGGTGCGTCAAGGACGCCCCCTGGCCGCAGCGGCCCGCTTGGCGTAGAGCCGGGCCATGTCCGACCTCTTCGCCGCCGCCGGCCTCGACAAGGACGCGCCGCGCCCGCTTGCCGACCGTCTGCGCCCGACGAAGCTCTCCGAGGTCGTCGGCCAGGACCATCTCGTCGGGCCGGACGGGGCACTGACGCGGTTGTTGCGCTCGGGCTCGCTCGGCTCGCTGATCTTCTGGGGGCCGCCCGGCACCGGCAAGACCACGGTCGCGCGCCTCCTCGCCAACGAGACCGACCTGCATTTCGAGCAGATCTCGGCCATCTTCTCCGGCGTCGCCGACCTCAAGAAAGTGTTCGAGGCCGCCCGCGCCCGGCGCTCGACTGGGAAAGGCACGCTGCTGTTGGTGGACGAGATCCACCGCTTCAACCGGGCCCAGCTCGACGCCTTCCTGCCGGTCACCGAGGACGGCACCGTCACCCTCATCGGGGCAACGACGGAGAACCCCTCCTTCGAGCTCAACGCCGCGCTCCTGTCGCGGGCGCGCGTGCTCCTCTTCCACGCCCTCGACGAGGCGGCATTGGAAAGGCTCCTGGAGCGGGCCGAAGAGGTGCTGGAGAAGCCGCTGCCCCTCGACGCGGAGGCCCGCGCCTCCCTCGTCCGCATGGCCGACGGGGACGGGCGGGCGGCGCTGACGCTCGCCGAGGAGGTCTGGCGCTCGGCTGCCGAGGGCGAGGTGTTCGGGGCGGAGAAGCTGCAGGAGATCGTGCAGCGGCGGGCGCCGATCTACGACAAGGCGCAGGAGGGCCACTACAACCTCATCTCGGCCCTGCACAAGACCATCCGCGGCTCGGACCCCGACGCGGCGCTCTACTATCTGGCCCGCATGCTGGATGCCGGCGAGGACCCCCTCTACATCGCCCGCCGGCTCGTCCGCGCCGCGGTCGAGGACATCGGCATGGCCGACCCGCAGGCCCTCGCCGTCGCCAACGCCGCCAAGGACGCCTTCGATTTTCTGGGGTCGCCCGAGGGCGAGCTCGCCTTGGCGCAGGCGGCGATCTACCTCGCGACCGCGCCGAAATCGAATGCCACCTATACGGCCTACGGCGCGGCGAAGCGCGCCGCCAAGGAGCATGGCTCCCTCATGCCGCCGCGGACGATCCTCAACGCCCCGACGAAGCTCATGAAGAGCATCGGCTACGGCAAGGGCTATTCTTATGACCACGACGAGCCCGACGCCTTCTCGGGCCAGGACTACTGGCCGGAGGCGCTCGGCCGCCAGCGCTTCTACGCGCCGACCGAGCGCGGCTTCGAGCGCGAGGTGAGGAAGCGGCTGGAGTGGTGGGAGAAGCTGCGGCGGGAGCGGGGCGGATAACCACACGCCTTCATCCCCGCGGCCGTTTGCGGCCGGGACGATGACCGAGGCGTTCCGCGGCCCGAAGGCGGGGAACGGGAGGCTTGGTCGGCCGCTCCGCCAAGCGCCGACGGGAAGGTGCCGGCGAGGAACAAGGGTCGTTCTTGCCCGTTGCAGCAGGCATGATCTCGCGCGCCCTTCCCCGGCTCCTGGCCCTCGCGGCGGCCCTCCTCGGGACGGCGGGCGCGGCCTTCGCACAGTCGGCCTGTCAGCGCTACCGGGCCGAGCTTGCGTCGCTCGGGCAGGGCGGTGCCTCTCATAACTACGTGGCGGCGGCGCAGCAGGCTCGGGGCGAGATCGCGCGGCTCACAGGCTACTACCAGTCGATCGGCTGCGAGCGCGGCGGGTTCCTGTTCTTCGGCGGCCCGCCGCCCGAGTGCGGCGCGATCGCGGCCCGCATCCGCTCCATGCAGTCGACCGTCGCCGAGCTCGCCGGCAGGGCCGAGCCAGACGGCAACGGCGCGCGCCGGGCGGAGCTTCAGGCGATCATCCGCAGCGTCTGCCGCGAGGACGACGCCCGCCGAGAGGCCGAGCGCCGCGCCTCGCGCCTCGCGAGGAACGAGGAGGTCGACGTGCCCCGTCGTCTTGGCGGCGGCCGGTTCGTGTGCGTGCGCGCCTGCGACGGCTTCTTCTTCCCCCTCGAGAGCCGGCCCGCCGGCCGCGCGAGCGAGGACCAGCTCTGCCAGGCGCTCTGCCCCGGCGCGGAGGCCGCGGCCTACCGCATGCCGGCGGACGGCGAGATCGGGGAGGCCGTGTCGTCCAGGGGCAGGCCCTACGTGCGGCTCGCCAACGCCTTCAAGTTCCAGAAGGCCTTCGACCAGTCCTGCTCGTGCCGGAAGGACGGCGAGAGCTGGGCCCAGGCTCTGCAGAAAGCCGAGCGCATGATCGAGCGTGGCCGCGGCGACCTCGTCGTGACGGCGGCGAAGGCCGAGGAGCTGTCCCGCCCGAAGCTCGCGCGAACGGCCAAGGCGAAGGGAAGGGCCAAGCCCGGCGAGGCGTACGCCGTGCAAACGGTCGATCCCAAGACCGCCCAGGCCGCGAAAGCGGCCGTCGAGGCGAAGTCCGCCGAGGCGCCAGCCCTCGACGGCGAGGCGGCCGATTCTGCCGCGACCGTCGCGGCGACGGCCCCGGCGGTCGACGTCGACGTCACCGGCTCGACCCGAAAGGCCGTGCGCATCGTCGGACCGAGGATCACGCCTGCCCCTCGGGCCGCGACGCCGTAATCTCAGGCCGTCTCGCCGGCGAGGCGGCGCCTCGCGCGCTCGGGACCGATCAGCGGCAGGAGGGCCGCGAGCTCCGGGCCGTGGTCCCGTCCGGTCAGGGCGAGCCGCAGGGGCATGAACAGCGCGCGGCCCTTGGCGCCGGTCGCGGCCTTGACGGCGTCGGTCCAGCGCTTCCAGGTCGAGAGGTCCCAGGGTGCCGGGGGAAGCGCCTCGGCCGCCTTGGCGACGAGGCCGGCGTCGGCGATCGCCGGCTCGACCGGCCCCTCGACCACCCGCCACCACTCGGCCGCGTCCGCGACCTTCGTCAGGTTGGTGCGCACCGCGAGCCAGAACACCTCGCCGCCGCCGACGCCGAGGGCCGCGAGGCGGTCCTTCACCTCGTCGTAGGCGAGCTCGTGCACGAGCCGGGCGTTGAGGTGGTCGAGCTCCGCCTCGTCGAACTTCGCCGGCGCCCGGGAGATGTGGGTGAAGTCGACGAGCGCCGCCAATTCGTCGAGGCGCGTCACCGGCCGCACGGCCTCGGCCGAGCCGACGAGGATCGCGAGGGAGGCGACGGCCTGCGGCTCAAGGCCGGCCTCGCGCAAGCCCTTCAGCGACAGGTGCCCGAGGCGCTTCGACAGCCCTTCCCCGCTCGCGGTCGTGAGGAGGTTGTGGTGGGCGAAGGCCGGCGCGGCGCCGGAGAGCGCCTCGAAGAGCTGGATCTGCACCGCCGTGTTGGTGACGTGGTCCTCGCCGCGGATCACGTGGGTGATGCCGAGATCGATGTCGTCCACGACGGAGGGCAGGGTGTAGAGATAGGTGCCGTCCTCGCGCACGAGCACCGGGTCGGAGAGGGAGGCGCAGTCGACGTGCGACGGCCCGCGCACGAGGTCGCGCCACTCCACGGTGCGGTGGTCGAGGCGGAAGCGCCAGTGCGGCCGCCGCCCCTCCGCTTCGAGCGCCGCCCTCTCGTCGGCCGTGAGCCTCAGCGCCGCGCGGTCGTAGACCGGCGGCAGGCCGCGGGCGAGCTGACGCTTGCGGCGGAACTCCAATTCGTCCGGCGTCTCGTAGGCGGCATAAAGCCGGCCCGCCGCCTTCAGCCGCTCGGCCGCCTCCGCGTAGAGGGCGAAGCGGTCGGACTGGCGCACGACCCGGTCCGGCGGGATCCCGAGCCAGGCGAGATCTTCTTGGATCGCCGCCGCGAACTCCGGCCGCGAGCGCTCCACGTCGGTGTCGTCGAAGCGCAGCACGAAGGTCCCGCCCTCCCGCCGCGCGAGCAGCGCGTTCAAGAGCGCCGTGCGGGCGTTGCCGATGTGGATCAGCCCCGTGGGCGAGGGCGCGAAGCGGACGACAGGGAGCATGCGGCGTTGTAGCCTGTTCGCGAGGCGGCGCAACGAATCAGGCGCACGTGTCGAAGGCCCGGGAAGAGAAGATCAAGCTTACAGCGAACCTGCTGAACACGGCGGCGGGATCGAGCTTCACCGTGGGCGTGGTTGCGCCGGCGGTGGCCGTCTACCTCAATCTTGGCGATGCAGCGGCCAAGGTCACGCTCCGCGACTTAATCCTGAACGTGGTGTTCTGGTTATTCGCCGCATCCATGCTACATTTAGGAGCGAGGGCTATCCTCGATAGGCTGGACCGATGAACGCAAACGTCCTTTTCGTCTCGGTCATTCTCCCGATCTGCGTCGCAGTTGGCGGCTGGATTGTTGTTTTGATTCATAACCGCTGGGTGGACCGGGACATCGCCCGCGAGCGGGCCGAGAAGCAGAAGCTCGAAGCGCACGAATCGCGCTGACCCGCCTTAAAAGTCCACCGCCTCGCTCGCCGTCTTCCCGGCCGCCTTCTGCAGCGCGGCGTCGGGCCTGAACGCGACCTGACCCTGGTCGCGGAAGCGGTTGACGATGGGGTAGCGGCGGTCGCGGCCGAAGTTCTTGCGGGTGACCTTCACGCCCGGCGCCGCCTGCCGGCGCTTGTACTCGGCGAGGTAGAGCAGGCGCTCGACCTTCTTGACGGTCTCAAGGTCGTGGCCGCGCGCCACCACCTCGCAGACCCGCATCTCGTGCTCGACGAGGCATTCGAGGATGTCGTCGAGAACGTCGTAAGGGGGGAGCGAATCCTGGTCCTTCTGGTTCTCGCGCAGCTCCGCCGAGGGCGCCTTGGCGATGATGTTCTCCGGGATCACCACGCCATCCGGCCCGAGCGAGCCTTCGGGCTTCCAGCGGTTGCGTAAGGCGGAGAGGCGGTAGACCTCCATCTTGTAGAGGTCCTTGATCGGGTTGTAGCCGCCGTTCATGTCGCCGTAGAGGGTGGCGTAGCCGACCGACATCTCGGACTTGTTGCCGGTCGTCACCACCATCGGCCCGAACTTGTTCGAGATCGAC
>DASVVU010000223.1:0-2674 GCA_036386395.1 Beijerinckiaceae bacterium | reverse complement strand
GACGGACCAGACCATCCGCGTGCGCAACGTGCCGTTCAAGGTCGTCGGTGTCATGGGGCCGAAAGGCCAGTCGGCGTTCGGGCAGGACCAGGACGACGTCATCTTCGTGCCCCTCGATGCGGGGCGGCGACGGGTGATCGGACGCAACTACGCCAAGGACCGCTCGGTCGGGTCGATCTTCATCAAGTTCGACAGGGAGGAGGACATCGCGCCGGGCATCGAGCAGGTCACCGCGCTCCTGCGCCAGCGCCACCGGGTCGGCGGCGAGCAGGAGGACGACTTCGCGATCCGCAACCTCACCGAAATCGCCCAGACCGCCTCGGCATCCGCCAACACCCTCTCGATGCTGCTCGCGGCGGTCGCAGCGGTGTCGCTCCTCGTCGGCGGGATCGGCATCATGAACATCATGCTCGTCTCGGTGACCGAGCGCACGCGCGAGATCGGGCTGCGGCTCGCCGTCGGCGCGCGCCCCCGCGACATCCTCGGCCAGTTCCTCATCGAGGCGACGACGCTTGCAACCATCGGCGGGGCGATCGGGGTGGCTCTCGGGGTCGGGACGGCGCAGGCCATCGCGTCGGCCGCCGGTTGGCCGGCGCTGGTCTCGCCCAACGCCATCCTGATCGCCGTGGTGTTCTCGGCGCTGGTCGGCATCTTCTTCGGCTTCTACCCGGCTCAGCGTGCCGCCCAGCTCGATCCGATCGAGGCCCTGCGGCGCGAGTAATCGGCCTGCACAGCGATCAGCGGAACCGGCCGCGGCCGACCGGGGTTGCCTCCCCGCATGGCCAAGCTCGCCGCCTATAACGCCAAGCGCGACTTCTCGAAGACCAAGGAGCCGCCCGGCAAGGCGGGCCGCGGCAAGAGCTTCGGCTACCTGGTCCAGAAGCACGCCGCGAGCCGGCTGCACTACGACTTCCGGCTCGAGCTCGACGGCGTGCTCCTCAGCTGGGCCATCGCCCGCGGCCCGAGCCTCGTTCCCGGCGAGAAGCGCCTCGCCGTACACACCGAGGACCACCCGCTCGACTACGGCGACTTCGAGGGCACCATCCCGAAAGGCCAGTATGGCGGCGGCACCGTGCTCCTCTGGGACCGCGGCACCTGGGAGCCCGAGGGAGACCCGGTCAAGGCGATGGCCAAGGGCAGCCTCGACTTCACCCTCCACGGCGAGAAGCTGCGCGGCCGCTGGCATCTCGTGCGCATGCGCCCGCGCCCTGGCGAGAAGAACGAGTCCTGGCTCCTCATCAAGAGCGACGACGAGTTCGCCCGCACCTCGGACGAGCCCGACATCCTCGTGGAGGCGCCGCTCTCGGTGAAGTCGGGCCGCAGCCTCGAGGAGATCGCCGGCGGCGACAGCGCGGTATGGCAGTCGAACCGTCCCGAGAAGCTGTCGACAAAGCAAACTATCGCCCGCATCGCCGCCGAGGCGCAAAAACGCAACGCAAGCGCGGCCGATGCGCCTGCGCCGCAGCCGAAACCGGCTGCCCGGCCGCGAAAAGCGCCCGCTCGAGGGCAAAAGCTCGCCGCGAACGACATGGGCGACCCAGGCAAAACCCGCGACAAGGCACAAACCCGCGCCGCAAGCGCGGTCGACGGGCCTGCGCCGCAGCCGAAACCCGCTGCCCGGCCGCGAAAAGCGCCCGCTCGAGGGCAAAAGCCCGACGCGAAGGACACGAGCGACCCGGGCAAAACCCAGGACAAGGCAAAAACCCGTGCCGCCGCCCCGGACGCCCGCCGCGCGGCGCCCGCGACCGGCCCGTCGGCGCTGCCACAGGACGTGCGTCCCTGCCTCGCCACTCTCGTCGACAAGGTGCCGACGGGCGACCGCTGGGTCCACGAGATCAAATGGGACGGCTACCGGCTCGTGGCCTATCTCCAAAACGGCCAGGTCACGCTGCGGACCCGCAACGGCCTCGACTGGACCGACCGCTTTCCGACGATCGCTGCAGCTGTCGCCAAGCTCCCGGTCCAGACTGCCATCATCGACGGCGAAGGCGTCGTGGAGGACGAGAGCGGCGCGACAAGCTTCGCGGCGCTCCAGGCCGCGCTGTCGGACACGCATTCGGGCATCGCCGAAGGCGCCGTGCTCTACGCCTTCGATCTGCTCTACCTCGACGGCGAAGACCTGCGCGGGCTGCCGCTCGAGGAGCGCAAAGCCCGCCTCGCGGCCGTCATCCCGCCGGGCCCGGGCGGCGGCGCCATCCGCTACAGCGAGCACATCGAGGGCGAAGGCGAGGCGATGGTCCGCAACGCCTGCCGGCTCGGCCTCGAAGGCGTCATCTCTAAGCGCCGCGACCTGCCCTATCGCCCGGGCCGCGGAAGCGACTGGCTCAAGACGAAGTGCACGCAACGCCAGGAGCTCGTCATCGCCGGCTTCGTGCCATCGACGGCGTTGAAGAACGCCATCGGCTCCCTAGTGCTCGGGTATTACCGCGGCGGGCGTCTCATCCACGCCGGCAAGACCGGCACCGGGTTTACGGCCGACCTCGCGCGCGAGCTCTGGCGCAAGCTCAACCCGCTTCGCCGGGACACGCCTGCGTTCCCCGACAAGCTCACCAGCGAGCAGCGGCGCGGCGCCGTCTGGGTCGAGCCGAAGCTCGTCGGCGAAGTCGAGCTGCGCGGCTGGACCACCGACGGCCTTCTCCGCCACGCGGCCTTCAAGGGCCTGCGCGAGGACAAA
>DASVVU010000222.1:0-10297 GCA_036386395.1 Beijerinckiaceae bacterium | reverse complement strand
CGGCGATCTCGACCCGCGCGCTCTCGCCCGCCCAATGCGAGAGCCGCTTCCAGCGCGGCACGATGACGGTGTCGGCGTTGATGACCGGGAACAGCTCGTGGAAGACGCGCGGGTTGCGGCGCATGTCGAGGAGGCCGTTCGACTCCCAGTGGCAGTCGTGCAGCTCGGTGATGACGTAGCCGGCGAGCTCACGCTTCCGGCGCATCGCCTCGATCTGGTACTTGAGGGCGCGGAACTGCTGCCACTGCGCCGCGGTGACGAAACGGCGGAGATCCCCGAACACCCGGTCGAGGCTCCAGTCGGTGAAGCGGTTCTCGACTCCATGGGCGTACATGACGCCCTCGCCCCAGTCGTGGCCGGTCTCGAACCACCACGGCTCCTCGCCGCTCGGGCCGCGCAGGTCCTTCGGGTAGGGCAGGCCCCAGTTGCCGAACTCCGAGCACATCAGCGGCTCGTCGCCGCGGATGACGGCGTCACCGTGCGGGGAGTAGAGCCAGGGCGCGCGCTTCGACAGGCCTTCGACGAACTTGTCCCACTCGCCGCGGTGGTCCGGGATCGCGGCGTAGAAGTGGTAGTCGGCGATGTCGGACTCGACATGGAAGCTCGGCGCGAGGGGCGAGTTGTCGACCACGAGCCGGGTCGGGTCGTGGCGCTTGAGCCAGGCGAAGACCTCCCTCAGCCAGGCGCGGTGGTCGGGGTCGTGGACAAGGTCGACGCCCCAGTTCTCGTTGATGATCGTCCAGATGATGATCGAGGGATGATTGCAGTCGCGGTCGACGATGCCGCGCAGCAGCTTTTCCTTGCGGTCGCGCGAGCGCTCGGTCGACATGCCGCCGTTCGGCAGCTCGGTCCAGACCAGCATGCCGACCCGGTCCGCGACCTCGTAGTAGCGCGGGTCCGCCGCCTTGATGTGGCAGCGCAGGCAGTTGAGGCCGAGCTCCTTCGCCTTGCGGAACTGGTCCTCCAGGAACTCGACCGAGGGGACCGTGCAGATCGTGTCCGGGTAGTAGTCCTGGTCGAGGGCGGCGCGGAGATACAGCGGCTCGCCGTTGAGGTAGAACTGGCCGCCGCGGGTCTCGATGGTGCGGAAGCCGAAGCGGTCCTCGGCCTCGTCCACGGCCTCGCCCCGGCGCAGCATCGCGACGCGGACCCGGTAGAGGTTCGGCGCGTCCGGCGACCAGGAGCGCACGTCCCCGACCTTGAACTCGAACGGGATGCTCGCGGCGCCCGGCATCGCCGTGACCGTGAAGGCGAGAATCGGAGCCTCGTCGGGGTCGAGCACCTCGATCTGGATGTCCGCCGCCTCGGCGAGCGGGTTCGCGAAGGTGGCCGTGCCGGCGACATGGCCCGTCTCACGGTTCGGGACGAGCTTCAGGCGCTTGACGTGATCGGCGACCCGCCGATCGAGCCAGACCGACTGCCAGATGCCGGAGAGCGGGCCGTACCAGCTCTGCTTGCCGAACGGAATCTCGGCGAAGGGCGAATCCGGGAACTCGGCCGGGTTGTCGGTCGGGCTGTCGACCCGGACCTTGATCTCGTTTGGCCCCGGTTTGAGATGCTGCGTCACCTCGAAAGCGAAGGGCAGGAAGCCGCCCTCGTTCGTCCCGACGAGTTCGTCGTTCACCAGCACCTTGACGTTGTGGAACACCGCGCCGAAGCGCAGCCACACGGACTCGCCTAGCCATTCGGCCGGGATCTCGACGAGGCGGCGGTAGATGCCGATGCCGGCCCGCATCCGAAGGTCCGCGAACTGCGCCTGCCAGGGGCCCGGCACCTCGATCCGGCGCACCTCCGCCGGCCCGGACAGGCGGTCGTCCGAGACGTGCAGGAACTCCCAGGTCCCATCAAGGCTGAGACAGTCGGGCATTGAAGGTCCTTCAGGCGTCCCCAGGTGGCGCCCCACGCGCCGGACACAAGGCTGGCGGGCGATCATGCCGCGGCGCGAACCGGCTCCGCGCGAATCGCGCGGCACCATACACCGGCCGGACGGCCCATCGAATCCTTCCCCGCCATGCACGCCGCGAATGTCCGGGGCACAACGAACGAGCCGGGAGTTTGATCCGGTTGCCTGAACGGACCATGAGAGCTGCCCGATGATGCGGCACTCCCTTGCCGTCCCGAAGGGCTGCCCCAAGCGGAACCGGCGCTTTCGCTGCCGCGTTGCACTCCTAATCAGCACGGCGCGGCGCGCCCGAGAACCGGAGCGAGCAGGTTATGCCCAGAATTATCGAAACCAGCGGCGAGGCCCGCCAGGGTCCCCGGGGCCGCCCCGTCCTCATGGTGCTGATCGGGGCCTTCGTCCTGATCGGGCTCTACCTCGTCTCGATGATGCTCTGGGCCGGCGGGACCTCGCCCGACAGCACGAGCCAGGACGCCTCGCGCACAGCCGTCACCGGCTCGCCCTCCGGCGGCAACCGCACCGACCGCACGCCCTCGGCGAACCCGGCCTATCCCCTGCGCGAGGATCAGACCACGGGCTCGACGACCCCGTCAGGCACGGGCCCCGGCGCCGGCGGAAGCTCGGCCCACCAGCCTGCGAAGCCTTAAACGACGCCTCGGTACCGGAATGCCGAAGGGCGGCGCGAGCCGCCCTTTTTCGTTGTGGAGGGCGGCCGGGGCGCTCCGCTCTAGCGCTGGCCTCCAGGTAAACTGCCGCGCCGAACATCCGAGAGACCGGGAGAAACCCGAGCCAAAGGCGGGGCCCAAGACCATGCGCAGCTTCCTTCTCCGGCTCGCCGTGTCGGCGGTCCTCCTCGCCCCGTCGGCGGTGCTTGGGCAGGCGCCGGCGACGACGCCCGCTCCGCCGGCGACGGCGTCCACGACCGCGCCGACGAGCCCGCCGACGACGGCACCGGCGGACGAGGCCGCGCCGCCGGAGGTCTCGGCCGCCACGAAAGCCGCGCGGGGAAGGCTCGACGCGCTCAAGCTCGACCTCGACCAGAAGGACGCGACGCTCTCCCGCCGCGACCTCTCCGACGCCGACCTGCAGCGCGTGCGCCAGGAGGTCGAGCCTGTGGCCCAGGAACTCGCCCGCGTCATCGGCCGCCTCCAGCCGCGCCTTGATGCGGCACGCGCCCAGCTCGCCGAGCTCGGCCCCCGTCCGAAGGAGGACGTCGCGCCGGAGAGCGCCGACGTCCAGCGCGAGCGGACCGCGCGCGAAGCCGCCGTCGCCGAGCTCGACGAGACCCAGCGCCTCGCCCGGGCGCTCGCCGTCCACGCCGAGCAGATCACGACCCGGGTCAGCGACCGGCGCCGGTCCGCCTTCACCCGCGCGCTGATCCGGCGCACCTCGGGGATCCTCTCGCCCGACCTGTGGTCTGCGGTCGGGGCCTCGCTGCCGCGGGACTGGGCGGCGCTCAAGCTCCTGTTCGGGAGCTGGTGGGACCGCATCGAGGGCCGCGCCACTCCCGGCATCCTCGTCCTCCTCGGCCTCGCGATCGGCGCCGCCATCGCGCTTTACGCCGGCCGGCGCTACATCGCGCCGCGGGTGGTCCGCCGCGACCCGGCGGCCTCGCCGACGCGGATGAGCCGGCTCCTCGCGGCGCTCGCGGTGCTCGCCGTCGGGGCGCTGCCGGCGGCAGGCGGCAGCTGGCTCGTCTACGCGGTGCTCGACGCCACGGGGCTGATGCTGCCCCGGATCGCTCCGGTCGCGGCGGCGTTCCTCGGCGGTCTGGCCTTCGTGGCGCTCGCCCGGGCGCTCGCCGAGGCGATCCTGGCGCCGGGGCGCCCGAGCTGGCGCATCGTCGCGCTCGGCGACCGGCCGGCCGAGCGCACCGCCACCTTCGTCACGGCGATCGCCGCCGTTATCGCCACCGGCAAGTTCCTCGAGGCCCTCAACCAGGCGATCGCCGCGCCGCTGCCGCTCTCCGTCGCGACGAAGGGCCTGTTCGCGCTCTTCGCGGCCCTCGCCCTGGCCGAGCTCCTGCGCCGCTTCGCGACGAGCGGCAGCGTCGAGGAGGAGTGCTTCGGCCCCTACATCCCGACCGAGACGGACGTCGGCTGGCCGGTGCGCGTGCTCGGCTGGAGCGCCGTCGCGGCCGTGATCGCGAGCGTCCTCCTCGGCTACATCGCCTTCGCGAGCTTTCTCATCGACCAGCTCGTCTGGATCGCGCTCATCCTTTCGGCCCTCCTCCTCGCCTGGGCCTTCGGCGACGAGTTCACCACGGGTGCGCTCGGCGGCGAGACCCGGGTCTCGACCATCCTCCAGGCCAACACGGGGCTTCGACGGCGCTCGATCCAGCAGGTCGGGATCCTGGCGAACGGCGTCGCCCGCGTCGTCCTCATCCTCGCTGCCGTCATGCTGGCGCTCGCCCCCTGGGGGGTCGATTCCGCCGACCTTCTCGGCTCGGTTAGGGCCGCGTTCTTCGGCTTCAAGGTCGGCGAGGTCACGATCTCGCTTGCGACGCTCGCCTTCGCCCTCCTGATCTTCGCGCTCGGCTTCGCCGCGACCCGCGTCGTCCAGGGCTGGCTGGAGAACACCTTCCTGCCGGCAACCGATCTCGACGCCGGCATCCGCAACTCCATCCGTACCGCCTTCGGCTACCTCGGCTTCTTCGTCGCGGCGGCGCTCGCCTTCTCGTACCTGGGGCTCAGCCTCGACAAGATCGCGATCGTGGCCGGGGCGCTCTCGGTCGGCATCGGCTTCGGCCTGCAATCGATCGTCAACAACTTCGTCTCGGGGCTGATCCTCCTGTGGGAGCGCCCGATCCGGGTCGGCGACCTCGTGGTCGTAGGGACAGACGAAGGGCACGTGCGCCGCATCAGCGTGCGGGCGACCGAGATCGAGACCTTCGACCGCTCGACCGTCGTCGTCCCGAACTCGAACCTGATCTCGGGCGTGGTCAAGAACCGGGTCCGGGTCGACCGCACCGGCCGGGTCGTCATCGCGATCAATGTCCTGCGCAACCAGGACCCGGCCCGCGCCGCCGAGATTCTGTCCGAGTGCGCCGCGAGCCATCCGGACGTGCTGAAGAATCCGACTCCCCGGGTGGCGTTCAAGAAGATCGGCGACACCTGGCTCGAGTTCGAGCTCGTCGCCTACGTCACCGACGTGAACCTCCAGCAGGCGGTGCAGAGCGACCTCAACTTCGCGCTCTTCCGCTGCCTCAACGCCGAGAAGATCATGCCGCCGCTCGGCCCCGGCGTGATGGCCGTGCAGGGCCTCGAGCCCGTCCGCGACGCCCTCGACCACATCGCCGAGGCGATCGCCGGGGCGGAGCGGAAGACGCAGCCTGCGCCGTCATCCTGAGGGCGGCTCGCCCTTGCCCTTGCGCGCCGCCGGGGTGAAGCCGAAGACGAGGCCGGCGCCGACCATCACCAGGAACACGCGGATGACGTGGTGGGCGGCGACGAAGGCAACCTCGATGTGGAGGGCCAGCGCCACGAGGCTCATCTCGGCGAGGCCGCCCGGGGAATAGGCGAGGATCAGCGGGATGTGGCCGAAGGCGGAGACGCGGGCGACCGCGAAGCCGAAGGCAAGCGTGATGGCGATCAGGATCGCGGTCGAGCCCAGCGAGACGAGGAGGACCTTCAGGATCTCGCGCGGCGGCGTGCCGAGGAAGCGGCAGCCGATGGTGGTGCCCAGCACGAGCTGCGCCGCGATCACCACCTCCTGCGGCGGCTTGAAGTCGCTCAGGCCCGCGAGGTGGACCGCGGCGCTCACCAGCATCGGTCCGAGGAGGTACTTCGCCGGCAGGCGCAGGTAGTCGCCGACGATGGCGCCGACGAGGCCGGTCGCGACGAGCCAGAGGTCGGAGCGCCACGGCGTGTCGAGGATCGAGACGCCGAAGGCGGGCCTGGCGCCGAGCCGCACGCCCTCGAGCCACTGCACGATGAAGGGCAGCGTCATCACGATGAGGAGGATGCGGGCCGAGTGGATGAGGGCGATGATGCGGGCGTTGCCGCCGCGCTCCTCGCCGAGGATCACCATCTCGACGAGCCCGCCGGGCATGCCCGAGAAGTAGGCCGTCACCGGGTCGTAGCCCGCGACGACGCGGAAGTAGGTCACGCAGGCGACGCCGCACACGACGATGAAGGCGACGAGCCCGAGGATCGTCGGGATCCAGCTCGGCAGCTGGGCGATGATCGCGGGCGAGAAGCCCGCGCCGAGGAGCACGCCGATCACCATGGTCATGGGCGGACGCACGACGGCCGGCGCGGCGATCGGGGCCCGGAACAGGGCCGCGATGGTGCACACCGTCATCGGCCCGAGCATCCACGGCAGCGGCAGCCGCGCCCACGCGAACAGCCAGCCGCCCGCCGCTCCCAGCAGCAGGGCGGCGACGAAGCGCCGGTAGGGGAAGCGGGCGGGCGAGAGCGCCCAGAGCCCGTCGCGGAGATCGGCGATGACGTCGCGCATGAGCCGGGTGAGACTCAGTTGTCGAAGGTATCAGGAGCGTTCACTGGGGCCGTCCTCCCAAGCCCCTCATCCTGAGGTGCGAGCAAAGCGAGCCTCGAAGGACGCACTACGCCGGTGCAGCGCCCAACCGCCGGTGCGTGCTTCGAGGCTCGCCTTCGGCTCGCACCTCAGCATGAGGAGGTTGAGTATGCCTCCGCATCATTGCGATACCTACTTTTCCGTCAGCAGCGGCGGAAGCGTCTTTTGGACATGGCCGGTCGCCGCCTCGTACGCGGCGGCGAGGCGAAGCACGGCGAGCTCGCCGTGGTTCGGGCCGATAACCTGCATGCCCATGGGCAGGCCGTTCCCGTTGAAACCGGCCGGGATGCTCATGGCGGGGCAGCCCGCCATGGTGGCCGGGATCACGACCTCCATCCAGCGGTGATAGGTGTCCATGGTCCGGCCGGCGATCTCCTTGGGCCAATGCGTCTCGACGGCGAAGGGGAAGACCTGGGCGGTCGGTAGGAGGAGGAAGTCGTATCGCTCGAAGAGCCGCCGCACGGTCGGGTACCAGGCCGTGCGCGCGGCCGAGGCGCGGGCGACGTCGAGGGCCGTGAGCTTGAGGCCGTTCTCGATCTCCCACCGGGCCTCGGGCTTCATCTTCTGGCGCTTCTCCGGATCGGCGTAGTGCGGCGCCCAGGTGGCGCCGACCTGCCACTGCCGCAACGGCAACCATGCCTGCCAGATCCGCTCGGGGTCGAAGCCCGGCTCGGCCTCCCCGACGACGCAGCCGAGGTCCTCGAAAACGCGCAAGGCGCTGCGGCAGAGGTCGAGGATGCCGGGCTCCATAGGCAGGTGCCCGCCGAGGTCGCCGAGCCAGCCGAGGCGCAGGCCCTTCGGGTCGCGCTCAAGCGGCCCGGCGAAGACCGAAGGGTCCTCCCGGATCGAGAGGGGCACGCGGGCGTCGTAGCCGGCCTGCACCGACAGGAGCCGCGCGAGGTCCGCGACGGTTCGGGCCATCGGCCCGGCGACGCCGAGCTGCGGCAGGAAGACCTCGTCGGCGTTCGAGGGCACGCGGCCGTAGGCCGGGCGCAGGCCGAGCACGTTATTCCAGCCGGCGGGGTTGCGGAGCGACCCGGCATGGTCGCTGCCGTCGGCGACGGGGAGCATCCGCAGAGCCAGTGCCACCGCCGCGCCGCCACTCGATCCACCAGAGGTCTTCGTCTGGTCGTAGGCGTTGCGGGTCGGGCCGAAAACCGGGTTGTAGGTCTGGGAGCCGAGACCGAACTCGGGGGTGTTGGTCTTGCCGACGACGATCGAGCCGGCAGCCTTCATGCGCTCGACGAAGATCGCGTCGGCTTGCGGCACGAAGTCGGCGAAGAGCGGCGAGCCGTGGGTCGTGCGGATGCCCTTCGTGGCCGCGAGGTCTTTTATCGCCTGCGGGAAGCCGTGCATCCAGCCGCGGTGCTCGCCTCGCGCCAACTCGTCGTCACGGACGCGGGCCTGACGGAGAAGATCACTGCGGTCCTGGAGGGAGACGATGGCGTTGACGCGCGGGTTCAGGCGCTCGATGCGGTCGAGATAGGCCGCCATCACCTCGACGCACGACACCTTTTTGGTCCGGATCGTCTCCGCGAGGGCGCAGGCGTCCATCATCGGGATCTCGGTCGCTTGGCCGGCCCGGCTCAGATCGTCCATCGCCGTCACTCCGCCGTCCAGCCGCCGTCGACGAGGATCGACGAGCCGGTCATGAGCGCCGAGGCGTCGGAGGCGAGGAGCAGGATCACGCCCATCAGGTCCTCGACCTGACCGACGCGCCCGAGCTTGATCTTCGACATCACCCAGTCCTTCGTCTGCGGGTTCGCCAGGAACGGCTGCGTCATCGGGGTCTCGATGAAGGTCGGGCACAGCGTGTTGACCCGGATGCCGAGCGGCGCGAGCTCGAGGGCCATGGCCTTCGAGAAGCCCTCGACGGCGAACTTCGAGGCGCAGTAGACCGAGCGCCCGGCGGCGCCGACGTGGCCGAGCTGCGACGACACGTTGATGATCGAGCCCGGCTTCTGCACCGCCATCAGCCGCCGCGCCACCGCCTGCGCGGCGAAGAAGGCGGCGCGGACGTTCAGCCCCATGATCGTGTCGAAGTTCTCCAGGGAAACCTCGGCGAAGGGCTGCGGCCGGTTCATGCCGGCGTTGTTGAAGAACACGTCGTAGGGCTCGCCGTTCGCGACGAGACGGGCAAAGCCGTCGAGGTCGGTGACGTCGACCGCCTGCGCGTCGGCGGACCCGCCCCGCGCCCGGATTTCCTCGGCGCCGGCCTCGATCTCGCCGGCCGAGCGCGCGACGAGCGTCACGTGGGCGCCTGCCTCGGCGAAGGCCGCCGCCGCCGCGAGCCCGATGCCGCGCCCGGCCCCCGTGACGAGCGCGCGCTTGCCGTCGAGGCGGAAGGAGGGGGTTAAGGGGAGGGGCATGGTGGCTCCGGTCGTGCGCGTCCCCTCTCCCGAATGGGAGAGGGGCAGGGGTGAGGGTGCGCCGGTTCAGGATAAGGCGCGGCCGCGACGCACGCTCGGCCGTGCCTTCTCACGGGTGAGGTGGGCAGTTCTTCGAGCCGTGTCTTCTGCGGCGCCGTCCCTGCCCTCACCCCTGCCCCTCTCCCTCACGGGAGAGGGGTTCTATTCCGCCGCCGTCGCATACGGGATGTTGCGGCCGCCATACCGCCGCACGCGGATGTTGGCCTGCTCGGCGTGGCCCGAGAAGCCTTCGAGCATGCAGAGGCGCGAGCAGACCTCGCCGATGCGGGCCGCCGCCTCGTCGGTGAGGACGCGCTGGTAGGTGACGGTCTTGAGGAACTTGCCGACCCACAGGCCGCCGGTGTAGCGGGCGGCCTTCTTGGTCGGCAGCGTGTGGTTCGTGCCGATGACCTTGTCGCCGAAGGAGACGTTGGTGCGGGGGCCGAGGAACAGGGCGCCGTAGTTGGTCATGCGGGCGAGGAAGAATTCCGGGTCGCGGGTCATGACCTGGACGTGCTCGGAGGCGATGCGGTCGGCCTCGCGCACCATCTCCTCCTCGTCGTCGCAGACGATGACCTCGCCGCAGTCCTCCCAGGCCTTGCGGGCGATCCCGGCCGTAGGAAGGATCGACAAAAGCCGCTCGACCTCGGCCATGGTGTCGCGCGCGAGCTTTTCGCTGTTCGTGAGCAGCACCGCCGGCGAGGTGGGGCCGTGCTCGGCTTGGCCCAGGAGGTCGGTGGCGCAGAGCTCGCCATCGACGGTCTCGTCGGCGATCACCAACGTTTCGGTCGGCCCTGCAAAAAGATCGATGCCGACGCGGCCGTAGAGCTGGCGCTTCGCCTCGGCCACGTAGGCGTTGCCCGGCCCGACCAGCATGTCGACGGGCGCGATCGTCTCGGTGCCGAGCGCCATGGCGCCGACCGCCTGCACGCCGCCGAGGCAGTAGATCGTGTCGGCCCCGGCGAGGTGCTGCGCGGCGACGATCGCCGGCGCCGGCCGGCCTTCAAACGGCGGCGCCGCCGTGACGATGCGCGGCACGCCCGCGACCTTCGCGGTAATGACCGACATGTGGGCCGAGGCGAGGAGCGGGTACTTGCCGCCCGGCACGTAGCAGCCGACGCTCTGAACCGGGATGTTCTTGTGGCCGAGCACCACCCCCGGCAGGGTCTCGACCTCGATGTCCTTAAGCGCCGCGCGCTGGTGCTCGGCGAAGTTCTTCACCTGCGCCTGCGCGAACTTGATGTCCTCGATGTCCCGGGCGGAGAGCTGCGACAGGCAGTCCCGGATCTCGGCGTCGGTGAGGCGGTAGTCTTCCCGGTCCCACTGGTCGAATTTCTTCGACATCTCGCGCACGGCCGCGTCGCCCCGCCCGGCGATGTCCGCCAGGATGTTCTCGACGGTCGCGCGGATGCGGGCGTCGTCCTCGGCGACGGCGGCGGCGTCGCGCCCGCGC
>DASVVU010000221.1:0-5420 GCA_036386395.1 Beijerinckiaceae bacterium | reverse complement strand
TCGGAGATCTGGTTGAAGAACGAGTACGGCGACAGGTTGATCTCGCCTGTTGCGCTCATGGCCGTCACCCAGCCGATGGGGCGCACGGTCAGCGCCTTGAAGGGGTCGTACGGCAGGCCGTGGTTGCGTTTCGCAGGCTCGTAGAACATCAGGGCGGGGACCTAGAGGCGCGTGACGACATCGGCCAGCGCCGGGCGCGCCCGCTCGACCGGCGGCTCGAGGGCTCGGCCGATGTGGACGAAGCCGGCGATGCGCTCGTCCGGCTCGAGGCCGAGGGCATCGAGGATGCGCCGGTCGAAGGCGTACCACTCGGTCAGCCACGACGTCGAAAAACCCATAGCGTTCGCGGCGATGACGAGGGTCATGGCAACGGCGCCGGCCGAGAGCGCCTGCTCCCATTCAGGAATCTTCACGTGCGGCCTGGCCCGGGAGACCACGGCGACCACCGTCGGCGCACGCGCCAGGCGCTTGCGCTCCTGCTCGACCCGCGTGGTATCGGCCTGCGGCTGGTCGGCCAGGAAGGCCGCGGCGATAACGTCGCCGATGCGCGCCCGCGCCTCGCCCTCGATGACGAGGAAGCGCCAGGGAGTAAGGCGGCCATGGTCCGGCACCCGCGTGGCGATGGTCAGAAGCGCCTCGAGTTCCTCCGGGGTCGGGCCAGGCTCGCCCAGGAGGTGCGGCGCGACGGAACGGCGGGTGCGCAGAAGATCGAGGGTGGCGTTCATCACACCTTCAGCGAGAATGAGGCAAACGTGCTATACGGCAGCGACCGAGGCCGTGAAGGCTCGACGGTCGCCACGATATCGCCGTTCTCTGGCCGAAAGCCAAGGTCGGGGACCATAGTAGGCCGCAAACGTCCGGAAAGGCGGGTGGCCAGGGGGAAGACTGCTGTGGTCGTTGCCCAACTCTCGGCCGATCGGCACGGATCCCCGCGTGCTTGCGCCTCGAAAGTGTCGGTCCCCGTGACTGCGTTGCCCCAACAATCCGTGTGGACCGCTCGCGAGACACTGCTCGCGGCGCTTGCAGTCCTTGCCTTCTGGGCGGCGGCCGCGGCCATGTGGCCGCTCTCCGGCGCGGTCGTGCCGTGGGACTCCAAGAACCACTTCTATCCCATGCTGCGGTACCTCGGCACGGCGCTCCAGCATGGTGAGCTGCCGCTGTGGAACCCGTACCACTTCAGCGGCCATCCCTCGGTCGCCGACCCCCAATCGCTGCTTTTCACCCCGACGATGCTCCTGTTCGGGTGGCTCGTGCCTTCGCCGTCCATGCAGGCCTTCGACGCCGTCATCTACGCCCACCTCCTGCCCGGCGCCTTCGCCATTCTGGCGCTTTTCCGGCGCCGCGGCTGGGCGGCGTCGGGCGGCGTGATTGCCGCCTTCGTGTACATCCTCGGCGGCTCGGCCTCGGCGCGGCTGCAGCACACGGGGATGATCTTCTCGTACGGCTACTTCCCGCTGGCCTTGTACCTCCTGGAAGAGGCGCTGGCGCGCCGGTCCTACCGCTACGGCCTCGGCTTCGCGATGGTTGCCGCCTTGATGACGGTCGGCCGCGATCAGGTCGCATTCCTCTTTGCCCTTACCCTAATCGGGTACGCCGTCTACGTCACCGTGAGCGCCGAGCGCCCGCTCGCGTTCGCCCGCCAGCGTCTCGGCGTACTCGTCACCATGGCGGTGGTCGGCGCGGCGCTGCTCGCCGTCCCAACGATCCTGACAATGCAGTTGCTTGCGACCTCGACCCGCCCGGGGTTCGGCTACGGGGTCGCCGCCATGGGGTCGCTCCCGCCGTCGAGCCTCGCTACCATCCTGTTCGGCGACATCTTCGGGTCGCTGCGCTGGACGTACGACTACTGGGGCCCGGACTGGCATACGATCCCGGAGGGCACCTCGACGGACCGCGCCACGAACTACCTCTTCGCCGGCACGGTGCCGGCGCTGCTCCTGATGTGGCACGGCATCGCCGGACGGCGTCTGTTCGCCCGCGAGTTCCGCTTCTTCCTGATCTTCGGAGTGGTGGCGCTCCTCTACGCCCTCGGTCGCTATACCCCGTTCTTCGCGCCGGTGTTCGACTACGTGCCGGGGGTCAAGCTCTATCGCCGGCCCGCCGACGCGACCTTCCTGATCAACGTGGCCCTGGCCTTCGCGGCCGGCTACCTCGTCCACCGCTACGTTGCTGAAGGCGCGCCGCGCCTTCTCGCCCGCCGGGCGGGAGCCGTCCTCGCCGCCCTCGCGGCACTTGGCCTCGTCGGGGCCGCTGCCCTCGGGATGGTCTACGCCGTTCGCGCCAATCAGGTGCCGGCCGCCGCCCGCGACATGGCTCTCGGCCTCGTGCTCGCGAGCGGGGCAGCGTGGCTCCTCGTTCGGGGAAGCGCCGCGACGGCGCACCGCGCCGCCGTGGCCATAGCGCTCGTCGCTGTCGCGGGGGGCGAGCTGATCTGGCGCAACGCGGCCTCTTCGCTCAACGCCGAGCCGCAGGAGCGCTACGCCGTCTTCCAGACCCTCCCGCCCGAGCAGCTCCAGGGCCTCAACATCCTCAAGGACGAGCTCGCTTCCCGCCAAGCGAGGGGAGAGCGGCCCCGCGTCGAGATCCTCGGCCTCGGCGGCGCGTGGCAGAACGCTTCCATGGTCCTCGGGCTCGAGGACACGCTCGGCTACAACCCGCTGCGGCTCGCGGACTATGAGAAGGCGGTCGGGCCTGGCGAGAACGCCGTCGACATGAACCTGCGGACCTTCCCGGCGCTGTTCCGCGGATACAAGTGCCGGCTCGCCGGCCTCTTGGGCCTCGAGTACCTCGTCCTCGACCGTCCGGCGGAGCGCCTGCCGCGGCACTTCCCGCGGGTGAACGACGCCAAGCTCCTCTACGGCTCGGGCCAGATGTGGATCTATCGCCTCGCCCCCGCCATGCCGCGCGCGTACGTCGCCAGCCGCCTGGTGCCCGTCGACTCGGAGGCCGTGCTGTCGCAGGACGAGCTGCCGGAGTTCGAGCGCACGACCGAGGCGCTCATCGACGAGGCTACCGTGCCGGAGATCAAGGGCGACTTCGGCCAGCATGGCGGCGCTGAGGCCGGGACTCTGGAGCCCGTGCGCAGCTCGGCGCGGGTGACGCGTTACGAGCGCAACGCCGTCGCGCTCGACGTCGAGACCGACCACGCCGGCCTCCTCGTCCTGCACGACATCTACTACCCGGGTTGGGAAGCGACCGTCGACGGCGAGCCTCGCCCCATTTTGCGCGCAAACCTGCTGTTCAGAGGCGTCGAGGTCGGACCCGGCCGGCACCGGGTCGAATTCCGGTTCCGTCCGCTCTCGATGGAGAACCTGGTCGCAGCCGCGACCGAGCTCGTGGAAAAGGACGACGGGACCGAGCGGGTCGTGCAGTGATCCGGGCGGGCGTCGTGCGGGGCTAGCTTGAAGCGATACATCTTGATTGCCCTTGCGCTCACGGCGCAGCAGATCTCGGCCCTGGCGCAGACCCCCACCCTGCCCTCCGCAGGCAGCGAGTCGCAGCCGGCCGTCGGAACGCCGACGCTGCCGCCAGCGGCAAGTGCAGGAGCCGTCGCACCGGGCGCTTCAGCACAACCGGCGGAGCCCACCGTGCTGTCCCTTAGCGCGTTCTTCAGCGGCGATCCGAAGCCGATCCGCTCAGGGCTGACCTGGCGCGTCTACGAGGACCGGGGTGACCAGCCGGCGCTGCTAGCCAAGTCCGACGACCCCGCGCCGAGCTTCAACCTGCCCCCCGGGGCCTACATCGTGCACGCTGCCTACGGGTTTGCCGGAGCGACGAAGCGCGTCACCGTGGCGCCTTCCGGGGGCGCCGCCGAGCGGCTCTCGATCAGCGCGGGAGCGCTGCAGCTCGGGGGCGTCATCGGCGACAACCCGATCCCGCCCGCGAAACTTTCCTTCGCGATCTTCGTGCCGGTCGGAAACAACTCCGAAGGGCGGCTGGTGCGGGCGAACGTGAAGGGCGGCGACATCGTCCGGCTGCCCGAGGGCGTCTATCACGTGGTCTCGACCTACGGGGACTCGAACGCCATCATGCGCGCCGACCTCCGGGTCGAGGCTGGCCGGGTGACCGCGGCAACCCTCAACCATCGCGCCGCCACCGTCACCCTGAAGCTCGTGGCCACGGCCGGCGGCGAGGCTTTCGCCGGAACGGCCTTCAGCGTTCTCACCCCCGGGGGCGACGTCATCCGCGAGGCTATCGGCGCTTTCCCATCCCTCACCCTCGCCGACGGCGACTACGTGGTCATCGCCCGCCACGAGGGTCAGGTCTATACCCGCGAATTCAAGGTGGAGAGCGGCCTCGATCGCGATATCGAGGTCACCGCGGCGCGGTAGCTTCCACCTCTCCTGCGTTGGGAGAGGGTTCGCCTGCGGCCCTCAGGCGACGAGCTTTAGGCCAAAGATGCCGGCGACGATCAGGCCGATGCAGGCGAGGCGCAACGCCGTCGCCGGTTCTCCGAAGAGGTAGATCCCGAGGAGCGCCGTGCCGACCGTGCCGATGCCGGTCCACACCGCGTAAGCGGTCCCGACCGGCAGGGTTCTCAGCGCGAGGCCGAGAAGCAGCATGCTCACTGCCATGCTGGCGATTGTCAGCACGGACGGCACAAGCCGCGTGAAGCCCTCGGTGTACTTGAGCCCGATCGCCCAGCCGACCTCGAACAGCCCCGCGACAGAGAGCAGAACCCAAGCCAAGGCCTAGTGAATCTCCGGCTCGGGAATCCCCTCGGAACCCTCGAGGAAGTCGAAGTCGGCGCCCTCGTGCGCCTGGCGCACGTGCTGGGCGAAGAGCTTGTTGTAGCCGCGTGGATAGTCGCGGGGCGGCGGCGACCAGGTTTTCAGTCGTTCGGCGATCTCGGCATCGGAGAGGTGCAGGTGGAGTGACCGCTTCGGCACGTCCACGGTGATGAGGTCGCCGTTGCGCACGGCCGCGAGCGGGCCGCCGATATGGGCCTCCGGCGAGACGTGCAGGATGCAGGCGCCGTAGCTCGTGCCGCTCATGCGCGCGTCCGAGATCCGCACCATGTCGCGCACGCCCTGGCGCAGGAGCTTCTTCGGCAGAGGCAGCATGCCCCACTCCGGCATGCCCGGGCCACCGATGGGGCCGGCGTTGCGCAGGACCATGACGTGGTCGGGCGTGACGTCGAGGTCGAGGTCGTTCACCGCCTTCGACATCGCGTCGTAGGTGTCGAAGACGATGGCCGGCCCCGTGTGCTGCAGGAGCCGCGGCTCGGCCGCGGGCGGCTTGATCACGCAGCCCTCGGGCGCGAGGTTGCCGTAGAGAATGGCCGTGCCGCCGGAAGCCGCGATCGGGTTGTCGAGGGGCCGGATGACGTCCTCGTTGAAGACCCGGGCGTCGCCGATGGCCTCGCCCAGCGTTCCGCCGGTTACGGTCTTTGCGTCAAGATGCAGGAGGTCCTTCAGGCG
>DASVVU010000220.1:0-5418 GCA_036386395.1 Beijerinckiaceae bacterium | reverse complement strand
GCGACTTCCCCCCACTTCAAGGACAACGCCAAGGCGGCGCTCGCCGACGAGCAGCTGCAGATCGCCCTCTCGAAGGTGCGCACCGGGTTCATCGACAAGCGGGCCCAGGCGGCCGCGCGGCTGCCCGAGTTCGAGGCCCTGCGGGATTCGGCGCGCGACATCAAGAACCACACACTCGCCCATCTCGACCTCTACCTCGAAGCCTACGAGGAGAAGGTGACGGCGTCGGGCGGGCACGTGCACTTCGCCCGCAACGCCGCCGAGGCGCGCGACATCGTGCTTGCGATCTGCCGCGAGGCCGCGGCGCGCACCGTCACCAAGGGCAAGTCGATGATCGCCGAGGAGATCGGGCTCAACAGCCACCTCGAGGCGGCCGGCATCGTGCCCGTCGAGACCGATCTCGGCGAGTACATCATCCAGCTGCGCGGCGAGATGCCGAGCCACATCATCGCGCCCTCGGTGCACGTGACCGCGGCGCAGGTCGAGCAGGATTTCAGGCGCGTCCACAAGGACTTGGACCCGGCGCGCGACCTCTCGGAGCCGGTGAAGCTCCTCGCCGAGGCCCGCACCATGCTGCGCGAGCGGTTTCTGGCCGCCGACGTCGGCATCACCGGCGCGAACTTCCTGGTCGCCGAGACCGGCACCTCGATCATCGTCACGAACGAGGGCAACGGGGATCTCACCCAGATCCTGCCGCGGACCCACGTCGTCCTCGCCTCGATCGAGAAGCTCGTGCCGACGCTCGAGGACGTGAGCCAGATCCTCCGCGTGCTCGCCCGCTCCGCCACCGGCCAGGAGATGTCCGTCTACACCACCCTCTCGACCGGCCCCCGCCGCCCCGGCGACGTGGACGGCCCCGACGCCTACCACGTCGTCATCCTCGACAACGGCCGCACCGCCCTTTTGGGCGCCGATTTCCAGGACATGTTGAGATGTATTCGCTGTGGGGCGTGCATGAACCATTGCCCGGTCTACCAGGCGGTCGGCGGCCACGCCTACGGCTGGGTCTATCCCGGGCCCATGGGGGCGGTGCTGACCCCGTCGCTGATCGGCGTCGACAAGGCCGGGCATCTCCCCAACGCCTCGACCTTCTGCGGCCGTTGCGAGAGCGTCTGCCCGGTCCGCATCCCGCTCCCCAAGATGATGCGCCACTGGCGCGAGCGCGAGTTCGAGCGGCACCTGACGCCCGCAACCGTCCGCTCCGGCATCCACCTGTGGGGTTTCTTCGCCAGGCGCCCCGCCCTCTACCGCCTCGCGACCCGCCTCGGCATGGGCGCGCTCGGGCTTCTCGGCCGCTCCCGCGGCCGCTTCCGCTGGCTGCCGGTGAGCCGCAGCTGGACGAAGCACCGCGACTTCCCAGCGCCCCAAGGCGAGACCTTCCAGGCGCAGTGGCGACGGGAGCGGGGCGGCGGGCCGCATGAAGACGCGGCCGCTCATTCAGGCGGCGTTCGGCCCCATAATCTCTTGCGCGGATGACAGTTCAGCGGTGACACCGATGGCGGCCGACACGCTTTACGAGGAAGATTTCATGCTCTGGGCCGAGCGGCAGGGAGACGAGCTCCGCCGCGCCGCTCGCGAGGGCTCGAACCTGCCGATCGATTGGGAGAATATCGCCGAGGAGATCGAGACCTTGGGGCGAAGCCAGCGCAGTGAGGTCAAGAACCTCGTCCGCAACATCATCACTCACCTGGTCAAGCTCGCCTACTCGCCGGCCCAGCCCAGCTGGTTTGGTTGGGAGGGCGAGGTCAGGCTCTACCGCGGCCAGCTCGAAGGGGTGCTCGAGAACAGCCCGAGCCTGCGGCCGAGCCTGCCCGAGGTGGTCTCCCGCGAGACGCCGCGCGCCGTTCGGATCGCCGTGTCGGAGCTTCGAAAGTTCAACGAGATGGAGGCTGCCGCCGCAGTCGAGCGCGCGGCTTTCTCTTTCACGCCCGATCAAGTCCTCGACGAGGAATGGTTCCTGCCCGGCACCTACGAGCGGATTCGCACGGAGCTGAAACCCCGCCCATGACCGCCGCGCGCGACGATATCCTTTCGAACATCCGCCGCTCCCTCGGGGTCACGGGCGGCGAGCGCACGCGGCGGCAGATCGTGACGGAGCGGCTCGACCGGGCGCCGAGGGGCGTCATCCCGGCGCGCGGGCAGGTCTCGGGGGAGGACCTCGTCGAGGTCTTCCGCAAAGAGGCCGAGGCGGCGCTCGCGACCGTGCACACGGTCGAGACCGCCGCCGAGGCGGCGCAGGCGATCGCCGAGTACCTGCGCAATCACAACCTGCCGGCCGCCGTCCGCATCGGCGAGGACCCGCGGCTCGCCGCAATGCCGTGGGGGGAGACCGCGCTCGAGGTCTCCTGCGGCCCTAGTGAGGGTGGCGACCTCAACGCCGTGAGCCACGCCTTCGGCGGCGTCGCGGAGACCGGCACCCTCGTGATGGTGTCGGGGCCTGAGAACCCCTCGACCCTCAACTTCCTGCCCGACAACCACATCGTCGTGGTGGCGGCGAAGGACATCGCGGGCGACTACGAGACGGTGCTCGGCAAGGTCCGCGGGACTTACGGCAAGGGCCGCATGCCCAGGACAGTCAACTTCATCACGGGGCCGTCCCGCTCCGCTGATATCGAGCAGACTCTTTTGCTCGGCGCGCACGGGCCGCGAAGGCTGCACATCGTTGTCTTGAAGGGCTGAGGCGCAAAACGGTTTCTTAATCCGCCATCAACCATAATCCCGTCCTTCAAGACGGTCGTGGCGTCATGGTGGTCCTGCGTTCGGGTTTCGTCATCCTGGTCTGTGCCGGCGTGAGCGGCGCCCTTGCCGAGCGGCCGGCCGGGACACAGGTCGCGCAGGCTCTAGGAAGCCAGGCTCCCGCGGCCATCCTTTCCTCGCCGCCCGCAGCGGACAGTTTCGCGCTCCCGGCGGATCGCGCCGAGAAGCCGGCGACATCTCCTACGGTGCCGGCCGCGAGCCCACCCGCGGCCCAAGCCGGCGGTCTTCCCGCGGTTGCTCCGGCGGCCCAGCCCGCCGCGCCCGTGGCGGCGAAGCCGAAGGCGCCGGCGCCGCTCAGGTTCGCGGCCGTCTCTAAGGACCCGCGTCCGACCCTCGATCCCGAGACCTTCGTCAACACCATGCGGGCGGCGGAGCGCCATCATGCCATCGCGGCCGCGGGCGGCTGGGGCGTTCTGCCGAAGGGGACGACGCTCAAGGCCGGCGACAAGGGCGAGCTCGTGACGAAGCTCAAGGAGCGCCTCGCCGCGAGCGACGACCTCGCCCGCGACACGCTCCCCGGGGACGCCTTCGACCAGGCCGCCGTGCAGGCCGTGAAGCGCTTCCAGGCGCGCCACGGCCTGCCCGAGACGGGGCTCGTCGGCCCCCGCACCGTCGAGGCTCTCAACGTGCCGGCCGAGGCGCGGGCGCGCCAGCTCACGGGCTCGGCGCAGCGCCTTGTGGGCTCGCGCTTCCCGTTCGGCGAGCGCTACGTCGTCGTGAACATCCCTTCGGCGACGGTCGAGGCGGTCGAGAAGGGGCAGGTCGCGCGCCGCTACGTCGCGGTCGTCGGCAAGAAGGACCGCGCCTCGCCGACCGTCATGGCCCGCATCCAGACCGTCAACTTCAACCCGACCTGGACCGTGCCGGCGTCGCTCATCCGCAAGGACATCATCCCGCACGTCCGCAAGGAGCCGGGCTATCTCGCCAAGATGAAGATCCGCATCCTCGACGGCCAGGGCCGGGAGGTCGACCCCGCCACGATCGACTGGTCGACCGAGAAGGCGGCCGACTACACCCTGCGCCAGGACCCGGGCGCCGGAAACTCGCTCGGCCAGGTCCGCATCGACATGCCGAACCGTCACGCGGTCTACATGCACGACACGCCGACGAAGAAGCTGTTTTCCCGCGACGACCGCTTCCACTCGTCCGGGTGCGTGCGGGTCGGCGACGTGAAGGCCTTCGCGGCCTGGCTCCTCGAGGGCACGCCCGGCCCGGCCGGCGCCTCCTGGAGCGCCGCCGACATCGACGCCGCGGTCGCCGCGGGCAAGCGCCAGGACGCGGCGCTCAAGCGCTCCGTGCCGGTCGCCTGGGTCTACATGACCGGGTTCGCGACGCCCGACGGCACGGTGCACTTCCGCGACGACGTCTACGCCCTCGACGCCGAGCCGGCGCCGATGAAGCCCGAGCCGACCATCGCCGACCTCATCACCTCCTCGATCGGGCCGAAGCCGACGTTTTAGCCGGGGACTGTGCGCTTTCGGACCGGCGTAGCCTCTTACCAGGGCGGGCTTTTGCCCCTATATCGGGTGCTCTCGTCAACAACAGGAAGGAGGTGATCCAGTGTCTCATTGTCAGCGCTGTCACCTCGCTGGGGTCGCCCGCTAAGCTCTAGTTCGCGTACCGAGCTTTCCTTCGGGCGCCCTCGGCGCCTGGACCAGCGAGTCAATGCGGGGCACGTCGGGCCAAAGCCCGGCGTGCCCTTTTTCGCGTTCTCAGTTCCGCGTCTTGTCCACCAGCGCCTTCGCCTTGATCCACGGCATCATGCCGCGCAGCCGCTCGCCGACCTCCTCGATCGGGTGCTGGGCGAGCTTGGCGCGCGTCGCCTTGAACGAGGTCTGGTTGACCTTGTTCTCGAGCATCCAGTCGCGGGTGAATTTCCCGGACTGGATGTCGGCGAGCACGCGGCGCATCTCGGCCCGGGTCTCGTCGGTGATGATGCGCGGGCCGGTGACGTACTCGCCGTACTCGGCGGTGTTCGAGATGGAATAATTCATGTTGGCGATGCCGCCCTCGTAGATGAGGTCGACGATGAGCTTCACCTCGTGCAGGCACTCGAAGTAGGCCATCTCGGGCGCGTAGCCGGCCTCGACGAGGGTCTCGAAGCCCGCCTTGATGAGCTCGACGAGGCCGCCGCAGAGCACGGTCTGCTCGCCGAAGAGGTCGGTCTCGCACTCCTCCTTGAAGCTCGTCTCGATGATGCCGGCGCGCCCGCCGCCGATCGCCGCGCCGTAAGAGAGGCCGAGGTCGTGGGCGTTGCCGGAGGCGTCCCTGTGGATCGCGAGCAGGCACGGCACGCCGCCGCCGCGCTGGTACTCGGAGCGCACCGTGTGGCCGGGGCCCTTCGGGGCGATCATCAGCACGTCGATGTCTGCGCGGGGCTCGATGAGATTGAAATGCACGTTGAGGCCGTGCGCGAACATCAGCGCCGCGCCGTCCTTCATGTTGGCGGCAAGGTGCTCGCGGTAGATGTCGGCCTGGAGCTCGTCGGGGGTGAGCATCATGATGACGTCCGCCCACTTCGCGGCCTCGGCGACCTCCTTGACCGGCAGGTTCTCCTTCGCGGCCTTGGCGGCCGAGGCCGAACCCTTGCGCAGGGCCACGGCGATGTCCCTGACGCCGGAATCGCGGAGATTCAGGGCATGCGCGTGGCCCTGGCTGCCG
>DASVVU010000219.1:0-29876 GCA_036386395.1 Beijerinckiaceae bacterium | reverse complement strand
GACTGGGCCTTCGCCCAGGAAAAGGCGAAGCTCGCCAGGGCGGCCTGAGGGCGCCGGCAGTCGGCAGTGGGCAGTCGGCAGTAGCGGCTGCGATCCCCCGACTGCCGATTGCCGACTGCCGATTGCCTACTGCCGACTGCCATACCTGCCCATCCCAACCGCCTCGGAATCCGACCATGCCCACCCCCCGCGTCCTCATCTCCGACGCCCTCTCCCCCGCCGCCGTGCAGATATTCAAGGACCGCGGCATCGCGGTCGACTTCGAGCCGGACCTCGGCAAAGACAAAGAAAAACTCGCCGCCGCGATCGGCGACTACGACGGCCTCGCGATCCGCTCCGCGACCAAGGTCACGGCGAAGATCCTCGAGAACGCCAAAAACCTGAAGGTCGTCGGCCGCGCCGGCATCGGCGTCGACAACGTCGACATCCCGGCGGCGACCGCCAGGGGCGTGATCGTCATGAACACGCCGTTCGGCAACTCGATCACGACGGCCGAGCACGCCATCGCCATGATGTTCGCGCTCGCGCGCCAGATCCCGCAGGCCGACGTCTCGACTCAAAGCGGCAAGTGGGAGAAGAACCGCTTCATGGGCGTCGAGCTGACGGCCAAGACGCTCGGCGTGATCGGCTGCGGCAACATCGGCTCGATCGTCGCGAACCGCGGCATCGGCCTGCACATGCGGGTGATCGCCTTCGACCCGTACCTGACGCCCGAGCGGGCGCAAGAGCTCGGCGTCGAGAAGGTCGAGCTCGATGATCTTCTCCGCCGCGCCGACGTCATCACCCTGCATACGCCGCTCACCGAGAAGACCAAGAACATCCTCTCCGCCGAAGCGATCGCGAAGACCAAGAGGGGCGTGCGCATCGTCAACTGCGCCCGCGGCGGTCTCGTCGACGAGGCGGCCCTGCGGCGCGCCCTTGACGAGGGCCACGTCGCCGGCGCCGCCTTCGACGTGTTCACGGCCGAGCCGGCGACTCAGAACCCGCTCTTCGGCCACCCGAACGTCGTCTGCACGCCGCACCTCGGCGCCTCGACCACCGAGGCGCAGGAGAACGTGGCGCTGCAGGTCGCCGAGCAGATGGCGGACTACCTCCTCCAGGGCGCGATCCAGAACGCCATCAACTTCCCCTCGATCACGGCCGAGGAGGCGCCGCGGCTCAAGCCCTTCGTGGCGCTCGCCGAAAGGCTCGGCTCCTTCCTCGGCCAGCTCACCGAGGCGCCGATCAAGGGCGTCCGCATCGAGTACGAGGGCGCGGTCGCGCAGATGAACACGCGCGCGCTCACCTCCGCGGCGGTGACCGGCGTGCTGCGTCCGTTCCTCCAGGACATCAACATGGTCTCAGCGCCGGTCGTCGCCCGCGAGCGCGGGATCATGGTCGAGGAGGTCAAGCGCGAGAACGCGGCGCGCGACTACGAGAGCTTTATCCGCATCGTCGTCGACGCCGAGGACATGCCGCGCCACGCCGGCGGCACCGTGTTCCAGGACGGCAAGCCGCGGGTGACCGAGATCCGCCACATCGCCGTCGACGCCGAGTTCGCGCCGCACATGCTCTACGTGCGCAATGCCGACAAGCCGGGCTTCATCGGCGCCTTCGGCTCGCTCCTCGGCGAAGCCGGCGTCAACATCGCGACCTTCGCGCTCGGCCGCGACAAGCCCGGCGGCGACGCCATCTGCTTCGTCGCCGTCGACGAGCCGGTCTCGCCGGAGCTGCTGCACCGCATCGAGGCGATCCCGCAGGTGAAGCGGGCGCGGGCGGTGCGGTTCTAGCGCTTATGACTCAGGTTCGCGTTCAGCCTGACGATGTCAGGTACATAAAGCTAGGCCCTGGCGGCGGCTGGTGGCCTCGCTGTTATGAGCGTTCGGAACTGCATTTCGGTTTTGAGGACGAGCCTCATGACGAGGCCGCGGCGGGGAACTGGGACGCAACTTGGAAGCGATGGTTCGCAATTCGCAAAAGCGAGAAAGAGGCGTCACAAGACACGCGAGAAATCAAAGACTTCTACACCCTTGGGCGGAATAGCCTGTGGGTGACGCTTGAGGCAGGGTATCTCTGGTGGGCCTTTGCCGAGCCAGAAGTATACCTCACGGACGAGGGTGAGACTGCTACGTGTGGCGCGCGATACCGGAAGGTCATAGGAGGATGGTCGAATCATTCCGTTGGCGGCCGTCTTCTCGCGGCACGAAACATAAGCGGTAGGCTGACGAAGCTCGCCGGCTATAGGCGGACGATCTGCAAAGTCTGGGAAAAGAGCTACCTCATAAGGCTTCTGAACGATGAACCCGATCCTGATGTCGTTGCGGTCACTGAGGCCGAGAACAATCTGAAGGCAAGTCTTTTGCGGCTTGTCCAGAAGCTGACTTGGCAGGATTTTGAGGTTCTGACCGACCTCATTTTCGCCCGGGGTGGCTGGAGGCGCGTCACGGAATTGGGTCGACACCAAAAATCCATCGACCTGGAAATTGATCACCCCGCGACAGCCGAGCGTGCCCTGGTTCAGGTCAAGTCGTCCGCTGGGCAGTTTGAACTCAATAGCTTCGTTTCTGCCTGTGCCACGCGCTCCGACGTGCGTCATATCTTCTTCGTGTGTCACACCCCGTTCGCAGCTCTTCAGCCTGTGGCTACGGCTTCCCACCAGGTGCTCCACGTTTGGTCTGGAATGTCCCTTTCCAACGCGGTGCTGGAAGCGGGCCTTGTCCACTGGCTTCGCGACCGCTGCTCTTAACGCAACACTAGATTTTCCGCGTGCGCTGGGGATGACAGCCGGGGCATACGGTCGGCTATGCTCCGCCGATGCTCATCGCCCTCCTCACCGACATCCACGGCAACCGCGAGGCGCTCGACGCCTGCCTCGACCATGCGCGCCGCATGCGGGCCGAGCGGTTCGTGTTCCTCGGCGACTACGTCGGCTACGGCGCCGACCCTGCTTACGTCGTCGACACCGTCGCCCGCATGGCCGAGGACGGGGCCGCGGCCCTCCTCGGCAACCACGACGAGGCGGTGTTCAAGCCGTCGCCGCACATGAACCCGCTCGCGACCGCCGCCATCGACTGGACCCGGGAGCGGCTCGATGCGACGCAGAGCGCGTTCCTGCGCAGCCGCCCCCTGACCCTTGAGGAAGGGGATCGCCTGTTCGTGCACGCGAGCGCCTATGCGCCGGCGGCGTGGCTCTACGTCACGGACCGGCGCGAGGCCGAGCGCAGCATGACGGCGACGGCGGCGCGCGCGACCTTCTGCGGCCATGTCCATGTGCCGGCGGTCTTCTACATGGCGCCGGGGCGGCCCGCGTCGCACCACTGCCCGGTGCCCGGCTCCGGCATCCCGCTCCTGCCGAACCGGCGCTGGCTCGCCGTGATCGGCGCCGTCGGCCAGCCCCGCGACGGCGATCCCGCCGCCTGCTATGCGCTCCTCCACCACGAGCGGAGCACGCTCACCTACGTCCGCGTGCCGTACGACATCGATGCAGCCGCCGCGAAGATCGTGAAGGCCGGCCTGCCGCCGCCCCTCGCGGCGCGGCTCTACCGGGGGCACTGATGGCCCGGCACTTCCGGCCCGGCGACGTGGTCGACGGCTTCACCCTGGAGGAGCGGATGCACCAGGGCGGCATGGCCGTGCTGTGGCGGGTGACGCATCCCGCGCACACGCTGCCGATGCTGATGAAGATGCCCATCGTCGAGTGGGGCGAGGGTCCCGGCGCCATCGTCGGCTTCGAGGTCGAGCAGATGATCCTGCCGCGGCTGTCCGGCCCGCACGTGCCGCGCTTCGTCGCCGCCGCCGACTTCACGGAGCAAGCCTTCCTCGTGATGGAGCGCATCTCCGGCGGCTCGCTCCTGCGGCTCGTCGAGAAGGCGCCCCTCGATCCGGCCGAGGTGGCCGGGATCGGCGCCAAGGTCGCGGCGGCGCTGCACGACCTGCACCGCCAGCACGTGATCCACCTCGACATCAAGCCCGACAACATCCTGATGCGCGAGAGCGGCGAGGCGGTGCTCGTCGACTTCGGCCTCTCCCGGCACGACCAGCTCCCGGACCTCCTCGCGGAAGAGTTCCGCCTGCCGGTCGGCACCGCGCCCTACATCTCGCCCGAGCAGGTCAAGGGCAACCGCACCGATCCGAGGAGCGATCTCTTCTCCCTCGGCGCCATGCTCTACCTCTTCGCCACGGGCGAGCGCCCGTTCGGCAACCCGCAAGGCTCGCGGGCGCTTCGCCGCCGGCTGTGGCGCGACCCGAAGCCGCCGCGGGCGATCCGGCCCGCTATCCCGCCCTGGCTCCAGGAGGTGATCCTGCGCTGCCTCGAGGTCGATCCGGGCAAGCGCCACGCGACTGCCGCCCAGCTCGCCTTCGACCTTTCGCACCCCGAGCAGGTGGCGCTGACCGAGCGGGCGCACCGCACGAGCCGCGCGCCCCTCGGGACCGCGATGAAGCGCTGGTTCACGACGCAGCTCAAGGAGCCCGAGGCGCCGCGCCCCGTGGCCGGCCATCTCGCGGCGGCGCCGATCATCATGGCGGCGGTGGATCTTTCACCCGAGATGCACGAGCTCGCCGAGGCGCTGCGCACCATCGTGCGCCGCATCCTCGCGATCGAGCCGAAGGCGCGCCTCGCCTGCGTCAACGTCCTGAAGGTCCCCCGCGTCGGCATCGACTTCGGCGATGACGCGGAGGGGCGAAATCTCCACGTGCGCCGCCTCGTGGAGCTCAAGCACTGGGCCCGCCCCTTCGGCCTCGGCGAGGGCCGCGTCACCTACACGGTGCTGCAGTCCCCCGATCCCGCCGACGCCCTCCTCGACTACGCCCGCCAGGCCCACGTCGACCACATCGTCATCGGCGCCCGCGCCTCCTCGGCCATGCGCCGCTACCTCGGCAGCGTCTCCTCCCAGGTCGTCGCCGAGGCGCCCTGCAACGTCACGGTGGTGCGGACGAGGGCGGAGGAGGCGCCCTGAACCAGACCCGAGGGGTGGGCGGCAAGGTCTGACGTAGGTGCCCGGAGCCTGTTCTTCGCGCAACTTCACTGGAGCGCAGATTTTGACTGCGAGTCTACTCGACAACCGGACGTATTTGTGAGAGCGTGCACACGAATATGAGAGGGCTAATGTGATGAGCAGTATAATCATCTTATTGGGCGTAGCGTTTCTGAGCGGGGCCGCCGGAGGTTTGGCTGGCTCTCTGCTCGAATCCATGAACGCGCAGCCGGATGAAGAGCTTGAAAAGCGCCGAACTACGACAAAATATATAATAATAGGCATTGTAGCAGCATTCGCGGTTCCTCTGTTCCTCAGTGTTGCCCAGAGTAAGCTCCTCGACGACATACTATCCAATACAAACAACGATTCTAAATTCTATAGTAGCCTGCTTATTTATTGTGGATTCTGTATCGTTGCAGGCTTCTCGGCCCGCGCTTTCCTGACCAACTTGTCGCAACGCGTCCTGCAGCAGATCGAGAGCAACCGTCAGCGCGCCGAGAATGCCGAACGCCATGCCCTCGATGCCAAGAGCCAAGCAATCGACGCCAAGAGCGAAGCGCTCGATGCGCATAACAAGGCCGAGGTTGCGGTCGATCTCGCCGAGGAGGCCGCGGGCAGCAAGCCCGTCACCGAGGTGGCCGCGAGGGCCATGATTGCAGATGCCCCGGACGAACGGCCTCCTCAGCTGTCCGAAATAGAACGTAGCGCTCTGAGGGCTTTGGTCAGGGTGACGTTTCTGACTCAAACCGGTCTTGCACGGGAGATCGGCGTGCCGCGCAATGAGATCGGGCTGTTGGTAGACGCGCTCGTCGATAAGGGCGTGATCGAGAAGACCGTCTCGCCGAACACCGGCGGGCCGCGCTGGCGCATCACGCCGCTCGGCGTGCGGGCCTTGAGCGCCGAATAGCGATGCGGGCGGGGGTGCCGCTCAATGCGCCTCCGCCGCCAGAACCGCCTCGACCCTGATCTCCTCCGTGAGCCGCGCCTTCAGCTCGGAGAACTGCGGGCTCGTCTTCATGCGGTAGTCGCGGGGGTGGGGGAGATCGACCGCAACCTCGGCCTTGATGCGCCCGGGCCGCGCCGTCATCACGACGACGCGGGAGGCCAAAAAGATCGCCTCCTCGATGTCGTGGGTCACGAACAGCACGGTCTTGCGCTCGCGCTCCCAGATGCCGAGGAGCAACTCCTGCATCAGCGCCCGGGTCTGGTTGTCCAGCGCCCCGAAGGGCTCGTCCAAGAGGAGAATCTCGGGGTTGTTGGCGAGCGCCCGGGCGATGGCGGTGCGCTGCTGCATGCCGCCCGAGAGCTGCTTCGGGTAGTGGTTCTCGAAGCCGATGAGGCCGACCCGCTCGACGTAAGTTCCGATGATCTCGCGCCGGCGCGCCGGGGGCACGCCCTTCTCGCGCAGGCCGAAGGCGATGTTCTCGGACACCGTGAGCCACGGGAACAGGGTGTAGGACTGGAACACCATGCCCCGGTCCGGCCCCGGCCCCTTAACGGTGCGCCCGTCGAGGAGGACTTTTCCGGCGCTCGGGCGGTCGAGGCCGGCGACGATGCGTAGAAGCGTGGACTTGCCGCAGCCGGAGGGGCCGAGGATGGTGATGAAGTCGTTCTCGGCAACCTCGAGCCGCGTCGGCTCGAGCGCCCGCGTCGGCGCGCCGCCGCGCACGCCGGGGAAGACGCGGGAGACGCCGTCGATGAGGAGCTTCGCGCTCACGCGAGCCGCCACGGGAACAGCCGCTGGTTCACGGCCTTGAAGGCGAAATCCGAGACGAGGCCGATGAGGCCGATGACGATGATGCCGAAGATCATCTGGCCGGTGGCCAAGAGCGCCTGTGAGTCGATGATCATGTGGCCGATGCCCGAGGACGAGCCGATGAGCTCGGCGACGATGACGTAGGTCCAGGCCCAGCCGAGGACGAGCCTGAGAATCTCGGCGATCTCGGGCGCGTTCGCCGGGATCAGCACGCGGCGGACGACCCCTTGCGGCGAGGCGCCGAGCGTATAGGCGGCCTCGACGAGGTCGCGCCGCGTCTGCCCGACCGCGACCGCGACCATGAGGACGAGCTGGAACACCGAGCCGATGAAGATGACGAGGAGCTTCTGGGTCTCGCCGATGCCGGCCCACAGGATGAGGAGCGGCACGAAGGCCGAGGCCGGCAGATACCGCGCGAAGGACACGAACGGCTCGAAGAACGCCTCGACCGGCTTGTAGGCCCCCATCAGGATGCCGAGGGGCACGGCGACGAGGGCGGCGAGGACGAAGCCGCCGACCACGCGCCAGATCGTCATGGCAATGTCGTGGGCGAAGCCGAAGCGGGTGAGGAGCTCGACGCCGTCCCGCACCATGGTGACGGGATCGGCAAGGAAGGTCTTGGAGACGAAGCCGCCGAGCGTCGCGAAGGCCCAGGCCGCGACGAAGACCACGAAGAAGGAGATGCCGAGGACGATCTTCGCGGTCTGGCCGACGGGCTCGAGGGGGCGGGGCATGGCCTGTCATTCCGGGGCGCGCGGAGCGCGAGCCCGGAACCCATAACCACCGCTCTCACCGATTGAGCGTCGCATAGAGATCGCTCCAGTCCGGGTTCATCTCCTCGATGAGCCGGATTTTCCAGTCCCGCCGCCACTTCTTCAGCGCCTTCTCGCGCGTGATCGCCTCCTCTATGCGCTCGTAGGTCTCGTACCAGACGAGGCGATCGACGCCGTACTTCGCCGAGAATCCGGTGTAGACCTTCGTCTTGTGCTCCCAGATACGCGTACAGGGTCCCGTACCGCCGGCTCGCGGTCATGTAGACGTAGTACGTCATCGGCGCCGGCGGTGTTTATGGGTTCCGGGCTCGGCGCTACGCGCCGCCCCGGAATGACAGCCTACTGGATGAACCGCGTGTCGACGATCGTCTTGATATCCGGCTTCGTCTTGATGATGCCGACCTCGAGGAGCAGGTCCGCGGCCTCGTTCGAGAACTGCTCGAACTCGCTCTGGAAGAATTTCTTGTTTGCCTCGCGGTCCTGCCAGCGCAGGAACTTCGCCGAGGCGCCGAAGGCCTCGCCCGTCTGCTTCACGTCGGCGCCCATGATCTCATAAGATTTGGCCTGCTCCTTCCCAATCATCTCCAGCGCCTCGAAGTAGCTGTCGGCCAGCGCCTTCGCGGCCTTCGGGTTGTCGTCGAGGAACTTCGGCGTGCAGCCGACCGTGTCCATGATCATCGGGTAGTCGAGGGTCGTCGCGATGATCTTGCCGGCCTGCGGCGCGTTGCGGACGGAGGAGAGGTAGGGCTCGTAGGTCATCGCGGCGTCGTTCTGGCCGGCGATGAAGGCTTGCGCCGCCGGGCCGGGCTCGAGGTTCACCACCGTCACGTCCTTCACCGAGAGGCCGTTCTTCTTCAGGAACCAGGCGAGGGTGAAGTAGGGCGCGGTGCCGGGCGCCGAGGCCGCGACGGTCTTGCCCTTGAGGTCCTTGATCGAGGCGATGTTGGCGCGCACCACCATGCCGTCGGCGCCGTACGACTTGTCGAGCTGGAAGATCTGCTTCGTCGGCACGCCGTTGGCGTTCCACACCACCCAGGTCTCGACCGTGGTGGCGGCGCACTGCACGTCGCCGGACTGGATCGCGAGGTGGCGGCTCGCCTGCGGGATCTTCTTGATCGTCACGTCGAGGCCGTGCTTCTTGAAGATGCCGGCCTCCTTGGCGAGCGTCAGCGGCGCAAAGCCCGTCCAGCCCGAGATCGCGAGCGAGACCTTCGTCTCCTGGGCCGAGGCCGAGCCTGCGAGAAACGCCGCGAGCGCGAGACCGCCTAAAAGCGTTTTCATGACACCCCTCCATGCCGCCGTTTGAGCGTAGCCGCATGGCATCACGGGGATCACGTCAAGTCAATTGTCTAGACATAAATGCGGCTCAGCCGGGCGGCGCTGCGGCGCTGCCGCGGTTCGTCTCGGCGAAGCGCAGGATGTCGTCCGCGACCTCGTCCATGCGGCGGCGCAGCTCCGCGTTCTCGGCCTGGATGCGGGCGTTGGACTCGGCGTCGCGGCGGGCGCTTTTCAGCTCGGCTTCGAGCCGGGTGCGCTCCTCGCGAAGAGAGGCAAGCTCGCGCTCGATGGACTCCCGCGCCGGCGCGCCCGCCTGCAGGCGCTCGTTCGCGCCGCGCAGGTCGCTTTCGAGGGCGCGGTTGCGCTCTTCCAAGGCAGTGCCGCGCTCCTGCTCGGAGACGAGGCTCTTGGCGAGATCGGAGAGACGTTGGCGCTCGGCGATGAGCTCCTGGCGGCGCTCGTCGGCGAGGCGCTCGAATTCGTTCGCCCGGGTGGTCTGGGTCGCGAGCCGCGTCTCGAGGTCCGAGATGGTGATGCGCCGCGCGTCGAGGTCGCCCGCGGTCTGGGCCCGGGCCTGCTCCAGCGCCGCGAAGGCCGTGTCGCGATTGGTGAGGCGCTCGCGCACGGCGGCAAGCTCGGTGCGGGTCTCGGCAAGCGCCGCGGCCGCGGCATCGGCCCGGGCGCGGGTCGCGGCAAGCTCGTCGAGGGTCTGCCGGTGCGCCGCCTCGACGGCGGCAGCGGTGTCGCGGGTCCCGGAGAGCGTCTCGTTCGCGGCGGCGGCGGCGGCTTCGGCCTCTTCAAGGCGCTGGCGCAGCCCCGCGAGCTCGTTCTCGACCTCGACGATGCGGCGGTCGCGGGCGGAGAGCTCGTTCTCCAGCGCCTCGATCCGCATGGCGCGGCGGCCGAACTCCTCCATGTGCTTGTGCTTCTCGGCGAGCGCCTCCTCGGCCTTGCGCTCGAGCCGGCGCTGGACCACGGCGAACTCGGCCCGCAGGTGGTCCTTCTCGGCGGTGAGCTCCGAGATCGAGAGCGGGAACTGCGCCTCGACGCGACGCCGCGCGAGCCGCTCGGCCCGGGCGTTGATCGCCGGCAGGATCACGAGCGCCAAGAGGGCCGCCGCGAGGAAGCCCAAGGCGAAGATCATGATGCTTTCAATCACGGGAGCCGCGTCGTCTCAGTGCCGGGGGAGGGGAGGGCGGCACCCTGCCACGGGCGGAGTGCGCGACTCAACCCTCCTCGTTCAGAGACAGCGCAGCGGAGCGGGCCGGGAGAGGTCAGAACGGGTTCCAGGTCGCCTCGCTGGTGAACTTGAGGTAGCCCATGTTGACGCCGAGGCGGGCGCCGACGCCGGAGCGGATCGGGACCACCACCATCTCGTCGGCGACCGCCGCCGTCATGCCGAAGCCGCCGACGAAGTAGGCCGAGCCGTCGAGCGCGAGGAAGCGCTGGTAGAGGGCCTCCGTCGCCGGCATGTTGTAGACGAGCATCATGGTGCGGGCGCCCTCGCCGCCGAAGTCGAAGCCGACCGAAGGACCCTGCCAGAACACCGGCCGCTGGCCGACGTTGCGGGTGTAAAGCGTGCCTTCGCCGTAGCGCAGGCCCCCGACGAAGGCGCCGGAGGCCTCCTGGCCGAGGATATAGCCGTTCGGCTCGCCCCAGCGCTTCACCGCCTCCTGCATGGTCAGCGCGAGCCCGCGCGACACCGTGCCGAAGAAGCGGTGGCCGGAGTCCACGAGCTCGGTCACCGTGAAGGTGCCGGGGTCCGCCTGGCGGGCCACCTGGGCCGAGACGGACAGCGGAAGCAGGGCGAAAGCGGCGGCGAGCATCGCCGCCAGGAAGCCGCGGGCGCGCATGGTCTTGATCCTCGCAACGGATGTCCGGAAGGCTCCGGCATCCGATCCCACCAATTGTTTAGACGTTCGGGCTAGACCGGACCGGTTCGAGCCGGTTCCGGCGCCTGTCGCGTCTCGAATCGCATTCGACATGAACATGGCTAAAAATGTCTCAAGCGAGGCGGTTCCGGGGCCGCGCCGCCCTAGTGGTTGCGATTGCATTAACGACCTCCGGGCTTCGCGCGCAGCCGCTCGAGGCGCTGCCGCCCGTCGTCGGCGCGACGCAGGCGTTCGTCAGTGACGCCCGCTCGGGCTTCGGCCTCTCCGGCTTCGACCCCGTGAGCTACTTCTCGGACCCCGCGCCGGTTGCGGGCCGCGAGGGGATCGAGCTGATCTGGGGCGGGCTTGCCTGGCGCTTCGCGAGCCACGCCAACCGCGAGGCCTTCGCCCGCGATCCCGAGGTCTATGCCCCGCGCATCGGCGGCTACGACCCCGCGGCCGCCGCCCAAGGGCGGCTCGTCGCCGGCGACCCGGCGGTGTTCGCGGTCCGCGACGGGCGCCTCTACGTGTTCCGCGACAAGGGCTCCCGCACCCGCTTTCTCGCCGATCCCGCCTTGGCCGAGAAGGCCGAGGCGCGCTGGCCGGCGCTCAAGCGCGACCTCGTCCGCGACTGACCGCATCACGCGGCCGCGAGCGGCAGGTCGAGGCGTGCCGCGAGCGCGGCGTCGCCGAGGGCCGCGAAGGGGCCGTTGAGGTAGCCGCGGTCGTGGCGGCCGTAGGTGAGGATCCCGCCCCCCGCCTTGACGACGCAGCCGCCGGCGCAGGTGAGCACGTGGTCCCCCGCCGCCGTGTCCCACTCCATGGTGGCGCCGCAGCGCACGTAGACGTCCGCCTCGCCTGACGCGATGAGGCAGAACTTCACGGCCGAGGAGGCGGTGCGCAGGGTCCCGATGGACAAGGCTTTGAGGCAGGCCTCCGTCGCCGTGTCCCCATGGCGGCGGCTGACGAGCGCCACGAGGCCGTCGACAGGCGCCGGGCGAACCCGGACCGGCGCCCAGTCCGTCACGGCGCCGTTGTCCGGGATCGTCGCCGCCCACGCCGCCGCGCCGGCGATCCACACCCGGCCGAGCGCCGGCGAGGCCACCGCCGCCGCCACCGGGCGCCCCCTCGCCACGAGGGCGATGTTGACGCTGTACTCGCCCTCGCCGTGCAGGAAGTCGCGGGTGCCGTCGAGGGGGTCGACGAGGAAGAACGCCTCGCCGGGCTCCACGGCGTTCGCGGTCTCCTCGGCGATCGCCGGGATGCCGGGCCAGGCCTCCTCGAGGCGGCGCAGGATCAGCGCCTCGGCGGCGAGGTCAGCCGGCGTCGTCGGGCTGCCGTCGGCTTTCAGGCGGAACTCGCGGCTTGCCGCGAACTTCTGCAGCAGCCGCCCGGCCGCGACGGCGATCGCGCCGAGGCGCAGCGCGATCTCCTCCCGGGCCTCGTCGTCGAGCCTCATCGAGCTTCCCTGTGCGTTGCGCCCGGGCCGATCCTTCGGGTCGCTTTCCCGAATCGTCAATGCCCGCTATCCGGGGGCGTTCCTCGTGCCCGCTTCGGGGGCGGAGCCGAAGCGCCGCCGATTTGCCTCACCGAAGCCTTCGGAGCCCGTTCATGGCCGCCGTCACCCTCGATGCCCTCGACCTCGCGGCGCTGCTTTGCTCGCGGGTGTGCCACGACGTGATCTCGCCGGTCGGGGCCATCGTCAACGGCCTCGAGGTGCTGGAGGACGAGAGCGACGCCTCGATGCGCGACTTCGCCCTCGACCTCATCCAGAAGAGCGCCCGCCAGGCCTCGGCCCGGCTCCAGTTCGCCCGCCTCGCCTTCGGGGCCGCGGGCTCGGCCGGCGCCTCGATCGACCTCGGCGACGCCGAGCAGGTCGCGAAGGGCATGTTCACCGACGACAAGGTGACGCTCACCTGGGAAGGGCCTCGGGCGCTGTTGCCGAAGAACAAGGTCAAGCTCCTCCTCAACCTCGTGATGCTGGCCACGAACGCCATCCCCCGCGGCGGCGCGATCGCCGTGAAGGTGACGGGCGAGGCCGAGACGGCCGAGTTCGTCCTCACCGCCAAGGGCCCGAACGCCCGCATCCCGGCCCACGTCGAGGCGCTGCTCGCCGGCGCGCCGGAGAACGGCGCCGTCGACGCGCATGCGATCCAGCCCTTCTACACCGGCCTCATCGCCCAGGCCGCCGGCATGCCGGTGACCTTCTCGATCGAGGGCGACGCGGTGACGATCCGGGCGGCGCCGGTGGGCCGCTAAGCCCCGGCGGGCCATCAGACGAACCCGCGCGCGGCCTGCCGCGCCTCCGTGCGGCGGCTCCAGCGGGAGAGGGCGAAGCAGGCGATCCAGTAGAGCGCGCCGGCAAAGGCGTAGGCCTCCATGGACATCCCGACCCAGGCCGGATCGGCAAGCGACGCCTGGGCGATGCCGAGGAGGTCGAAGATCGACACGATGAGGACGAGGGAGGTGTTCTTGATCAGCGCGATGAACTCGTTGGTCATCGCCGGCAGCGCGATGCGGAGCGCCTGCGGCAGGACGATGAAGGCGGTCGCGGGCCAGTAGCGCAGGCCGAGGGCGGTCGCGGCCTCGGTCTGCCCCTGCGGGATCGCCTGCAGCCCGCCGCGCACGGCCTCCGCCATGTAGGCCGCGATGACGAGGCCGAGACCGATGACCGCCCGGGCCAGGCGGTCGATTCCTGTCCCCTGCGGCAGGATCAGGGGCAGGAGGAGCGAGGCCAAAAAGATCACGGCGATGATCGGCACGCCGCGCCAGAACTCGATGAAGACCACGGAGATGAGCCGGATCGCCGGCAGGCGCGACTGGCGCCCGAGCGCCAGCACGACCCCGAGGGGCACCGCGATGAGGGCGGCGTAGACCGAGATGAACACGGTCAGCATCAGCCCGCCCCAGTCCCGCGTCTCGACGGGGGCAAGGCCGAGGCCGCCGGCGAGGAGCCAGATCCCAAGCGGCGGCAGGACGAGCGCGGCTGCCGCGCCAACGAAGCGCCGGCCGGGCAGGCCGCGCCAGGCGAGGAGCGCGATCGCGCCGACGAGGAGGAGGCCGGCGACGTCCGCCCGCCAGCGCTCGGGCGTGGGGTAGAGTCCGTACATGAACTGGCCGAAGCGGGCCCGGATGAACACCCAGCAGGCGCCGCTCCCGGTGCAGTCGGCACGGGTCGTGCCGGTCCACGTGGCGTCGAGGACGAGCCAGTTCAGGACCGGGACCGCGAGCCGCACGACGAGGGCCGCGCACAGGACCGTGATGATGCCGTCGAGCACCGAGCCGAACAGGCGCTTCCTCACGAAGGTGGCGGCGCGCTCAAGCCGCGTCATCGCAGCACCAGGGCCACGCGGGCGTTGTACCAGTTCATGAAGGCCGAGACGGCAAGCCCGACCGCGAGGTAGATCGCGAGCGTGATGGCGATGATCTCGATCGCCTGGCCGGTGTTGTTGAGGGCCGAGCCCATGAACAGGCTGACGAGGTCCGGATAGGCGATCGCGGCCCCGAAGGACGAGTTCTTGAGGACGTTGAGGTACTGGCTCGTGAGCGGCGGGATCATCACGCGCAGGGCCTGCGGGATGGTGACGAGGCGCAGGGTCTGGCCGGGTGTGAGGCCGAGGGACTTCGCGGCCTCGATCTGGCCCCTCGCGACGGCCAGGATGCCGCCGCGCACGATCTCGGCGATGAAGCCCGCCGTGTAGGTGGTGAGCGCCAGGAACAGGGCCACGAACTCCGGGATGAGCACGAAGCCGCCGCGGTAGTTGAAGCCGCGCAGCACGGGCACGTCCCATTCGGCCATAAGCGTCGCGGCGACGAAGGCCATGATCGGCAAGACGCCGACGAGCACGATGCCCGCGGTCCAGACCGGGAAGGCGCGGCCGGTGCGCTCCTGCCGGCGCCGCGCCCAGAACGCGAGCAGCGCTTGCAGCGCGATGCAGGCGACGAGCACGGCGAGCGCCGCGAGGAGTCCGGCCGTGTCCTTCGCGACCGGGATCGTGAGGCCGCGGTTGTTGAGGAAGGCGACCCCGAACAGGCCGATGCTCTGGCGCGGGCCGGGCAGGGCCGCGATGACGCCGAAGTACCAGAACAGGACGAAGAACAGGAGCGGGATGTTGCGGACGAACTCGACGTAGGCGCCGGCGAGGCTCGACAGCAGCCAGTTGGTCGACAGCCGCGCGATCCCGATGACGAAGCCGATCAGCGTCGCGGCGGCGATCGCCACGACGGTGACGAGGAGGGTGTTGACGACTCCGACCCAGAGCAGGGACAGGATGTTGTCCGAGGGCGTGTAATTCGTCAGCACGAAGGGCACGTCGATGCCGGACGTGCGCCACAGGAAGTCGAAGCCGGAGGCAAGCCCCGCCTGGACCATGTTCTGCGAGGCGTTGCGGACGAAGAAGACCGTGAGGGCAACGAGCGCCGCGATCACCGCCGCCTGCCAGAACAGGTCGCGCACCCGCTTGTCGCGGACGAAGGCCCGGAGCTCGCGCGGGATGGGCGGCGCGGGGGGAGGGCCGCCCGCTGTCATTCCGGGGCTCCGCGGAGCGGAGAGCCCGGGACCCATAAACACGACCTTTTGCGATCGCGCCGAAGCGGTCGTGCGCGTTCGGCACCGGAGGCGTTTATGGGTTCCGGGCTCGCGCCTGCGGCGCGCCCCGGAATGACACACCTCACTGGAACGGCGGCGTGAAGAGGAGCCCGCCCTTGGTCCACAGCTCGTTCTTGCCGCGCGCGATCTTGAGGGCTGAGCCCATGCCGACGGTGCGCTCGTAGGACTCGCCGTAGTTCCCGACCTGCTTCAGGACGTTGACCATCCAGTCGTTCGAGAGCCCCAGCATCTGCCCGAAGCCGCCCTCGACGCCCAAGAGCCGGCGCACCTCGGCGTTCTGCGACTTCGCGCGCAGCTCGTCGACGTTCTTCGAGGTGACGCCCAGCGCCTCCGCCGCGATCATGCCGTTCAGCACCCAGCGCACCACGAGCTGGAAGCGCTCGTCGCCCCAGCGGGTCACCGGCCCCTGCGGATCGTTCGAGATGATCTCGGTCATGATCTCGTTCTGGTCCGGCTGCTTGAGCTTGATGCGCTGGCCGGCGAGCGCCCCGATGCCGGCCGTGTAGGCGTCGCAGCGCCCGGCGTCGTAGGCGGCGATGGCGTCGTCGTTCTTCTGGAAGTTCGTGATCGTCACTTTGAGGTTGCGCTCGCGGAACCAGTCGGCCGCGGCCTTCTCCTCGGTCGAGCCCGCCGCGACGCAGATCGAGGCGCCGTCGAGGTCGGCCGGCGTCTTCGCCGCCCCTTTGCGGACGATGAAGGTCTGGCCCTCGTAGAAGTTGATGCCCTGGAAGTTGATGCCGAGCGTCGCGTTGCGCGAGAAGGTGATGGTGGTGTTGCGCGACAGGAGGTCGACCTGGCCCGACTGCAGCACCGGCCAGCGCTGCTGCACCGAGGTCGGCGTGAACTTCACCTTCGTGGCGTCGCCGAGGATCGCGGCCGCGAGCGCCCGGCAGTAGTCGACGTCGAGCCCCGACCACTCGCCCTTGTCGTTGGCGAAGGAGAAGCCCGGGAGCCCGAGGTGCACGCCGCACTCCACGTGCCCGCGCGACTTGATCGCATCGAGCGTCGGGCTCGGCGCGAGCTGCTGGCCTTGAGCCGCGCCCGCCGCGCAAGCCGCGATGGCGCTAAGGATGACCGTCTGTCCGAACCGCATGGAGAACCCCTTTCGTGTGTTGGGCTTGTGTGAGCCCGCTCAGGCTTCAGCGGGGGACGACCCTTGTCAATGGCGGGACTCTTTCCAGCTCGAACTCGAGATCGGAAGCTGCGCGGCTTATCTGTGCCGCGTAGCAATGTCCTTAGAACTAGCGGGATAAGGGCGTAGTGCGATTCTTAGGCCTAGGGATGTACAATCTATGGCAAATCGCACATTAGGAGGTATGCTCTCGTGTCACAGGGGATATGGACCCGAACCGCCTTGGCCGCGTTAACACCCCCTATTATCTGCTAAGCAGTTCGACTCAGGATCGGCGCCAGAGCGTGAGTATGAGCGTAGGGAAGTGGCATTATGAGCAATACGAAGCAGACCGGTCGGCCGATTTGCACGTATGTAGCGCACCCGTACCATGTCGACAACCACGCGAACTGCCCGTTTTCGCCTGACCTTGCGCGACGGATAGCGGAGTTCTTGCTCCTTCAACAGTCAGCCGCGGGCAAAAGGGTAACTTCAGCAGCGGCGTTAGATGCGGCGCTCTGCGATCACTTCGAGCCAGCAGACCGAGGGCGCTCAGCATGGCTCGATTATCTCAAAGGCGCGGCCCTGGTTACCAATCCGCTCCCAACAGTTTGGCAGTCGTGCTTCGAGACATCGGACGGCGCGGCGCTGACCTCGGATTGGCTAACTGTAAGGTCGGATCTCGATCATGTCTGGCGCGCATTTGTGATTGCCAAAGAGCTAGCGGAGCTCACAAATGACAAGTGGGGACCAGAACGAGCCACCCCCGAATCAGCCGGACCGACCACCGGACCATCCCCCGACGCGGAGCGGTCCGCTAAACCAAGAACTCATTCCCCCGTCGATCGATAGCGTACTGCGAACAGCTGGCGTAGACACTCAAGACCCGAACGTAACCCGGGCCCTTGAAGTGATGCTGTTCAGCGGTTCGCTTCCGCTCCCTCCTCCATCTGTCCTGAGTGAGTATGAGCGCCACTTCCCCGGACTGGTGGAAAGACTTGTAGGATGGACGGACACGCAACGGATTCACAGGCAGTCCCTTGAGCGCCTCAGGACCGAGGGTTCTGAGAATCGGATGAATCGTAGCCAGCTAATCGCAGGAGGGATCGGAGCACTGGGGCTCGTTTGCTCTACAATTGCCGGCGTTATCGGCAATCCTTGGGTCGCAGGTGTGATAGCGATGGTGAGCATTGGAGGGCCTACGGCAGCTATCATACTCGCGAAGAACACTGGGCGAACTCCGAACCCTTCTCCTGCACCTAAACTGCCAGTTCCGTCGTCCGTTAGCCCTGAGAAGAAGCCCTCCACTGACTAGCGTTGTCTCACTGCCAGTACCTCGACTTGGCGCGAAACACCGTGCGTGAGTGCCGCATTAGGAGTTATGAGTACCTTTCTGATTGTGATGATCTCGCGCCACACCATCTCGCTGGTCGTGGAATCTAACGGTGCGGGCGAGGGTCGTGAGCAGGTGGGCGAGGTCGGGGTTCTCCGGGGCGAGGCGCCAAGTCCAGCCGCGGCCCGGGCCGCGGGGGATGCACGTGCGCTTAACGAGGCCGAGGGCCGCAAGGGCGTTGAGGTCGCGGCGGACGGCCTCGGCGGGGCGGCGGGCGAGCGCGGCGATCCGGGCCGCCGTCACCGGCCCGTCGCGCTCCAGGGCATAGACCACCATGAGCAGCCCGAAGCGGGCGCAGCCGCCCGGCCCCGGTCTCGCCGGGGAACAGCGCGTCGAGGAAGCGCGCGGCGGACATGCGCGGCGCCCGCGCTCGGATCGCCGCCTCAGCGCGCCGCGCGCCGCTTCAGGATCACACCTTCCTGTCCATCGCCCGAGACGAAGACGATGCCCGCTTTCGCGAGCGCCCGCTCGACCGCCTGCGCCGTCCCCTCCCGCACGGGCTTGCCCTGCTCCAAGCGTTGCACCGCGCTGAGCGCCACCACGGCTTTGCCGCGAGCATGACCTGATCCCACTGCAGCAAGGCACGGGCGGCGCGGACCTGACGAGGGGTAACCATGAGGCCACACCATCGCCACTCCGATCCGGCGTGCTACCGAGACAACTATAATAGTTGCTTTGTGGTTGCAAGCAGGTTGCGGACGCGCTGTTTCACGCTCCCACGGTCTCGATCGCGGCGAGCTCCTTTGCCATCTTCGGCTCCAGCGTGCGCAGGTCGTAGTCGCGCTGGAGGTTGAGCCAGAAGTCCGGGCCGTTGCCGAGGAACTTGCCGAGGCGCAGCGCCATGGCGGGGGTCACCGGCTGCTTCTCGTCGAGGATGTCGTAGAGGGTCTGGCGGGAGATCCCGAGCCGCCGCGCGATCTCGGTCTTCGACAGCGGGAGGGCCAGGAGGGTCACCTCGCGCAGGAACTCGCCGGGGTGCATGGGCGCAAAGCCCTTGAGAAGCGGGTTGCCGGCCATCAGTGGTAATCCTCCAGGTCGACATCGACGGCGTCCTCGCCGTCCCATCGGAAGGTGATCCGCCAGTTGCCGCCGGCATCCACGGCGAACGTGCCTTTCCGCTCGCCCTTGAGGCCATGGAACCGGAGCCCGGACTGTTCATGTCCTCCGGGCGCTTGGCGATCTCCAGGGCCAGCAGGATCTGGCGGACGCGCCCCGCGTTCGGCACGCTGAGCCTGCGCGCGTCGCCCGTCTCGGCGAACAGGCGAAGCGCCTTGCTCCTAAACGACCGGATCACGGATTGTAAGGTATTACCTTACAGATAGCCTGTCAGGGCCGCAATAGCCCCCGCCCTCAACCGGCCTTGGTACTGCTCGGGGCGTGGCCTAGAAATCGCCGGCGAGGAGGTCGTAGGAGCCGCTGCGGCGGCGCTCGTAGACCTTGGCCGCGACGTCGCGGATGCGGGCGAGGTGGGCGTCGAAAGCCGAGAGGCAGGACTCGGGCTCGGGCGCCGTGGCGGGCTCGAGCGCGGCGAGCACGTTCGCCCCGATGAAGAACGGGACCTCCATCGCCTGGTCGTAGCCCCAGAACCGCACCGCGAGGCGGGTCGCGTCGTAGCTCCGCGAGCCGTTCGGGAAAGCGACGCGCCCGCGCATCGGCCCGCCTATAGCGCGAAGGCGGCGTAGACCGCGCCGGCCGTCGCGCAGCTCAGCGCGATGAGCGCGACGTCCGTCTTGCTCAGGCCGCCCCAGATCAGGCCGATCTTGTGGAACATGGTTCCTCCTCCCGGGCGGCGCGCTCCGGCGCGCTCCCGTCGATGTCGTCAGCAGCCCTTCGCGCCGGTGCAGATGCTGCGCGTCGCCCGCCTGGTCTTGCGGTCCCATTCGTCCTCGCGCGCCTTCTGGACGAGCGCGGCGGCGCTCGCCTGCGCCTTCAGGGTCGCGGCGTCCGGCGGCGTCGCCGGGCGCTCGAAGGCGCGGGTCGCGGCGTCGCCCGGGCGCGGCGAGGTCCAGTCCCGCGCCAGCGCGCCGGCCGGCAGGGCGAGCGCCGCCGCAAGGACGGCCGCCCCGAAGGCGCAGGCAGCGCGGCTCAGGCCGACCACGGGCTGCCGTCCCGGACCGGCTCGCCGGGCGCGGGCGCCTCGAGGCGGGCCGCCTCCTGCGCCGGCGGCTTCGGGCCGAGCTGGCTTTCGGCGAGCACGCACAGCGCGATCCCCTCGGGGTCGCTCAGCCGATAGCGCGGCTCGCCGGCGCCGGTAAGCCGGTCGACCACCATGAGCGGGACGCGCCGCTCCCCGTTCGGGAAGCGCTTCTCGACGTGGACGACGCCCTCGCCGATCTCGAACCGGTGGCCTGTCATGGGGCGGATCTCCTGGTTGACGGCGAGGCGCCTCGCGGCGCAGGACGTGTTTAGAATTCCGACGGTTTTAGCGCCAGAAATCAATGCCTGCGCAAGTCAATGTTGGATTTCTTTATATACCTCAGATGAAACGAGGGATAGTTTTATTTTGCGATATAGAATAATTTCTTTGTGTAACGCCGAAAATCCTGCTAGCGTGCGGCGTCGAAACCGGAGAATTACGAGTGCATCGCTTCAGGATCGGACAGCTCGTGCGCCTCGCGTCGGGCAACTTCCCCGACCGCAGCTCGGGCTCCTACAAGGTCCTGCGGCTCCTGCCCGAGAGCCACGGTGAGTTCCACTACCGGATCAAGGGCGTCCACAATCAGACCGAGCGCGCGGTGCGCGAGGGCGAGATCGCCCCCGTGGGCTAGACCCTCGACTCGCCCGCAGTCGCCGCGTCACGGACGCGAATTCGTTCCACCGAACCACAGGAGAGGCAAATGCAGACCCCCGAATGGCTGAAACCCGCACTCTACGGCGCCGCCTTCGGCGCGATCGCGCTCGCGGTCGTCGGCTTCTCCTGGGGCGGCTGGGTGACGGGCGGCAAGGCCGAGGCGATGGCCGAGAGCCGCTCCCGCGCCGACGTCGTGACCGCGCTCACCGCGATCTGCGCCGACCAGGCGAAGCGCGACCCGCAGCTCGCCGAGCGCGTCGCCCTCCTCAAGACCACCGCCTCCTACAGCCGCGGCGACCTCATCATGAAGAACGGCTGGGCCACCATGCCGGGCACCGCCGAGCCGAACCGCCAGGTCGCGAACGCCTGCGCCGACAAGGTCGGCGTGTAGGCCCGCCGGGGCTGGGCCGGAGCGGTCCGGTGACCCTGCGCACGCGGCGCGAGACCGTCGTCTTCGCGCACCCCTTCACGGTGCCCGGAGCCGACGGGACGCAGAGCGCCGGCACCTACACGGTCGAGACCGACGAGGAGGCGATCGAGGGTCTCTCCTTCCTCGCCTGGCGGCGCGTCGCGACCGTCATCGTCCTGCCCGTGCCCCACGGCGGCCCAGGCTCCTTCCAGGCCGTCCCGGTCGATCCGCACCTCCTCGAAGCCGCCAGGACCGGGGCCGCGCCCGCGCGCGACGAGCGCTGATCGCCGCGCCGCCGCGAACCACCTCCGTCTCAACCGATCATAAACCCATCCCGGCGACACTGCGGCGGCAAGCCTCTGTTTGCTGTCCGAGTCGGTTGGTCTGAGATGGACGATCTGTTGCGTGAGTTCCTGACCGAGACCGGCGAGCATCTCGACGTGGTCGACGTGGAGCTCGTGCGCTTCGAGCGCGACCCGAACAACGAGACCATCCTCCGCAACATCTTCCGCCTCGTCCACACCATCAAGGGCACCTGCGGCTTCCTCGGCCTGCCGCGCCTCGAGGCGCTCGCGCACGCGGCCGAGACCCTGATGGGCAAGTTCCGCGACGGCCTGCCGGTCACGACCGACGCCGTCACGCTGATCCTCTCGACCCTCGACCGCATCAAGCAGATTCTTGCGGAGCTCGAGCGCACCGCCGCCGAGCCCGAGGGCGGCGACGCCGATCTCATCGGGAATCTCGAGACGCTCGCGCTCGCGGCGCCCGCACCCGCGGTGCCTGAGCCGCAGGTCACCATCGGGACGCTCGCCTATCAAGTGCTGGAGCGCCCCCTGAAGCCGGGCGAAACCTCCCTCGACGACCTCGAACGCGCCTTCCGCGAGGCCCCCGGCCCCGAGCTGGAGAGCGCTCCGGCCGACCCGGTGCCCGAGCCTGCCAAGCCCGAGGCAAAGTCCGAGCCCGAGCCGGGGGAGGGCGGGTTCACGAAGATCCAGACCATCCGGGTCAACGTCGACACCCTCGAGCACCTCATGACCATGGTCTCGGAGCTGGTGCTGACCCGCAACCAGCTCCTGGAGATCGCGCGGCGCCAGGAGAGCGGCGGCGGCGACGGCGGCTTCAAGGTGCCGCTGCAGCGCCTCTCGCACGTCACCGCCGAGCTGCAGGAAGGCGTCATGAAGACGCGCATGCAGCCGATCGGCACCGCCTGGCAGAAGCTGCCCCGGGTCGTGCGCGACCTCTCGGGCGAGCTCGCGAAGAAAATCGACCTCGTCATGCAGGGGGCCGACACCGAGCTCGACCGGCAGGTGCTCGAGGTCATCAAGGACCCGCTCACCCACATGATCCGCAACTCGGCGGACCACGGCATCGAGACGCCGCTGGAGCGCCGCGCCGCCGGCAAGCCCGAGAAGGGCACGATCCGCCTCAACGCCTACCACGAGGGCGGCACCATCACGATCGAGATCGCCGACGACGGCCGCGGCCTCGACTTCGCGGCGATCCGCCGCAAGGCGCGCGAGCGCGGGCTTGCAGGCGAGGCCGAGCTCGAGCGCATGGGCGACGCCCAGGTCGCGAAGTTCATCTTCCACCCGGGCTTCTCGACCGCGAAGGCCATCACCGCGGTCTCCGGCCGCGGCGTCGGCATGGACGTGGTCAAGACCAACATCGAGCTCATCGGCGGCACCGTCGACATCGCCTCCGAGCTCGGCCGCGGCACGACCTTCACGATCAAGATCCCGCTCACCCTCGCCATCGTCGCGGCGCTGATCGTCAGCGTCGAGGGGCAGCGCTTCGCGATCCCGCAGGTCGCGGTCTTGGAGCTCGTGCGGGTGCGCCCCGGCTCCGACCACGCCGTCGAGCGCATCAACGGCACGCCGGTGCTGCGCCTGCGCGAGCGGCTTCTCCCCATCGTGCCGATCGCCAGGGTGCTGGGCCTGCCCGGCGCCGAGGCGTCGGCCGGCGACGAGGGCTTCGTCGTAGTGACTGAGGTCGGGCGGCGCCGCTTCGGCATCCTGGTCGACGGGGTCTTCCACACGGAGGAGATCGTCGTGAAGCCGATGTCCTCGAAGCTCAGGCACATCCCGCTGTTCTCGGGCAACACCATTCTGGGCGACGGCGCGGTCGTCCTCATCATGGACCCGAACGGCATCGCCCGCATGGTCGGCTCGGAAGAGGGCCGCGACCAGCTCATGGCCGAAGAGGCCGCCGTCGAGCCGGCGTCCGACAAGGCCGAGACCGAGACGCTCCTGATCTTCCGCGGCGGCGCGGGTCTCAAGGCCGTGCCGCTCTCCCTCGTGACACGGCTCGAGGAGATCGACGCCGGCAAGATCGAGTGGGCCGGCGGGCGCGCGCTCGTGCAATACCGCGGCCGGCTGATGCCCCTCGTGCCGGCCGATCCCGCCGTCCCGATCCGCCGCGAAGGCCTGCAGGCCATCGTCGTGTTCTCGGACGGGGAGCGCGCCATGGGGCTCGCCGTCGACGAGATCGTCGACATCGTCGAGGACCGGCTCGACGTCGAGTTCACCGCCGACCGCTCCGACGTCGTCGGCTCCGCCGTGATCCGCGGCCGCGCGACCGAGGTCGTCAACGTCGCCCACTACCTGCCGCTCGCGCACGAGGACTGGGCGCGGCCCGCCCGGCGCGCGGGGCCTGCCCGCACCGTGCTCCTCGTCGACGACAAGCCGTTCTTCCGCGAGCTTCTAGCGCCGGTCATGAAGGCCGCGGGCTGGCGCGTGCTTTCGGCCGGGAGCGCCGATGAGGCGCTGGCGCTCGTCGCCTCCGGGGCCCGCGCCGACGCGGTCGTGACCGACCTCGACATGCCGGGCCGCAGCGGCTTCGACCTCATCGAGGCCCTGCGCGCCAGCGCCCGCGCGGCGCACTGGCCGGTGATCGCGCTGTCCTCCGCGCCGACGCCTGAGGCGGTCGAGCGGGCGCGGCGCCTCGGCGTCGCCGAGTTCGTGGCGAAGTTCGACCGCAGCGGCCTCGTCGCGGCCCTCGCCGAGATCCAAGGCCCTGCGGGGCAGGCCCTCGGAGAAGCCGCATGACGCCCGCGAACGCCAACGCCCCCGAGGGCAGGGCACATGCCGCCGAGCCCGAGGAGTACGTGACCGTGACGGTCGCGGACCAGATGTTCGGTCTCGCCATCGACCGCGTGCACGACATTTTCATCGCCTCCTCGCTCACCGCCGTGCCGCTCGCGCCGCGGGAGATCGTCGGGCTCCTGAATCTCCGCGGCCGGGTCGTCACCGCCGTGTGCCTGCGCCGCCGCCTCGGCCTGCCCGACCGGGAGGACGGCGCCCGCGAGATGGCGGTCGGGATCGACCACCAGGGCGAGTCTTACGGCCTCCTCGTCGACGGCGTCGGCGAGGTCCTGAAGCTCAACCCCGACACCTACGAGCCGGTCCCGGCGCACCTCGACGGGCGCTGGGCGGCCCTCGCCCAGGGTGTGCACCGGCTCGACGGCCGCATCCTGATCGTCCTCGACGTCGACGCCGTCCTCGCCTTCGACGCCGAGGCCCGCGCCGCATGACAAAGACCGCTTGAGGAAACCCCCATGAAGCATTGCCTCATCGTCGACGACTCGGCCGTGATCCGGAAGGTGGCGCGCCGCATCCTCGAGCAGCTCTCGTTCCGCATCTCGGAGGCCGAGGACGGCGAGCAGGCGCTCGCGGTCTGCCGCGCCGACATGCCCGACGCCGTGCTCCTCGACTGGAACATGCCGGTGATGGACGGCTACGACTTCCTGCGGGAGCTGCGGCGTCTCCCCACCGGCAACGTGCCGAAGGTGGTGTTCTGCACCACCGAGAACGACGTCGGCTACATCGCCCGCGCCATGCACGCCGGCGCCGACGAGTACATCATGAAGCCGTTCGACAAGGAGATCATGACGGCGAAGTTCCAGGAAGTCGGCCTGGTGTAGCTGCGCCCGTCCGCGCGCGCCGCGCGATCCCTTCCTAGGACCGGCCAGCGCCGTGATGACTCCGGCCCATGCCTCCCTCGCGCCGTCCGCGCCGCCTGCGCGGGCGCGGGTCATGGTCGCCGACGATTCGGTCGTCGTGCGCGGGCTCATCTCCCGCTGGCTCGCCGAGAGCGGCGTCGAGGTCGTGGCCACGGTCCCGAACGGGCTCTTCGCGATTTCGGCCCTCGACCGGGTCGAGCCCGACATCGTGCTCCTCGACCTCGACATGCCCGAGCTCGACGGCATGGCGACGCTGCCGCGGCTCCTGGAGAAGCGTCCGGGCCTCTCCGTCGTCGTCATCTCGACACTGACCCAGCGCAACGCCGACATCTCGCTCAAGTGCCTGTCCCTCGGCGCCGTCGATTATCTCCCGAAGCCGGGCTCGAACCGGGAGGTCACCACTTCCCTGAGCTTCCGCCAGGAACTGATCGCCAAGGTCCAGGAACTCGCCCGCCCCCGCCGCCGGCCGTTTTCAGGAGCGGCCATCACGGAGGCCGCTCCGCTTCGCCCGCAGCCTCGCTCCCGCGCGCTCCCGGTCATGCCCCGCTGCCTCCTCATCGGCGCCTCTACCGGCGGTCCCAAGGCCATCGCCGACGTGCTGGCGGGGCTGGGCGCGGCGGTGCTGAGGTCGGTGCCGACGCTGATCGTGCAGCACATGCCGCCGATCTTCACGAAGGTCTTCGCCGAGCATCTCCAGGGCATGACGGGCTTGCCTTGCCGCGAGGCCGAGGACGGGGAGGCGCCGCTCCCCGGCCGCGTCTACGTCGCGCCCGGCGGGCGCCACATGGGGCTCTCGCGGGACAGGGACCAGAAGGTCACGCTCAGGCTCGACGACGGGCCGCCGGTGAACTTCTGCCGCCCGGCCGTCGACGTGCTGTTCCGCGACGCCGCGGCCGCGTTCGGCGCCTCGGCGCTCGCCGTCGTCCTCACCGGCATGGGCTCGGACGGGCTCGACGGCGTCAAGGCGCTCGCCCAGACCGGCGCCGCCGTGATCGCCCAGGACGAAGCGACGAGCGTCGTGTGGGGCATGCCGGGCCACGTCGCCCGCTCGGGCCTTGCCCACGACGTCCTGCCCCTTGACGGCATCGCCGCCGCGATCCGCGCCATGCTCGGGGGCGCGCGATGACGGACGTCGAGTTCGAATACCTGCGCGCCTTCGTGAAAAGCCGCTCCGGCCTCTCGCTCGGCCCGGAGAAGCGCTACCTCGTCGAGAGCCGCCTCGCCCCCGTGTGCCAGAAGAGCGGCCTTGCCGGCCTGCCGGACCTCGTGGCGCGTCTCAAGTCCACCCGCGACCCGGCGCTGGAGCGGGCGGTGGTCGAGGCCATGGCCACGAACGAGACCTTCTTCTTCCGCGACCGCGTGCCCTTCGATCTCTTCCGCGACGTGCTTCTGCCGCGCTGCCTCGTTGGGCAGGGTGCGACCCGGCGCCTGCGCATCTGGTGCGCCGCCGCCTCGACCGGCCAGGAGCCCTATTCGATCGCCATGCTCCTGCACGAGGCGAGACCCCGGCTCGCCGGCTGGCAGGTCGAGATCGTCGCGACCGACATCTCAGGGAGCGTCCTGGAGAAGGCGAAGGCCGGACTCTACAGCCAGTTCGAGGTCCAGCGCGGCCTGCCGATCGCGATGCTGCTCAAGCACTTCAAGCAGACCGGCGAGAGCTGGCAGCTCTCGCCCGCGATCCGCGCCATGGTCGACTTCAGGCCGCTCAACCTGATGCAGGACTTCTCGCGCCTCGGCACCTTCGACATCGTCTTCTGCCGCAACGTGCTGATCTATTTCGACGCCGCGACCAAGGCCGACGTGCTCTCCCGCCTCGCCCGCGCGCTAAACTCCGGCGGCGCGGTGCTGCTCGGCGCCGCCGAAACCGTCATCGGCCTCTCCGACGCCCTCGTGCCCCACCCCGAGCACCGCGGGCTCTACGTGGCCGGGCGGGTGGGCGAGGCGGTGCCGCTGCGGGCCGCCGCGGGGCGGTGAACGGTGCAGCCGGAATAGGCCGTTCCATGGACCCCGATTCCATCCGCGATCTCTTCGCCGCCCTCGGGCCGGTGCGCGTCCGAAAAATGTTCGGCGGGCAGGGGGTCTATGGTGGCGATCTGATGTTCGCCCTCGAAGCCGGCGGCGAGCTTTTTCTCAAGGCCGACGCCGAGACGGCGCCCGCTTTCGCTGAGGCGGGCTCGCGGCAGTTCACCTATACGAGGGAAGGCCGCTCGACGGCCATGGGCTACTGGCGCCTGCCCGACGCCGCCCTCGACGACCCCGACGAGGCCGCCCGCTGGGGTCGCCTCGCGCTGGAGGCCGCGCGCCGCGCGGCGGCGGGAAAGGCGGAAGCGGCCCGGAAGAGGCGCCCTTAGGCCACGTCCGGCAATTCGCCGGGGCCGGCGTATTCCTGGTCCGTCACGGTGCGGTTCCGGCCCATGCGCTTTGCCATGTACATGCACTGGTCGGCGCGCTCGAGGAGGGAGACCGCCGTGTCGCCGGCCTGCAGGGCCGCGACGCCGGCCGAGATCGTGACCTTGCCGAGGGACTCGCCCGTCGCGCGCTTGACGAGCTCGCGGCCCATGACGCTCTGGCGGATGCTCTCGGCGACGCCGCGGGCGGGCTCGATCGCGGCGCCCGGCAGGATGATCGCGAACTCCTCGCCGCCGAAGCGCGCGATGGTCGCCCGGGACGACTTCACGGTCTCGCGCATGGTCATGCCGACGAGCTTCAGCACCTGGTCGCCGGTGAGGTGGCCGTAGGTGTCGTTGAAGCGCTTGAAGAAGTCGATGTCGATGACGATGAGGGCGAGCGCCGAGCGGTCGAGCCCGGCGCGCTCGATCGCCTGGATCAGGGTCTCCTCGAAGTGCTTGCGGTTCGAGACGCCGGTCAGCGGGTCGGTGAGCGACTCGATCCGCACCGCCTCAAGCGTCTCGCGCAGGGTCTCGATCTCGCTGCGCGTCTCCTTCAGCCGCGCGTCGAGGGTCTGGTTCGTCGAGGCGACCTCCTTCGTGGCGTTGACGAGGGAGCCGATCACCTCGCGCAGGCGCGTGCGGTCGACCGGCCCGGTCGAGAGGTCCTGCGTCAGGGCCTCGAGGGACTGGCCGTACTTGGCGGTCGAGCCCAGCGCGAACTCGATCATCTCGACCACGTCGTCGATCTCGGCGATGACCGAGGCGCTCGTCTGCTGCGCCTCGGCGGCGTAGCGCTGTCCCGAGAGATGGGCTTCGTAGATGGTCTCGATCTCGGCGTCCGAGACCGCGCCGCGCTCGGCCGAGAGGCGCTTGATGGCGTCGTTCATGAGCGGCTTGTGGCCGCTGACGTAGGTGTACCAGACCTCGTAGGAGCGCGGCGACGCCGACGAGCCGTAGGCCTTCATCAGCTCCAGCGCCCGGTCCGCGATCAGGAAGGTCCGCTCGGTGTCGCCGGTCGTCGAAGCCATCGTCGCAAGCCCTTGGACGGGAGTCGCCGCCGCAGGCCGTGACGCTGCGGCATCCAGGGCGCGACGATGCCGCAAAACGAGCGAAGAAGTCGTTAATTCACGCGATGCGTGCGGGCTATTTGCGGGCTTTGTCCGAAACCGGCCTGAGCAGGAAGGCGGGCACGTGGTCGCCGAGGCCGAGGACCGGGGCGCCGTCGTCCCGCCGGTCGCGGTCGCCGCCGCGCGGGCGCTCCGCCCGGTCGTGGCGCAGCGGACGGTCCTGCGGGCGTTCCTGCCGATGCTCCTGGCGATTCGCCCGATCCTTCGCCTCCTGCGGAGCGCGCTCGCCGTCGCGGCGCGGCCTGTCGTCCCGGCGAGGCCTATCTTCACGGGTCTCTTGATGGGCTTCTTGGCGGGACGGCCGCGCCGCCGGCTCGGCGGCGTCGGCGGCATGAGTCTCGGGGCGCTCCTCCCGCGGCCTGCGCCCGCCCTCCTGCCGGCGATTGCGGCCGCCGGTCGAGGCGCGCTCGCCGGGCGCGGAGCCCTCGCCGGGCGCCGGGCGCCCGCCGCGGCTGCGTCCGCCCCGGGAGCGCTCGCCCCGGCCGGAGCGCTCGCCGCGCGGCCGGCGCTCTTCCGGAGAATCCGCCCCGCCTTCGGGCGGCGGGTCCTGCCAGGGAATCGGCTGGCCGATGAGGCGCTCGATCGCCGCGACCGACTTCTCGTCCCCGGGCGCGACGAGGGTGAACGAGGTTCCGGAGAGGCCGGCCCGTCCGGTGCGGCCGATGCGGTGGACATAATCCTCGGCGTGGTGCGGCACGTCGAAGTTGAAGATGTGGCTCACTGCGGGGATGTCGAGGCCACGGGCCGCGACGTCGCTCGCGACGAGGAGCGGCACCTCGCCGGTGCGGAACGAATCGAGCGCCGCCATGCGGGCGCGCTGGTCGAGGTCCCCGTGCAGCGCCGCGGCGTTGAAGCCGTGCGTCACGAGCGAGCGCTGCAGGGTCGCGACCTCGCGCTTGCGGTTGCAGAAGATGATCGCGTTCTTGAAGTCCGGGGTGTGGCGGACGAGGTCGCGCAGGCGCTGGCGCTTCTCGTGCGGCTCGCGCCCGACCGGCACCAGGCGCTGGGTGATGTTCGCCGCCGTGGAGGCCGGGCGGCTCACCTCCACCTTCACGGGATTGTGCAGGAAAGCGTCCGCAAGCCTTTGAATTTCCGGCGGCATCGTCGCCGAGAAGAACAGGGTCTGGCGGGTGAAAGGCACGAGCTTCACGATGCGCTCGATGTCCGGGATGAAGCCCATGTCGAGCATCCGGTCGGCCTCGTCGATGACGAGGAGCTCGACGCCGGTGAGCAGGAGCTTGCCGCGCTCGAAGTGGTCGAGGAGGCGCCCAGGCGTCGCGATCAGGACGTCCGTGCCGCGGGCAAGCTTCATGTCCTGGTCGCCGAACGACACGCCGCCGATGATGAGCGCGACGTTGAGGCGGTGGTTGACGCCGTAGCGCTCGAAGCTCTCCTCGACCTGGGCCGCGAGCTCCCGGGTCGGCTCGAGGATCAGCGTGCGCGGCATGCGCG
>DASVVU010000218.1:0-4358 GCA_036386395.1 Beijerinckiaceae bacterium | reverse complement strand
GGGGAGGGAGATTGGACCCCTTTCGCAGAGGCCTCCGGACGGGAGAGGGGTTCGCGCCCCGCTCCAAACGAGACGCGAAGCGAGACCGTTCTGGCCGCCGTCCCTGAGGCAGGCTAGTGTTCGGCGCCCCGCCCTTCCGAGAGCGCCCGCGCCATGCCGCCCGAGACCCGTTACGCCAGGAGCGGCGACGTCCGCATCGCCTACCAGGTGTTCGGGAAGGGCGCGTTCGACCTCGTCTACGTCCCGGGCTTCATCTCCAACATCGATCTCTACTGGGACCATCCGGTGATGGCGCATTTCCTGTCGCGCCTCGGGTCGTTCTGCCAGGTGATCATCTTCGACAAGCGCGGCACGGGCCTGTCCGACCGGACCGGCAACGTGCCGACCCTCGAGGAGCGCATGGACGACGTGCGCGCCGTCATGGACGCGGCCGGCAGCGAGCGCGCCGCGGTGTTCGGCACCTCCGAGGGCGGCGCCATGAGCATGCTCTTCGCCGCGACCTACCCCGAGCGGGTCCAGGCCCTCGTGCTCTGCGGAACCTACGCGCACTTCCACTCCTACGTGCTGCCGCCGGAGGCGCTCGAGGCGTTCCTCGAGCGCGTCGAGGCGTCGTGGGGCACGGGGGCGAGCCTTGCGGCCTTCGCGCCCTCAAAGGCCTCGGACGAGGCGTTCCGGCAGTGGTGGGCGCGCTTCGAGCGGATGAGCGCGAGCCCCTCGGCGGTGCTCGCCCTGATACGCCTGAACGGCGGCATCGACGTGCGCCACGTGCTCCCGTCGATCCGCACCCCGACCCTCGTGCTGCACCGGACCGGCGACACGCGGGTGAGCGTCGAGGGCGGCCGCAACCTCGCGGCGAACATCCCGGGCGCGAAGCTCGTGGAGCTGCCCGGCGACGACCACCTCCTGTGGGCCGGCGACGTCGACCGCCTCGCCGACGAGATGGAGGTCTTCCTCACGGGCTCGCGGGCCGACATCGAGCCCGACCGCATCCTCGCGACGGTGATGTTCACCGACATCGTCGATTCGACGAAGCGGGCGCTCAAGCTCGGCGACCGCCGCTGGCGCGAGCTCCTCGACCAGCACGATCGCCTCCTGCGCCAGGAGATCGCGCGCTTCCGCGGGCGCGAGGTCAAGAGTCTGGGCGACGGCTTCCTCGCCACCTTCGACGGGCCGGCGCGGGCGGTGCGCTGCGGCACGAGCATCGTCGAGGCGGCGCGCGCCCTCGACCTCGAGGTCAGGGGGGGCGTGCATACGGGCGAGATCGAGGTCAAGGGCGACGACATCGGCGGCATCGCGGTCCACATGCGGCGCGGGTCGCGGGCCTCGCCGACGCCGGCCGGATCCTCGTCTCCAGCACCGTCCGCGATCTCGTCGCCGGCTCGAACCTCCACTTCGCCGACCGCGGCCCGCACGCCTTGAAGGGCCTCGACGAGCCCGTCCGGCTGTTCGCGGTGGAGCCCGCCAGGGCGTCATGACGCCTCGCGCGCCGGTGCGGCTTTCCGAGTTCTGTTGAGGGTTGGTTGCATTCGCGCGGCCGAATGTGCACATGTGCACAATCCTGGGCGCATAATGCACCGGCTTCTCATGACCGACCTCGCCTTCCTCTCCTTCCGCCTCCCCAAGGCCGAGCGCGACCGGCTGAAAGCGCTGGCCCACCGCCGCAACGAGAGCGTTCAGGACCTCATGCGCCGCGCCGCCACTCGGCTGCTTTCCGAGGAGGACCGCGATCCGCCCCGGCTGACGGAGGTCATGCGGCAGCTTCGGGAGCGCAAGGCGGATCTGCAGCGGAAGGGCATCGAGAAGCTCTGGGTCTTCGGCTCGGTCGCCCGCGGCGACGCGACCCTTAAGAGCGACGTCGACCTGATCGCGGAATTCAGGCGCGAGCCCATGCTGTCCCTGACGCGCATCCTGAGCATCGGGGGCGAGATCGAGGACTTCCTGGGCTCCCCGGTGCAGCTCGCCGAATGGAGCTGGCTTCCTCCCAAGATCCGCGAAACGGCCGAGCGCGACGCCGTGCCGGTGTTCTGATGTGGTCCGATCCGTCCTTCTGCCTCGAGAAGATCGCCGAGGCTGCGACGGACGTGGAAGCTCTCCTGGGGGGACTTGCGCGGGAGGAATTCGAGCAGTTGCCCGAGCGCAATTGGGTGGCCTATCGAGCCCTCAAGAACGCCATCGTCGAGGCCGGAGAGGCCATCAAGGGACTGCCGCCGGAGCTCCGGGACCGGCATGGCGGGATCGACTGGCGCGGTCTGGTGAGACTGCGCGATGTCGTGGCGCACCGTTATCCCAAGCTCGATCTGACGTTGCTCTGGCCGGTGCTGAAGGAGGAGTTCCCCGCCCTCCTGGCGGCGGTCCGGGAAGAGTTCGAGCGGCAGATCGGGAGCGGGCGGCGCTGAGTGATCCTCCCCCGCGCAGCGGGGGAGGATTTAGGGTCAGCGCGCCGGGCGCGAGGCGCCGCGGCCGAGCCAGCCGATCGCGCTGCCGTCGTGGCCCTGCCCGGCCGGGCGGTGTTCCGCCGGGCGGGCGGGAGCGTCGGCGGGGCGGCTGCGGCGCGGCTGCTGGGCCGGGCGCTGGCGGCCCGCCTCCTGCTGCCGCTCGGGAGCCCGGCCGCCGTTGCTCTGGCCTTGGCTGCGGCCATGGCCGTTGCCCTGGCCGCCACGGCCCTGACCTTGCGAGCCCTGACCGCGGCCCTGGGCCTGCGCATTCCGGCCCTGGCCGCCGCGGCCTTGGCCTTGTCCCTGACGCTGGCCCCGGCCCTGTCCCTGCGGGCGGCCGGCCTGGTGGTGCGGGCGCTCCTCACGCGCCGGCTCCGCCGGCAGGCTCGCGATGCCCTGCGGCAGGGGTGCGACCGGGATCTTGAGGCGCGTCACCTTCTCGATGTCGCGGAGATACTCCCGCTCCTCGCCGTTGCAGAACGAGATCGCGATGCCGTCGGCGCCGGCCCGCGCCGTGCGGCCGATGCGGTGGACGTACGACTCGGGGATGTTCGGCAGGTCGTAGTTGACGACGTGGCTGACGCCCTCGACGTCGATGCCGCGCGCCGCGATGTCGGTCGCGACGAGGACGCGGCACTCGCCGGACTTGAAGCCGGCGAGCGCGCGCTCGCGCTGCGGCTGGCTCTTGTTGCCGTGGATCGCCGCCGCGGCGACGCTCCCGGCCGCAAGACTCCGCACGACCTTGTCGGCGCCGTGCTTGGTGCGGGTGAAGACGAGGACGCGCTCGACCGCCGGGTCCTTGAGGACGGCGTGCAGGAGCGCCGGCTTCTGCGCCGTCGGCACGAACATGACGCTCTGGGAGACACGCTCGGCCGTCGTCGCCTCGGGCGTCACCGCGACCCGCACCGGGTCGTTGAGGAACGCCGCCGCGAGGGACGCGATGGTTGCCGGCATGGTCGCCGAGAAGAACAGGGTCTGGCGCTCCGCCGGCACGAGCTTCGCGATGCGGCGCAGATCGTGGATGAAGCCGAGGTCGAGCATGCGGTCGGCCTCGTCGAGGACGAACACTTCCACGTCGCGCAAGGAGAGCGAGCGCCGGTCGATGAGGTCGAGGAGGCGGCCGGGGGTCGCGACCAGGATGTCGACGCCGTTCTGGAGCGCCCGCTCCTGCTTGCCGATCGGCACGCCGCCGAAGACGACGGTCGTCGAGAGCCTGAGGTTGCGGCCGTAGGCCCGGAAGCTGTCGGCGATCTGGCTCGCGAGCTCCCGGGTCGGGCTCAAGACCAGGGCGCGGCAGCCGCGGCGCGGCGCGGCGCGGGCGTGCTCGGCGAAGTGGTGCAGGATCGGCAGCGCGAAGGCCGCCGTCTTGCCGGTGCCGGTCTGGGCGATGCCGCAGAGGTCGCGGCCGGCCATGACGTGCGGGATCGCCTGGGTCTGGATCGGGGTGGGGGTTTCGTAGCCCTCGGCGGCGAGCGCCTTGAGGATGGGCGCGGCGAGGCCGAAGTCGGAGAAGTTGGACAAGGGTGTTGCTTTCGACAGGGTGCAATGAGCCCCGGGCCACGGATGCGGCGGCGCCGCCCGGGCAAAGGCTCGACGGGGACGACCCGCGTGATAAGGGCTGTCTGGGTGACAAGCGATTGAAGATGGAGGCCGGCCCGCATTTCCCGCGGGACTCTCACGCGCCTCGATCAAGCGACTCTCTTCAGGGAGTGCTGACGCTATGCAGGCCATATGAGGCTTCGTGGGAGAAAAGTCAATGTACCGGCCCAACCTCTCCCGGATGGGCTACGGCATTCACACATTTCCGATTTGAGCTGAGGCGGGCAGTCTGATTCTCTATCGATGATTTGACGGAGGATCGGATGGCGGAGCTTTCGCTGGGGCGGTTTGGCGACCGCCGCCTGGAAAAAGGGGGGCGTTCCT
>DASVVU010000217.1:0-13605 GCA_036386395.1 Beijerinckiaceae bacterium | reverse complement strand
CCGGGCGGGAGCGGCCGACTCGGCAAAGCCGAGCGGGTGAGGGATCACGGTCTGTCCGGTGAGGGCGTAACCCCTCACCCGGTCGGCGGCTTACGCCGCGACTCGACCTCTCCCTCCGGGAGAGGTGTCATCCCTCGAGCGGCTTCATCACCCTGTAAAGCTCGCTCTTCCTCTCGAACCCGACTCCCGGCGCGTCGGGGAGCGTGACGCGGCCCCCGACTACGGGGCAGTCGTCGGCGAAGCCGTTGAAGGGGAAGAAGACGTCGGGATAGCTCTCGTTGCCGCCGAGGCCGAGGCCGGCGGCGATGGCGAGCGACATCTGGTGGCCGCCGTGCGGGATGCAGCGGCGCGGCGACCAGCCGTTCTGCCCCAGCACCTCCATGGTGCGCATGTACTCGACGAGGCCGTAGCTGAGCGCGCAGTCGAACTGCAGCCAGTCCCGGTCCGGGCGCATGCCGCCGTAACGCAGGAGGTTGCGGGCGTCCTGGTGCGAGAAGAGGTTCTCGCCCGTGGCCATCGGGCCGTCGTAGTACTCGGCGAGCACCGCCTGGAGCCGGAAGTCGAGCGGGTCGCCCGCCTCCTCGTACCAGAACACGCCGTAGGGGTTGAGCGCCTTGGCGTAGGCGATGGCGGTGGCGAGGTCGAAGCGGCCGTTGGCGTCGACCGCCACGCGCCCCGCCTCGCCCATGACCTCGATCGCGGCGTCGAGCCGGCGCAGGTCCTCGTCGAGGGAGGCGCCGCCGATCTTCATCTTGCAGACCGTGTAGCCGCGGTCGAGGTAGCTCCGGAACTCGTCCTGGAGCCCTTTCAGGCCCTTCTCCGGGTAGTAGTAGCCGCCGGCCGCGTAGACGAAGACGTCGCGGTCGATCTCGCCGCCCCGGTAGCGCTCGCCGAGGAGGCGGGCGAGGGACTTGCCCTCGATCTTCGCCACCGCGTCCCAGACCGCCATGTCGAGGACGCCGACCGCGACCGAGCGCTCGCCGTGACCGCCGGGCTTCTCGTTCCGCATCATGGCGGCCCAGGCCTTGTGCGGGTCGAGATTTTCTTCGGTCTCGTCGAGGAGCGAATGCGGGTCGGCCTCCTTGAGCCTTGGAATGAAGCGTTCGCGCAGGAGGCCGCTCGGGGCGTAGCGGCCGTTCGAGTTGAAACCGAAGCCGACGACGGGCTTGCCCTCGCGGATCACGTCCGTGACCACGGCCACGACGCTCACGGTCATCTGGCTGAAGTCGATGTAGGCGTTCGAGATCGCCGACTTGATCGGCACCACGGTCTCGCGCACGTCGACGATGGTGACGGGGGCGCGGCGGTCCGACAGGGCGGGTCTGGCAAGGGCCGTCATGAGGCGATCCTCTCGGGTTCGGCGGCGACCCGGCCGGTGGCGTCCATCCGTCCGCGCCACGCCGCGAGTTGCGCCATCGCTCCCTCGAAGTCCTCCGCGAGCTCCGCGACGAGCCGCTCCACCGGCACGACGGCGTCGATGCCGCCGACGCCGTGGCCGGCCGACCAGATGTCGCGCCAGGCCTTGGCTTCCTTCTTGTCCATGTTCATGGCGGGCGCCGGCCCCTCCGGGTCGAGTCCTGCCCGAACGAGGCTCTGGCGCATGAAGTTCCCGTGCACCCCCGAGACCGCCGGCGTGTAGACGATGTCGGAGATGCGGGACTGGAGGATCATCTCCTTGTAGGCCTCGGGCGCGGCGCCCTCCTCCGTCGCGATGAAGCGCGTGCCCATGTAGGCGACGTCGGCCCCGGCCGCGATCGCCGCCGCGACGTGCCGCCCGCTCGTGATCGCGCCCGCGAGCGCGATGATGCCGTCGAACATCCGCCGCACCTCGGACACGAAAGCGAAGGGGCTGTTGAGGCCGGCGTGCCCGCCCGCGCCCGCCGAGACCAGCACGAGGCCGTCGACCCGTGCCTCCACCGCCTTCGCGGCATGGCGCATGTTGATCACGTCGTGCAGCACGACCCCGCCGTAGGAATGCACCGCCTTGACGAGGTCCGGCACCGCCCCGAGGGACGTGATGATCACCGGCACCTTCTTCTCGACGCAGACCCTCAGGTCCGCCTCGACTCGCGGGTTGGTCTTGTGGACGATGAGGTTGACGCCGTAGGGCAGGCCTAAGCCGCCGGCGCCGAGCGCCGCCTCGATCTCGTCGAGCCAGTCCCTGAAGCCCTCGGTCGAGCGCTGGTTGAGGGCCGGAAAGGTGCCGAGCACCCCCGCCCGCGACGCCGCGATGACGAGCGCCGGCCCCGACACCAGGAACATCGGCGCCGCGATCACCGGCAGACGCAACCGGTCGAGAAGGCTTTGAGCGCGGGTCACGGGAGCCTCCGGCGGAAATGGAGCGCCCTCCTTGCCCGATAGGGCGGGGCCGGACAAGTTCCTGGGGAGGGCGGAAGATATCTTACGGCTGGCGGCTGTACGCCCGCACCCGGCCCGTCCGGCTCGTGTCGCGGCTGTAGCGCAGCTCCAGCGCGCCCGGCGCGGCGGCGCGTTCCTCGGGGCGCATTCCGCCCGTGGCGCGCGCGCTCGAGCCCTGGTCGAAGCGGGCGAGGTCCTGCGTGCGGAGATCCGAGGAGCCGACGTCGTGGGTCGACTGGGCCATGCCGGCCATGCCGGGGACCGCGGCGGTGTCGGTGGCGCCCGCTGCCGCGCCGGCGGTGAGGCCGGCGCCGAGGGGGGCGCCCACGTCGACGCCGGAGCCGGCGCCGGACCCCGCGCCCTTGTGCCAGTCGGCGGAGCGCCGGTCGAGGTCGGCCGGGTCGAAGGCCTCGATCAGGGCGATCGCCTTGTCGAGGGCGCCGGCTTCGACCCGGAGGCTCAGCATGCAGCCGCCCCGGCGCACGGCCTCCTCGAACTCTGCCGTGTCGCGCTCGGGCAGGCCGAGCTCGCGGAGCGCCGCCGCGAAGCGGGCGTGGTCGGGGTCGAGCGCGCGGCCGGGCGCCATCTCGGACGGGCGCGCCTGCCGGCAGGCGAGGAGCGCGCTGTGGTGGCCCGCGACGCCTGCCTCGATGAGCGCCTGGAGGGCGCCCTCGGCGGCGCCGCGGTCGTCGAACAGGGCGACGATGGTGCGGGGCACGGGTCTCTCTTGGCTAGAGGCTTTGGCATCTGAACGGTGCGGCCTATGCCCTTGTTCCGGACCGCCGCCGGCCCAAGCGTCGCACCGGCGTGTCCGTCAAAGGGCCATTGAACCATCACCCGTCCTTCGTGCTAGGGTGCCGGCAACGAAAACGCCGTCCAGGGACGGAACACAAGGAGGAACCATGCTCACGAAGCCGTGCATTCTCGCGTCCGCGATCGCCCTCGGCGCCCTTTGCGCCGCCTCGCCCGCCCTCGCGCAGATCGAGATCCAGTGGTGGCACGCCATGACGGGGGGCAACAACGACGTGGTCGTGAAGCTCGCCGAGGAGTTCAACGCCAGCCAGAAGGACTACAAGGTCGTCCCCTCCTACAAGGGCTCCTACCCCGACACCATGAACGCCGGCATCGCGGCGTTCCGGGCCGGCAACGCGCCGCACATCATGCAGGTCTTCGAGGTCGGCACCGCCACCATGATGTCGGCGAAGGGCGCCGTGAAGCCCGTCTACCAGCTCATGCAGGAGGCCGGCGAGAAGTTCGACCCGCAGGCTTATCTGCCGGCGATCACCGGCTACTACTCGACCTCGAAGGGCGAGATGCTGTCCTTCCCCTTCAACTCGTCCTCGACGGTGATGTGGTACAACAAGGACGCCTTCAGGAAGGCCGGCCTCGACCCCGACAAGCCGCCGAAGACCTGGCCCGAGGTGTTCGAGGCGGCGAAGAAATTGAAGACGGTGCCGCAGCACGCGACCTGCGGCTTCTCGAACGCCTGGGTGACCTGGGTCAACATCGAGCAGCTCTCGGCCTGGCACAACGTGCCGATCGGGACGAAGGCGAACGGCCTCGACGGCTTCGACACGGAGCTGAAGTTCAACTCGCCGCTGCACGTGCGCCACCTGCAGAGCCTCGTCGACCTGCAGAAGGACAAGACCTACGACTACTCGGGCCGCACCAACACCGGCGAGGGCCGCTTCACGTCGGGAGAGTGCCCGATCATGCTGACCTCGTCGGCGTTCTTCGGCAACATCCGCAACAACGCCAAGTTCGAGTTCGCCGCGGCCCCGATGCCGATCTATCCGGACGTGCCGGGCGCGCCGCAGAACTCGATCATCGGCGGCGCCTCGTTGTGGGTCATGGGCGGCAAGAAGCCCGAGGAGTACAAGGGCGTGGCGAAGTTCTTCACCTTCCTGTCGGACACCGACCGCCAGGTCGCCGTGCACAAGGCGTCGGGCTACCTGCCCATCACCAAGGCGGCGTACCAGAAGGCGAAGGAGTCGGGCTACTACAAGGACGCGCCCTACCTCGAGACGCCGCTCCTCGAGCTCACCAACAAGGAGCCGACAGAGAACTCGCGCGGCCTGCGCTTCGGCAACATGGTGCAGCTGCGCGATGTCTGGGCCGAGGAGATCGAGTCGGCGCTCGCCGGCAACAAGTCGGCCAAGGACGCCCTCGACGCGGCGGTGCAGCGCGGCAACGCCATGCTGCGCCAGTTCGAGCGCACCGCCGGGCGGTAATCGATGTCATTCCGGGGCAGCCCGAAGGGCTGAGCCCGGAACCCATAAACGCTGGCGATGCCGAACGCGCACGACCGCTTCGGCATCATCGCATAGGGTCGTGGTTATGGGTTCCGGGCTCGCGCTCCGCGCGCCCCGGAATGACGGTGGAACGACGATGGAAAAGCGCGCGATCCTGACCGGCCAGGCGCTGCCCTACGCGCTCCTCGCCCCTCAGCTCGCCATCACCTTCGTCTTCTTCTACTGGCCCGCCTCGCAGGCGGTATGGCAGTCGTTCCTGCTTGAGGACGCGTTCGGGCTCGCCCGCGAGTTCGTCGGCTTCGAGAACTACCGCGCCCTCTTCGCACAGCCCGAATATTATCGCGCCATGGTGACGACGGTGGTGTTCTCGAGCCTCGTCGCCGCGTTCTCGCTGTCCTGCTCGCTGCTGCTCGCGACGCAGGCCGACAAGAACCTCAAGGCCTCGCGCAGCTTCAAGACGCTCTTGATCTGGCCCTACGCCGTCGCGCCGGCGGTCGCGGGCGTGCTGTGGCTCTTCATCTTCCATCCCTCGCTCGGCATCCTCGCGCAGCCGATGCGGCTCGCCGGGATCGACTGGAACCCGCTCCTCAACGGGCGCCACGCCATGGCCCTCGTCGTGCTCTCGGCGACGTGGAAGCAGATCTCCTACAACTTCCTGTTCTTCCTCGCCGGCCTCCAGGCGATCCCGAAGAGCGTCATCGAGGCGGCGGCGATCGACGGGGCGGGACCGCTGCGGCGCTTCTGGACGGTGATATTTCCGCTGCTGTCGCCGACCACCTTCTTCCTCCTCGTGGTCAACGTCGTCTACGTCTTCTTCGACACCTTCGGCATCATCGACGCGGTGACCGGCGGCGGCCCGTCCGGCGAGACCACGACCCTCGTGTACAAGGTCTACGCCGACGGCCGTCTCGGGGGCGACCTCGGCGGCTCGGCGGCGCAGTCGGTGATCCTGATGATCATCGTCATCGCGCTCACCGCGATCCAGTTCCGTTACGTCGAGCGCAAGGTGCAGTACTGATGGTCGAGAGCCGCCCCCACCGGAACCTCGTCGCCTACTTCGTGCTCGCGATCGGCGTCGTCATCGTCGCCTTCCCGGTCTACGTCGCGATCATCGCCTCGACCCACGACGCCGCGACGCTGATCAACGGCAACATGCCGCTTACCCCCGGCGGCCAGACGGTCGAGAACTACCGGCGGACGGTCTTGGTCGGCACCGCCGGCACCACCCGCGAGCCCGTCGGCACGATGATGCTGAACTCCTTCGTCATGGCGGTCGGCATCGCGGTCGGCAAGATCCTGATCTCGGTCCTCTCCGCCTTCGCGATCGTCTATTTCCGCTTTCCCTTCCGCAAGACCGCGTTCTGGATCATCTTCATCACGCTCATGCTGCCGGTCGAGGTGCGCATCTACCCGACCTACAAGATCGTCGCGGACATCGGCCTCCTCGACACCTACACGGGCCTGATCCTGCCGCTCATCGCCTCCGCCACCGGGACGCTCCTGTTCCGCCAGTTCTTCATGACCGTGCCGGACGAGCTTCTGGAGGCCTCGAAGATCGACGGGGCGGGGGCGTTCCGCTTCTTCAAGGACACCCTCCTGCCGCTGTCCATGACCACGATGGCGGCGCTGTTCGTGATCCAGTTCATCTACGGCTGGAACCAGTACCTGTGGCCGCTGCTGATCACCACGCGCGACGACATGCAGACGATCGTCATCGGCATCAAGAAGATGATCGCGACGCAGGATGCGCTGACCGAATGGCAGATCGCCATGGCGACGGCGGTCCTCGCCATGCTGCCCCCGGTCGCGGTCGTGGTGCTGATGCAGCGGCTGTTCGTGAAGGGGCTGGTGGAGACGGAGAAATGAGGGAACCGGGGGAGCATTGCATGAGGGCAGTCGGCAGTCGGCAGTCGGCAGTCGTCCGCGCCGTTTCCCGACTGCCGATTGCCCACTGCCGACTGCCGGATATCCAATGGCCAACGTGACCCTCGACAACGTCCAGAAAGTCTACGCCGGCAGCGTCGAGGCGGTGCGGAGCGTGTCGTTCGACATCGACGACGGCTCGTTCTGCGTGCTCGTCGGCCCGTCGGGCTGCGGGAAATCGACGCTGCTCCGCATGATCGCCGGCCTCGAGACCATCACCTCCGGGACGATCCGCATCGGCGAGCGGGTCGTGAACGAGGTCGAGCCCTCCGAGCGCGACATCGCCATGGTGTTCCAGAACTACGCGCTCTACCCGCACATGAACGTCTACGACAACATGGCCTACGGCCTGCGCAACCGCGGCACGCCGAAGCCGGAGATCGACGCGCGGGTGCGCGAGGCGGCGCGCATCCTCGCGATCGAGCCGTTCCTGGCGCGAAAGCCCCGCGAGCTCTCCGGCGGCCAGCGCCAGCGCGTCGCCATGGGCCGGGCGATCGTGCGAAAGCCCCAGGTCTTCCTCTTCGACGAGCCGCTGTCGAACCTCGACGCCAAGCTGCGCGTGCAGATGCGGGTCGAGATCAAGCGCCTGCAGCGGGCCCTCGGCGTGACTTCCGTCTACGTCACCCACGACCAGGTCGAGGCGATGACGCTCTCCGACAAGCTCGTGGTCATGAACGCCGGGCGCATCGAGCAGATCGGCACGCCCTCCGACGTCTACCGCCGCCCGGCGACGCGGTTCGTCGCGACCTTCATCGGCTCGCCGCCCATGAACATGCTGGAGGGCATCGTCGAGGGGCCCGGCCTCGTGCAGGTCGCGGGCAGCCTCCTGCCCGTCGCCGACATGAGCCCGGATCTCCGCCCCGACACCCGCGTCCACGTCGGCATCCGCCCCGAGGACGTGCGGGTGTCGATGGACGGCGAGACCGCCTTCCGCATCGACGTCGACTTCATCGAGGAGCTCGGCGCGACCCAGCTCTTCCACGGCAAGACCGCCGGCGACGAGTTCGTCCTCCAGGCCGCCACCGGCCTCATCCCGGCCTCTTCGAAGCAGCTCGCCCTCGCGGTCGATCCCATCAACGTCCACCTCTTCGACCGCGACATGGGGCAGAGGCTGGGTCGTTAGCCTCTCCCGTGAGGGCTACGGCATTCAACCAATGTGCGAACCTGTCAGCCGCGCATGCGGGGAGAGGGGTCGTCGTGGCTGTGCACCTGGAGCGCCTCGAGGAAGCGGGAGACCATGTTGTAGGCCGCGACCGTCGCGGTCAGCTCGACGAGGAGCTTGTCGTCGAAGGCGGCGCGGACGGCCGCGAAGACGTTGTCCGGCACCTGGACCTGCCGCGTCATGGCGTCCGTGTAGGCGAGCACCGCCCGCTCGCGGGCGCCGAACAGGTCCGATCCCGCCCAATCGCCGAGCGCTTCGAGCTTCGCCTGCGTCACGCCCTCGCGGAGCGCGATCGGGGCGTGCTGGTCGGCCTCGTAGGGTGCGCCGTTGAGGACCGCGACCCGCATGATGACGAGCTCGCGGATCGCCCCCGGCAGCGCCGAGCGGTGGCGGATCGCGGTAAGATAGGCGAGCCACCCCTCGGCGACCGCCGGGCTGTGCAGCAGCATCCGGTAGAGGTGCAGCACGCTGCCGCGCTCGGCCCTGATGCGCTCGGCGAGCGGCCGGACCTCGGGGCGGTCCGGGTCGGCGTAGGGAATGCGGGCCATGGGCGGTCCTTTCAGCGCGTCGCGGCGGTCAGGCCGCCGTCGACGACGATCTCGGTGCCGGTGACGTAGCGGGCCTCGTCGGAGGCGAGGAAGAGCGCCGCGTGGGCCACGTCCCAGGCGTCGCCCATGCGGCCCATGGGCACCTGCCGGTCGCGGCTCGCCGAGAAGCCCTCGAAGTCGCCCTCGGCGTATTTTTGCGCGAGCGTGCGCACGAGGGGCGTGTTCATGAGCCCGGGCACGACGCAGTTGAGGCGCACGCCCTTCGGAGCGTAGATCACGGCGGTCGCGCGGGTGAACTGGAGGATGGCGGCCTTCGCGGCGCTGTAGGCGACCTGCGGCTTGCCGATGTAGCGCAGGCCCGCGACCGACGACACGTTGACGATCGCGCCCGCGCCCTGGCGCTCCATGACCGGCAGGACCGCCTTGCAGGCGAGGTAGGCGCTCTTGAGGTTGACGGCGAGCTGCTCGTCCCAGGTTTCTTCGCTCAGCTCGACCGGGCCGCCGGGCTCCGAGCGCCCGACGTTGTTGACGAGGACGTCGACGCGCCCGAAGCGCTCCGCGGTGTCCGCCACGAAGGCCGCGACCTCGGACGCCGAGGTCGCGTCGCAGCGGATCGTATGGCAAACGCCACCTTCGCTTTCGATGATCCGGCGCGTCTCGGCGGCGGCGTCCTCGTTGAGGTCCGTGCCGACGACGCGCGCGCCCTGCCGGGCGAACAGCACCGCCGTCGCCTTGCCGTTGCCCCAGCCCGGCCCGCTCGATCCGCAGCCCGTCACGATCGCGACCTTGTCCTTCAGGCTCAGCACGGGCGCCCCTCCGTCGGATTTCGGAGGAAGCCATAGCCGGATCGGCGGCGCGCCGCTACGCGAGCCTGTCGTCGCGAGCGCGTGGAACGACAGCCCCGGCCTTCGGAGTTGTGCCTCCGAAAGGATTCTCGGGATGAAGCCAGCCGCCCGCCCGAAGAGGGTCGCAAAGCCCGCCGGCCTCGACGCCTTGCCCTTGCCGGTCGGCACGGCATCCATGGAGGCGAAGCTCGTCGACGCCCTGCCGGACGAGCCCGGCTGGCAGTTCGAGCCGAAGTGGGACGGCTTCCGCTGCCTCGCCTTTCGGGCCGGCGACGAGGTCGATCTTCGGGCGAAGTCCGGCAAGCCCCTCGGCCGCTACTTCCCCGAGGTCGTCGAGAGGCTGCGGCGGCTCAAGCCCGACCGTTTCGTGATCGACGGCGAGCTCGCGATCCCGGAAGGCGACACCCTGTCGTTCGACGCGCTGCAATTGCGCCTGCACCCGGCCGAGAGCCGCATCCGCAAGCTCTCGGTCGAGACGCCCGCGATCCTCATCCTCTTCGACTGCCTCATGACACCGGATGGCGAAGTGCTGCTCGACCACCCCCTGACCGAGCGCCGGACGGCATTGGAAGGGTTCTTCGCATCGCTCGGCGAGACGGAGGGCCTGCGGCTCTCCCCTTACACCCGCAAGGCGGCGGAGGCCCAAAAATGGCTCGCCAAGGCCGGCGGGGCCCTCGACGGGGTCGTGGCGAAGCGCCTCGACGGGCCGTACGTTTCGGGCGAGCGGGCGATGCTGAAGGTCAAGCGCCTGCGCACGGCCGACTGCGTCGTCGGCGGCTTCCGCTACGGGACGGACAGCGACCTCGTCGGCTCGCTCCTGCTCGGCCTCTACAACGACGAGGGCAAGCTCGACCACGTCGGCTTCACCTCGACCATCGCCAACGCCGACCGCGCCGCCCTGACGAAGCGCCTGGAGAAGCTGAAGGGTGGCCCAGGCTTCACGGGCGACGCCCCGGGCGCCCCGAGCCGCTGGAGCACCGAGCGCTCGACCGAATGGGTGCCGCTGCGTCCCGAGCTCGTCGTCGAGGTCCGTTACGACCACGTCACCGGGGGCCGCTTTCGCCATGGCACGAAGCTCCTGCGCTGGCGCCCCGACAAGGCGCCGGAGCAGTGCACCTTCGAGCAGATGCAGGAGGAGGCCCGTCCGTCTAAGCTCATCCGCGAGATTCTTTAGAAACCCGGGGGCTCAAGTGGCGAAGGCCGGCGGCGAGATCGAGGTCGGGGGCGTCCGGCTCACGAGCCCGGACAAAGTGCTCTATCCCGAGCAGAGCATCACCAAGCGAGCGCTCGCGGAATACTACCTCGCCGTCGCCCCCGCCATGCTGCCGCACGTGGCGCGCCGGCCGATCACCCTCGTGCGCTGCCCGACCGGACGCCAGAAGAAATGCTTTTATCAGCGCCACGCCGGCTCGGGCGTGCCCTCAGAACTCGGCGAGGTCGACATCCCGGGCTTCGAGGAATCCGGCGCCTATCTCTACGTCAAGGACGCCAAGGGGCTCGTGGCGTTGGTGCAGATGGGCGTGCTCGAGGTCCACCCCTGGGGCGCGCGCATCGACCGGCCGGACCGTCCGGACCGGATCGTCTTCGACCTCGACCCCGGCGAAGGCCTCGGCTTCCCGGACGTGGCAGAGGCCGCCCACGAGGTGCGGGCGTTTCTCAAGGACTTGGGCCTCGTGAGCTTCCCGAAGACCACCGGCGGCAAGGGCGTGCACGTCGTCGTGCCCGTCGACCGGCGCTGCGACTACCCGCGGGCCAAGGCCTTCGCGAAAGCCACGGCTGAGGCGATCGCGGCGCGCACCCCGACACGCTATCTCACCCGCGTCTCGAAGGCCGAGCGCCGCGGCCGCATCTTCATCGATTACCTGCGCAACGACGCCACCGCGACGGCGGTTGCCCCCTACTCGACCCGCTCCCGCGCCGGCGCCCCGGTCGCGACGCCGCTCACGTGGGAGGAGCTGACGCCGAAGCTCGATCCCCAGGCCTTCACCATCAAGACGGTGCCGGGGCGCCTCAAGGAGATCGGCGGCGACCCGTGGCGGGACATGGGCAAGGTGCGCCAGGGCTTGCCGGCGAACTTCAAGGGATAACGGTGGAGGATGCTCACCCGGCGGAGAGCCGGTCGATCTCGGCGAGGTCTTCGGCCGAGAGCGCCCACTCGGCCGCCCGCACGTTCGCCTCGAGCTGCTCGGGCTTGGTCGCGCCCGCGATCACGCTCGACACGTAGGGCTTCGCGGCGAGCCAGCTGAACGCCAATTCAAGGAGGGTCTTGCCACGCTCTGCCGCGAAGGCCTCCAAGCGCTCGACCTTGCCCCAGTTCGCCTCGGTCATGTAGCGGTCGGCGAGGCGCTGGGTGTTGGCGAGGCGGGTCCCTTCCGGCATCGGGGCGTCGCGCTTGTACTTGCCGGTGAGGAGCCCGCTCGCCAGCGGGAAGAAGGGCAGCAATCCCATGCGGTAGGCTTCGATCGCCGGCACGAGCTCCTTCTCGATGTCGCGCACGAGGAGGCTGTACTCGTCCTGGCACGAGGCGAAGGGGACGAGGTTGCGCGCCTCTGCGGTCCACCGCGCCTCGACGACCTGCCAAGCTGGGAGGTTCGAGCAGCCGACGTAGCGGACCTTGCCCTGGCGGATAAGGTCGTCGAGGGCCCGCAGCGTCTCCTCGATCGGCGTCAGCGGATCGGGGCGGTGGAGCTGGTAGAGGTCGATCCAGTCGGTCCTGAGGCGGCGCAGGCTGTCATCGACGGCCCGCATGACATAAGCGCGCGAGCCGCCCTTCTTGCGGCCCGCGTCGTCCATCTCCAGGCCGAACTTCGTCGCGAGCACGATGTCCTTGCGGCGCACGCCGAGGATCTCGCCGAGGAGCCGCTCCGAGCCGCCGCGCTCGCCGTAGGTGTCTGCCGTGTCGAACAGGGTGACGCCGAGGTCGAGGGCCTTGTGGACGACGGCGCGGGTCGCCTCCAGGTCGATGTGCCAGCCGAAGTTGTTGCAGCCGACGCCGACGATGGAGACCCGAAGGCCCGACGATCCGAGATTGCGCTCCTGCATGCGTTCCTCCGTGCTCCGACTGACGACGCGTTCAAGCGAAACGCCACAAAAGCCAGAACACCGCAAGGGACAGGAGCACCAGGCCAGCAGCCGCCCCGACCCGATTCCGCCGCAGGAGGACGAGAGCCGGCACGGTGACGACCACGAAGGGGAGCGAGAGCAACAGCGCGAGCGCCCGGGCGATCCCCAAGGAATCGCCCGTCAGCGAGAAGAAGACGAAGACGGCGATGAAGAAGGCCTGCACGCCGGCGACGAGGAGCACCAAGGCGCGCGCGATCGGGACGAACGACGGCCACATCAATCGAAGCCCTCGAAGCTCGCGAACTCCCGGGCCGGCACGCGGTCGGTGCGCAAGGCGTTCTCGGGTGCCGACGGGTCCTCATAGCCGAGCGACATGCCGCACACCACAACCTCCTCGGGGTCGAGCCCGAGGTGCGCCCGGATCGCTTCGTGGAAAGGCGCGAAGGCGGCCTGGGCGCAGGTGTCGAGGCCGTGGCCGCGCGCCGCCGTCATGACGTTGCCGAGGAAGATGCCGTAGTCGAGCCAGCTCCCGATCTCGAGCCTGCGGTCGATGGTGAAGATCAGGCCGACCGGCGCGTCGAAGAAGAGGAGGTTGCGGGCGTGCTGCGCCCGCATCCGCCCGGTCTCGCCGCGGGCGATGCCGAGAAGGCCGTAGAGGTCCCAGCCGACCTTGCGCCGCCGCGAAAGATACGGCTCGAAGAACTCTTGGGGGTAGTACCTGTACTCCGCCTCGTGGGGCGAGCCCTCGGCCTCGGCCCGCATCAGCGCCGCCGAGAGGCGCTCCTTCGCCGCGCCGGCGAGCACGCGGACGCGCCAGGGCTGCATGTTGGTGCCGCTCGGCGCCCGGGCCGCGACGTCGAGGATGCGCTCGACGAGCGCGCGCGGCACCGGCGTAGGCAGGAACGCCCGCACCGAGCGGCGGCCCGCGATCGCCGCCTCGACGATCTCGCGCCCGGAAGGCTTGCCATCGTCCACGCGGTTCTCCACCAAGTGACCCGCCGGAACGGCGGAGCAGGCTTCATATGCGGATCGCGGTCCTGGGTGGAGGCCCCGCCGGGCTCTATTTCGCCTACCTGCGGAAGCGCCGGCACCCGGCTGATGAAGTCGCGGTGTTCGAGCAGAACCCGCCGGACGCCACCTTCGGCTTCGGCGTCGTGTTCTCGGACCGCGCCCTCGACTTCCTGCGCGCCGACGATCCCGAGACCGCCGACCTCGTCGCGCCACGCATGGAGACCTGGAGCGACATCGCCCTCATCCACCGGGGCGAGCGCATCGCCATCGACGGCGTCGGCTTCTCGGCCATCGGACGGCTGGAGCTTCTGCGGCTCCTCCAGGAGCAGGCGGTGTCGGTCGGGGTCGAGCTCCGCTACGACCATGCGGTCCGCTCCGTCGCGGAGCTGGGGGACGCCGATCTCGTCGTCGGCGCCGACGGGGTGAATTCTTTGGTGCGCCGC
>DASVVU010000216.1:0-4576 GCA_036386395.1 Beijerinckiaceae bacterium | reverse complement strand
CACGCAACGACTCCATTAACGTTGTCTTGCCTGCGCCATCGATACCTTCGAGGGCAATTATGGGGATATCGAAGGCTTCGTCAGCCGGCATGAAACAAAGCTCCTGCGATCAATAAAGGGGTATTCCAGGCTTGCGGCGATCGCCGTCAGCGCCTTCGCGCACGGCGCAAGCGGCAGCCAGGGGAGGTCCAGACCTTTGTCGAGGCCGAATGCGGCGATGTAGCTCTCCAGATGAGCCTTCGTCTCGAAGACGAAATCGCGAATGACGATGCATAGGCTGTCGAGGCTCAAGTCGGAGCTGCCGGCCAGATCGGCCATGCGCCTTGCCGTCAGGCGAGGATCGGCCGAGTCCGGGCCGAGGACTTGAACATCTCTGAGCTTGCCGCAGAGTCCGGGCAGATCGTCGGACGTCGAGGATGACCATGTGGCCGCCCGGACGAAGCAAGCGTGACAGCGTGTCGATCAGGGCGCCGGCGTCCGGAACGTCGTGCAGCACGTATGCAAGCACGATCGCATCAACCGAGGCCGGCTCGATGTTGTCGAGAGTGGCCCCGCCTAAATCGGGGCGTGCAGGATCTATCGGGACATAGCGCGCGGCAGGCCACCGATCGGCAACATATTTCCCGAGCCAGCCTTCCCCCGCGCCCACGTCCAGGACGGACGAGGGCGGTCGGGCGGCTTCCTGCAAGTGCCTGATGATTTCCTCGCCAGGATCGAACGCCGGCCGATAGGCCGTTCGAATCCAGGACAGGGCGTCTGCGAGCACCTCCCGGCTGGCCGCATAATGAGCCGCAACCCGGCGTGCCCTGCCGGCCGGGCTCAGTCCGTCGACGGCCTCGGCGCACCGCGCTACGGCTTCAGACGTGCTTGAGCAGATGGTCCCATTGCGCTCGATGGCGCCGGTCACGAAGATGTTCCGGTAGATTCGGCCCTCGCCCGTTCGAAAGCGCCTCAAGTCGGTCCAGAGCCCGACCACGGGCACTCCCATGCCGAAGGCGAGCCCGATCTCGCAGGCCACGCCATCGTCGAGGACGTCGCCGTCCAGGACTGCCAGGAGGACGCGGCTGCGGGCTATCCGTTGGGCGTCACTGACGAAGATCTCCTCGCCCGTCGGTGCGCCGGCGCGGTTCTCGCCTGTTTCCTGTGGCAGGAACACGCTCAGGCCAGCTGCCCGCAGGCGAGCTGCCACTTGATTGTTGAACGCCTGATCGGCCTCCGAGAAAAGCGCGTTCGCCAGATAGACATCGTACGTAGGTCGGAAGCCCAATGCGCATGCTCGGAATGATTGTAGTAAGTTTCATTACAACTGTGCGATGAGGGTTAAAAGCCCCTGTCCACTGCTAATTGAGCCTTAGGGAAGGGTCGTGTGGCGCGAGAGCTGGCGCTCGATCGCGGCGGACGGCGGCCCGGCTAGCTCTGGCGAAGGCCGCGGCGACCGGCATCTTCAGAAAGCGGTAGGCCAGCCTTTCCGGAAGCCCGACGGAACAGCGTGCAATGCGCGGCACGAGCGCGCCACCGTTCCCTGCGCTACGCGCATGGCGCGGCCGTTCCGGCCCGAGAGATCCGCTCCACGCGACATCCCTGCCGTCCAATCATCATGACGCGCTGCGGCAGTCATCATAACGGATGACGGCGTTCTCTCGCGGCGTCGATCCCACCCTATCCCTTTGTTTCAATGTGATCTTTTCCGAAAATCGCCTCCCGCTTTCCGGAGTCGCGCATCATGATGATGCGGCACGTGAAAAAGCGCCGGGCGTACGGGCCTCCCGTGGAGCCCGTACCCTTCGGCAGCCGGGGCCGGAGCGCGCTTGCCGGTTCGCTTGGCGCTCACGCCGCCTTCTGGTTCACCCTTGCCTCGGCGAGCTCGGAGAGGAGCTTGTCGGTCTTCTTCTCCTCCTCGAGGGTCTGCTCCAGGAGGCCGGCGGCGTCCTCGAGGCCGAGCTCCTGGGCCCAGGCGCGGAGCGTGCCGTAGCGGCTGATCTCGTAGTGCTCGACCGCCTGTCCGGCGGCGATGAGGCCGGCGTCGAGGGCGTCGCTCTCGGCGAAGTCCTCCATGATCTCCTTGCCTTCCTCGATGATGCCCTGGATCGCCTCGCAGGTCTTGCCCTGCGCCCGCTTGCCGATGGCCTCGAACACCTGCTCCAGGCGCTCGATCTGGCCCTCGGTCTCGGCGCGGTGGGTCTGGAACGCCTCGCGCAGCTCCTCGGACTCGGCCGCCTTCGCCATCTTGGGCAGCGCGCGCAGGATCTGCTTCTCGGCGTAGTAGATGTCCTTGAGCGTGTTCAGGAACAGGTCTTCCAGGCCTTTTTCCTTGGCTGCCATCGACGGTTCTCCTCGGGTTGTGACCCGGACTCAACCGGCATTGCGAAGGTTGGTTCCTGAGGCAAACCCCGCGGCCGCGGCTTGGATTCCAATTTTTTTCGCCGGAACGCGCGGAGTCGGCCCCGATCCTGTTGCTCTGCGGGCCAAGCTCATTAGAATAGGGCCCGGCGCGTCGGAGGTGGCCGTCAGGCTCGAGGTTATGTTCGCTGACCAGTTTCGATCGCGTCGCTGCGACGGAGAGGGCACGACTCTCCGCGCCGCCTGGGCCTTTTGCGGCCCGTCCCGAAGCGCTTGCATCGTCGTTCCCAGATAGGTTGGAGACGGTGACCCAAGCACGACGCCCCCCAACCCTTCCCTGGATCTTAAGACGATGAACCGCAATCGAGACTTTCGTGGCCCGCGCGGCCGTGGCGGCGGCCGCGACGACTTCGGCAACGACCGCCGCTCCTTCGGCGACAGCCCGCCCGGCTGGGGCGAGGCGCCCATGTCGCCCATGGCGCCCCGCTCGACGCCCGTCGCCTCCGGCCCGCCGCAGGACGCGACGGTGAAGTGGTTCAACCCCGAGAAGGGGTTCGGCTTCGTCGAGATGGGCGACGGCTCGGGCGACGCCTTCCTGCACGTGCGGGTGGTCGAGAGCGCCGGCCAGACCGAGATGCAGCCCGGAACCAAGCTCGTCATCCGCACCGCGCAAGGCCAGAAGGGCCCGCAGGTGACCGAGATCCTCGAGGTCGACACCTCGACGGCGGAGCCGGCCCGCCCGCGCGGCGACCGCTTCGGCGGCGGCGACCGCTTCGGCGGTGGCGGCGGCGGGGGCTACGGTGGTGGCGGCGGTGGCGGCGGATATGGCGGCGGCGGCGGCGGCTACGGCGAGCGCCGGCCTCCGCGCAGCGGCGGCTTCGGCGGCCCCGGCGGCGGCGGGGGACGCCCCAGCGGCCCGCCCTCCGAGGAGCAGCCCGGGACGGTGAAGTGGTACAACCCGGCCAAGGGCTTCGGCTTCATCGCGGTCGAGGACGGCGGCAAGGACGTGTTCGTCCACCGCTCGGCCCTCATGCGGGCGGGGCTCGGCGACCTCCAGGAAGGCCAGCGGGTCATCGTCCAGACCGTCGAGGGCCAGAAGGGCCGCGAGGTCGCCTCGATCTCCCTGGCTTAAGCCCGCTCAGGAAGCGTCGGCGCGCTCCCGCTCCGGCGCGCGCGGCGCGTCCTCGCTCGTCGGGACGGGCTCCCGCTGCGGCGCCGCCGGCACCGTCGGGGCCGCGACCGCCGGGTTCGCGGACGGGTTGCGCCGGAGGCGCTGCAGCAGGTTGCGGAAGCGCGGCAGGCGCCGGTGCCGCGCCGTCGCCGGCCCCGCCTCCTCGAGCCGCACGAGCCGGACCTCCCGGTCGAAGTACTCGTCGAGGCCCGGGCGGTGCGCGACGCACAGCACCGTCGCCTCGGCGAGATCGGTGCGCAGGAACTCGAGCATCCGCGCCTGGCTCTCCTCGTCGAGGGCCGCCGTCGACTCGTCCATGATGATGATGTCCGGCGGATTGACGAGAAGCCGCGCGAAGGCGAGACGCTGCTTCTCGCCCCCCGACAGGATGCCGTCCCACTGGTCCTCCTCGTCGAGGCGCGGGACGAGATGGGAGAGGCCGCAGCGCCGCAGCGCGTCCGCGAGCGCCTCGTCGGGAGCCGTCTGTTCCGTATGGGGATAGAGCAGGGCGTGCCGGAGCGTCCCGAGCGGCAGGTACGGCCGCTGCGGCATGAAGGCGAAGGTCGCGTCCTTCGGCCTCAGGATCTCGCCCGAGCCCCAGGGCCACAGGCCCGCCATCGCGCGGATGAGGGTGCTCTTGCCGGTGCCGCTCTCGCCCTTGACCAGCACCTTCTCAGCCCTGGGGATGACCACGTCGGCGTCCTCGATCATCAGCTTGCCGTTGAGCTGGGCGATGGAGACGTTGCGGAAGTGGATGGCGTCGTCCGGGCTGAAGCCGAGGACGACCGTCGTGTCCGAGCCGTATGTCCCGATGGTGGCGTCGAGGTTGTCGAGCACCTCCACGAGCTCGGTTACCCGCAGCGCGGAGGCGAGCCATTCGGCGAGGCGGATGGCGTTGTCGACGAGCCAGTTGAGGGCGATCTGGACCTGGGCGAAGGCGGTCGCGATCTGCATCAGCTCGCCGAGGCCGATCTCGCCCGAGAGGTATTTCGGGGCCCCGAGCAGGAGCGGCACCACGGGGGAGAGGACCGTCGAGCCGTTGCCGATCCAGGTCATGCGGGCCTG
>DASVVU010000215.1:0-7895 GCA_036386395.1 Beijerinckiaceae bacterium | reverse complement strand
CCGCCGGAGTTGCCGGGGTTGATCGGCGCGTCGGTCTGGATCACGTCGGCGAGCTCGCGCCCCTCGCCTGTGGGAAGCCGCCGCTGCAGCGCGCTGATGACCCCTGTGGTGAGCGTCTGGTCGAGGCCGAACGGATTGCCGATGGCGTAGGCGAACTGGCCGACCTTGAGGTCGCCGGAGGTGCCGACGGCGATCGGCGGCGGGGGCTTCCGCACGCGCCCGAGGCGCAGCACGGCGAGGTCGTAGTTCGGCGCCGTGCCGACGACCTCGGCCGAGACGACCTCGCCCGAGGACAGGCGGATGGCGATCGGCGAGGCGTTCTGGACCACGTGGTTGTTGGTGACGACGTGGCCGGCGGCGTCCCAGACGAAGCCGGTGCCGGTCTGCTGCCCGCCGCCCTCCTCGCCCTCCATGAGCGACTGCCGGCTCGCCCGCGCCTGCGCGAAGACGTGGACGACGGACGGCGAGACGCGCTCGAACAGCGCTACCGTCGCCTGCTCGGCCGCCGCAAGGTCGCCCCGCGGCGCGACGGTCCGCGGCGCCTCCTCGGCATAGAACAGCCGCGCGACGTAGGGCTCCGCCACGAAGGCCGCGAGGAGCACGATGACGAGGACGAGGGCGATGCGCGTGAAGCGATCCCGCAAAGGCGTTCCTCCAGGACGCTGAATAGCTGGGCGGCCTGCGGACAAAACGCAATGCGTTCCGTCAGCCGACCCGCGACGGCCGGTTCACGAGCACGATCCCCGTGGCGACGAGGACGAGGGAGACGAGGAGCGGGCCGGTGAGCGGCTCGCCGAGGACCCAGTGGCCGAACATCACCCCGAACACCGGGGCGAGGAACGAGAGCACGGAGAGGCGGGCCGGCGGATAGCGCGAGACGAGCCAGAACCAGACGAGGTAGGTGACGGTCGTGATCCACACGACCTGGTAGGCCATCACGGCCCACGTGAACCCCCGCACCGGCACGCGCCAAGCCTCGCCGGCGACGAGCGATGCCGCCGTCATGGCGGCGGCCGAGACGACGAGCTGGTAGAGCAGCACCTTGGCGGGCTCGGCGGCGCGCAAGGACGTGCCCTTGATGACGAGGGTGGTCAGGCCCCACAGCATGCCGGCGCCGAGCGCCATGAGGTCGCCCCAGAAGCCGGGGCCGAGGACCGCACCGGCCGGGCTGAGAAGCAGGGCGACGCCCGCGAAGGCGATCGCGATTCCGGCCCAGCGGTCAAGGGTCAGGGCCTCGGGCACGGGGAGGAAGCGGGCCCCCGCCGCGACCACGAAGGGCGCGGTGTAGAGGAGCATCGCGACGCGGGCCGCGTCGGTGCGGGCGAGCGCCAGGAACAGCAGCACGAACTCCGCCGCGAAGATCAGCCCGATGAGGATGCCGGGGCGCAGCGTGCCGTCGTCGATCCTGAGATCCCGGCGCGTCCACCAGGCGAAGGCGCTGACGAGGACGCTCGCGCCGATGGAGCGGATCGCCGCCTGCGCGATCGGCGCGACCTCGGGGAGCGCGAGCTTCACCGAGACCTGCTGGAAGCCCCAGCTCGCGCACAGCACGATCATCGCCGCGACGGCGGCGCGGTCGATGGAGTGGGGACCGGACATGGCGGCGCTTCTGCCACGCCCGCGCCCCGCGAAAAAGGGCGGGTCGCCCCCCCTCTCCCCGCTTGCGGGGAGAGGGTTGGGGTGAGGGGCAGGGGAATTACACTCGCCGCTGGGAATTTGCACTCCCTGGCCCTCACCCGCTCGGCCTGACGGCCGAGTCGGCCTCTCCCCGCAAGCGGGGAGAGGGAATGCCGCCGTTCAGGGGCGCCGGTCGAAGCCGCGGCCGCCGAAGCCGTCGCGATCCCCGTCCATGTCGCGGTCGCGCATCCCGCCGCGCCAGCCGCCCTCGCGCCAGGCGTGGCGCATCATGCCGTGCGGGCGCATGTGGCGGGCAAGCAGCCGCAGGCGGCGCTTCTGGCCGTCGTCGAAGGTGGCGTAGAGAGGCTGGGCCGCGTCGGCGAGCCGGCGCAGCGCCTCGGCGCGGGCGCCCTGGCGGTCCGCCATGCCGCGCAGGAAACCCGGCAGGTCGTCGCGATTCTGATCGAGGCCGCCCTGCTCGCGGCGCTCGCGCCGGGCCTGGGCCTGCTCGCGGCGCAGTTTCACGAGGCCGCGGATCGCCTCCTCAACCGGCGGCCACAGCTTCTCCTGGTCGGCGGAAAGCTTGAGCCCCGCATGAAGCGCCGCGATGCGCGCGTCCGTGAAGGCCTCGACGTCCTCGGGCGAGAAGCGGCCCATGCCCCGGCCGAAGCCGCCCCCGCGCCCGAAGTCGGCGTCGCCGCGGGCGAATCGGTCGCGACCGTCGAACCCGCCGCGGTCGCCTCCCCCGCGGTCCTGGGCGATCGCCCCAGCCGCGAGGACGGTTACGGCGGCGAGGGCGATGATCGTGCGTTTCATGCGGGCGGTTCCTTTGTGTCTCAAACCATCGGACAAGGTCGCTGCAGGCTGCCCGCGGCCGGGTTACGGTCCCGTGGCGCCACCATGAATTCCCCGTAACGTGGAGCGGCGCCGAAAGGTCCGCGACCGCACGCTGTCACGAAATCCAGAGTACCGCGAAACCCGCGAAGCGTCGCGGACGTTGAGCTTCACGAGAGGCACTTTCGTTCCGCCCTTCCGGCGGCGCGTCGCGTGAGGTTCATGGCCGTGTTGACCATCACCGGGATCGAGGAAGTCTGCGAGGCCAAGGGCATCACCCTCGTGATGCACCCGACCGTGCGGCGGGCCGTCAAGCCCTATGAGGAGAGCTTCTACATCGGCGCCTGCTGCTTCCTCGGCAACGAGACCGACGGGGTCTACTTCCTGCCGCTCGGCAACGGCGGCTACGTGCGGCTCCTCTTCACCAAGCGCCGCTCGAAGCACGGCCACCCGATCCTCAAGGTCGAGCCCGCCGCCAAGGACGGCATGGAGCGCATCCGCAACGCCGTGAAGGAGCGCGAGCGTTAGGCTCCTCGGAGAGGAAACCGCGCAAAGGGACGAGAAGCAGGCCGGCAACCCGCCGGCGCATTCGGCCCCGCGCTCGTGATACGATGGCCGCCATGGCCGATTATCTCCTGGAGCGATACCGGGCTTCGTGGCCGGTATCTTCGTGGGGCTCATTGCCGGCACTCTGGCGGCGAAGCTCGGGGCGTCGAACATGGTCGCGGGCTGCGTCGGAATCGCCGCCTGTCTCGCCACGGTCGTCGGCGTGAACGTCTGGGAGATTCGGCAGCGCTCGCGGCCGCCGCATTCAAATTGATGCACGATCGCGACGGCTGCACTAACCTGCGCCCCGGCGCCGCCCCTCGAGCGGGCGAAGGCGTCCGTCGAAGAGGGAATGCGCAGGATGGCAAACAAGGTTGCTCTCGTGACCGGAGCCGGGACGGGCGTCGGCAAGGCGGTCTCGCTCGGACTTCTCAAGGCGGGCTATGCGGTCGTGCTCGCCGGGCGGCGGCGCGAGCCGCTCGAATCCACGGCGCGGGAGGGCGGCGGCGAGACCCTCGTGGTCGAGACCGACGTCGGCGATCCCGCCTCGGTCGACAACCTCTTCGCCAGGATCAAGGAGCGCTTCGGCCGCCTCGACCTCCTGTTCAACAACGCCGGCACCGGCGCGCCGGCCGTGCCCATGGACGAATTGTCCTTCGAGCAGTGGAAGAAGGTCGTCGACGCAAACCTCACGGGCTCGTTCCTGTGCGCGCAAGGCGCGATGCGGCTCATGAAGGCGCAAAGCCCGCGCGGCGGGCGCATCATCAACAACGGCTCGATCTCGGCCCACGCCCCGCGCCCGAACTCCGCCCCCTACACGGCGACGAAGCACGCGATCACGGGGCTCACGAAGTCTATCGCGCTTGACGGGCGCCCCTTCGACATCGCCTGCGGCCAGATCGACATCGGCAACGCCGAGACCGACATGGCGCGGCGCATGAAGGACGGCGTGCCGCAGGCCGACGGGTCGGTCAGGGCGGAGCCGCTCATGGACCCGCAGCACGTCGCGAACGCCGTCGTCCACATGGCAAGCCTGCCGCCGGACGCGAACGTGCTGTTCATGACCGTGATGGCGACCAAGATGCCGTTCGTCGGGCGGGGTTAGGTCGCAAGCGCCTCGGTCGCGCGGACCTCGCCGACGGTGAGGCCGTTCCAGTTCTTGATCGGGCGGCGGGCGAAGCTCGCGAGGAACGCGCGCTCCTCGTCCTCTGCCTCGAGGAAGCGGAGAAGGACGCTCGCCATGACGGCCTCGGCGGCGCGCTTCGCGCCGTCGTCGCACTTCACGGCGATGCCGTAGCCGAGGTCCGGCAGGGCCGCGCAGTGCACGCCCTCGGCCCCCGTCTTGACGAAAACGCGTTCGCCGAACCGCTCCATCACCTTCGTGTCGAAGCGGCCCGTGCCCGCCACCATGAAGGGATGCGCCGCGACCGCCGCGCGGATGCGCTTCGCCGCCCGGATGCAGCCCTTCGACATCCCCACGCCCGCCCCGAACTTGGCGAAGCCGAAGGCGAGCGCCGGGAGCGGCACCGCGTAGGTAGGGATCGAGCAGCCGTCGGTGCCGCGCACGTCGGCCGTGTGCGAGGCGCCGGTCACGTCCTCGAGGGCCGCCGCGATCGCCCGCTGCACCGGGTGCTCGGGGCGGACGTACCCCTTCGGGTCCTCGCGGAGGCCGCGGGCGAGGCAGACGAACCCCGCGTGCTTGCCCGAGCAGTTGTTGTGCAGCGCCGTCGGGGTCTTGCCGGCCGCCGCGAGCGCCCGCGCCGCGTCGTCGTTCGAGGGCCAGTGCGCCCCGCATTCGAGGCAGGCGGGCGTCTGCCCGGCCTTCGCGAGCACCGCCGTCGCGGCGGCGACGTGCTCCGGCTCGCCCGAGTGCGAAGCGCAGGCGAGCGCGATCTCGGCGTCGGTGAGCCCGTACTTGTCGACAAAGCCGCCCTCGACGAGGGGGAGCGCCTGCAAGGCCTTCACGGCCGAGCGCGGGAAGACGCGGCACTCCACGTCGCCGAGGGCGAGCACCGACGTGCCCTCCGCGTCCACGACCGAGACCGCGCCCCGGTGGCGCGACTCGACCTGAGGTCCGCGCGTGACCTCGACCAGGATGGGATCCTCCATGCGATTCCTGTTCGTTGCAGCCGAAGGTTTGTTGTGCGCGCGCGCCTCCCATGTGTCAAAAGGCGTAGCCTGCGGTTGCGTCGCAATGCAGTCTGCGGCTACCAAGCTTGGCAGGAGCTCCCCCTCCATGCCGCCGATCGACTACGAGGCCGAGTACAACAACCGGGCCCGCGTCCCGGAGCACCCGGCGATCCTCGCCGATTGGGCCCGCGACGCCGCCGCCTACCGCAACGTCAACCCGCCGCTCCACATCCCCTACGGCCCGGGCGAGCGCCAGTTCATCGACTTCTTCCACGCCCCCTCCCCGGACCACGCCGCCGCGACCGTGATCTTCATCCACGGCGGCTACTGGCAGAACCTGGCGCCGTCGTCCCTCAGCCACATGGCCCGGGGCCTCAACGGGCGCGGGATCAACGTCGCGGTGCCGGGGTACGACCTCTGCCCTCAGGTCAGGGTCGGCGACATCGTCGAGGAGGTGCGCCGGGCCTGCCGGGAGCTCGCCCGCTTCGAGCGCCGGCTCGTGGTCGCGGGCCACTCCGCCGGCGGGCACCTCGCCGCCTGCATGCTGGCGACGAACTGGCCCGCCGTCGACGAGGCCCTGCCGCGGGACTTCGTGCGCGCGGCTTATGCCATCTCCGGCCTGTTCGACCTCAAGCCGCTCGTGCCGACGAGCATCAACGGGGCGCTGCGCATGAACGCCGCCGAGGCCGAGCTTCTGAGCCCGCTGACCTGGGCCCCGCCCGCGGGCCTCTCCCTCGACGCGGTGGTCGGCGGGGCGGAGAGCGCCGAGTACCTGCGCCAGAGCCGCACCATCGTCGAGCGCTGGGCCGCGGCGGGCGTGCGCACCCGGTTTGAGGCGATCCCGGGGGAGAACCACTTCACGGTGATCGCGCCCCTCGCCGACCCGGACTCCGCTATGACCCGGCGGGTCGCGGCGCTGGCTTCCGAGTGAGGCTGGCCACGGCGCGCGCCGGCTGGCATAGAGGGCCGGGACAGGACCGGAGCGCGCGATGCAGACCTTCTTCGTCGAGATCAAGTGCCGGCTCGGCAAGACCTACTCGGTCGCGAGCGCCTTGGCCGACCGGGAGATCGCCTCGGAGATCTACTCGACCGCCGGCAACTACGACATCCTCGCCAAGTTCCACGTCGACGACGGCGTCGACATCGGCCACTTCGTGGCCGAGAACGTGCAGGTCATCCCGGAGATCCAGGACACCCGGACGATCATCACGTTCAAGGCGTTTTGACTAAGAAAATTTAATGAATTATGCCTCCGCAGCAACTATCCCCCTAATTGATCTAAACTCAGGCCGCCAAACTCAGGAGACAGGGGTGGACAAAAACCTGTTCTTTGCGCTGGAAGCCCTTGAACGTGAATATGGCATACCAGTTCCGAAGGGCGCATTGCAACTTCCACCATTTCTCCGCTATTCAGCCATCCTCGTAGCGCTGCGTGCCAGGATCTGCCCACATGCCAAAACAGTGCAATCCGCTCTAAACGATAGGGCTACGGAGGCCAGCGCAATCATTGCCGATGCAATAGGAAGTTTCGTAACTTCAACCCCATTCATTATTGCCACGCTCGCTCGCTGCCTCCTATCAATCGGGATTGAAAGATTCTGCGAAAACCCGAACACCCTTTTCGATAACTCAGAGAGATGAACCTAGCCGCTTTTCCGCCACCTCCTCCCAGTAAGGGATGCTCTTTATCAACAGTTTCTCTAGCTTAATTTTGAGCATTTCTACCATAATCTCAAAATTAGGATGCTTTCTAGATCTGGCTTGAGCCATAACCAGTTCTATTCGTTGTGCAAGGGGTGGATGCGTATCTGATATTTTACTAGCTAGATTGAACATGGTGAAAGTATACTCAATCATTTCTGCACATATAAAGAAAAAATATGAGCCGACTAACCTATGATTAAGCAACTCATGTGATATAATCTTTCTTCTTTCGTCGAGCAACCCATGCAATGCAGCCATGCTTGCCAAGCTGTCGCCGAGCAAGTCAGCCAAAATCTCGTCCTTGTGGCTAGGCCGACATATCTCAACGCGGTTGCCATCTGGAAGAGCATGTGCAGTAGTGCTTTCGGGAGTGTCCAAATGTCCGCACATCACGTGCGCAATCTCATGCGCCAAAACGAAGCGCTCCGCCCCTACTGCATACACACCATTTAGCGTGCTGGTTAGGTCGTTATTGATGCTGTTTACGTCGTAGTCCAGTTCATGGGGAATATGATGGTAATCGAGAAAAGTCGCTGCAAACGCTTTAGCCAAGATGACGCCCTCTGCTGCATCCATGACGCGCATGACCGCTTGCTCATATTTGTCGGCCCAGCTTGACTCGGAAAGGTCGATCTTAATTGAGAGCGGGAAGTGGGCTTGAATGCGCACTAATATTTTGGAGACGCGCGTCAGCACGTTAAACAACCCCCAATTGAATATAATAACGTACTTCCTCTGGCCAGGAACCCGAAATGCAGCTGCATTGTATGAAGCGTCTGGTAAAGAACCAATTACTACATTTGGAATTACACGGGTATTGAATACAGAAGTCACGAATTTCTTGAGAGGTCGTTTGAAGGCAGAGAGAGTGCCCTCCATGATCGTTCTGAAGATTGGGTCTTCATACTTGCTATAAATGGCTTTCAGCCGACCAGATGGGTTATGCCCGATGGCTTTGCGGAATCTGCGGCTCGAAAGAATTTTCGGCACCATTGGGTGATATGAAGACCAGCGCTTCCAATCTTCAGAATCAGGCTGAATGAGCGAGGCGCGATGAACGAGAT
>DASVVU010000214.1:0-20165 GCA_036386395.1 Beijerinckiaceae bacterium | reverse complement strand
CTCGACGGGGGCGGCCGGGACCGCGACGGCGCGTGCCGGCCAGACCTCCGGCGAAGCCGGCTCGACCGCCACCGATGCCCGCGATGCAACCCGTCTGCGCCCCGGCGAGCGCCGGCCGCGACGGGCGCAGAGCCGGCGCAGCCGCCAGGCCACCGCTGCGCCGGTGCGGAGCACGATCCAGGCGCCGACCACCTCGCCGAACGTCGCCCGGCCGGTCCAGCCGATCCAGGTCGGCATCCCCGATCCGGCCGTGCCGCCCCCGCGGCGGCGCCCGCGGCGCCCGGCCGAGGAGGACCCCTACGCCCAGCTCGGCCTGCGGCTCGGCGGCGTCACGGTCCTGCCGGCGATCCAGGAGAGCGTCGGCTACGATTCGAACCCGAACCGCGACGCTGGCCGGCACAAGGGCTCGACGGTGTTCCGCACCGACGCCGAAGTGCGCCTCCAGAGCGACTGGAACGCCCACGCCCTCACCGGCCTCCTGCGCGGCAGCTACAGCGCCTACCCGAACGTGAAGGGTGCCGACCGGCCGGAAGGCGAGGGGCGGCTGGGACTTCGCCTCGACGTTTCCCGCGACACCCAGGTCGACTTGGAGGGCCGCTTCGCCCTCGACACTCAGCGCCCGGGCAGCCCCGACCTCAACGCGCAGGTGACCGAGCGTCCGCTGGTACTGACGACCGGCGCCGCGGCCGGCGTGACGCAGCGCTTCAACCGGCTCCTCGTGGGCTTGCGCGGCACCGTCGACCGCACGGTGTACGAGGACGCCAAGCTCCCCGGCGGGACGATCATCGACCAGAGCGACCGGGACGCGACGCAGTACGGCCTGCGCCTGCGCGCCGGCTACGAGCTCACTCCCGGCGTGATCCCCTTCGTCGAGGCCCTCGCCGACACCCGCGTCCACGACCGCGCGATCGACAACGCCGGCTTTCGCCGCGACTCCGACGGCCTCGGCCTCAGGGCCGGCACCACCTTCGAGATCACGCGCACGCTCACCGGCGAGGCCTCGGCCGGCGTCCAGCGCCGCACCTACGACGACCCGCGCCTCAAGGACCTGCGCGGCCCCCTCGTCGAGGCGGCGCTGATCTGGTCGGCGACGCCGCTCACGACGGTGCGCCTGCGCGCCCAGACCTCCGTCGACGAGACCACGATCCCGTTCTCCAGCGGCATCCTCACCCGCACGGCCCGCCTCGAGGTCCAGCACGACCTGCGCCGCAACCTCAGCGTCACCGGCATCCTCGGCGTCACCGAGAACGACTACAAGGGCGTGCCCCTGGAGGAGGTGACCTACACGGCCGGCGCCCGCGTCGAATACAAGCTCACCCGCTCGGTGGCGCTGCGCGCAAGCTTCACCCACGAGCGCCTGAAGAGCAATCAGCCGGGCTCCGACTACAGCGCGAACACGGTCCTCCTGGGCTTGCGGTTCAATCCGTAGCCTTTTTCCTCCCGGCGCTCGCGATCGACGATCCGGTCACGTTCTGGCAGGCCTTCGACCGCGGCCAGCCCTATTGGGCGCGGCTGTCGGTGGTGTTCATGATCGTCTTTGCGTCCATGGCCGTCCTCGGATGGGGGCTGGCGAAGACCGGACTGCGTGGCCGATCCGCTCCGTCCTCGGAGCCCTCGTCGGAGCCGCCGCGGCGCTCGTGGCCGAGTCGGCAGCCTGCTATCTCTACTGGCGGCACGCGCGAGCCGGCCTGTAGCCGGCAGGCTCGTGGCCCGGGCCAGCGGAGGCGAACACACGCCCACTGGTCGTTCGGCCGGTCAAATTCGGCGTAGCGATCGATGTTGGCCCGGCTGCGCCTCGTTCCGAGCCTGCCTGGATGGATCGCAACTTGAAGAATATGTTTGATTAAATTGCATCCTATGATAGAGTGATAAAGACAGTAAAATAGGCCCCCTTCTGCTTGGCGGCTAACGTAAATGCCTCGTCGTGAGACAGATCGCGCGAGGTGCTCATGCAGTGTGTGCTTCTCTTCAGCGAGTATTGCCGATCGTGAACGGCCCGCAAAGACGGCTCGAAGTCCTGCAAGGCGTTGCATTGGATCGTTGAGCGGACTCGCTTCGTCAGCTCGGCTACGGCTCACTCATCGAGAGGGAAGCGCGATGAATTCAGGACAGAACAACCGCGGGCTGGAAACCATCCCTTTCCAGGTTGTGAACCAGTCGGGACTTGATGCGGACTTGTACATATGGATCCAGGGCATAATCCCGGGCACTGCCGAGTACGTCTATACGAACGACTTGAAGGGCAACGTCGAGGACACCCCGAAGAACTCGACGAAGGCAACCTTCTCGATGTTGCTGCCCGAAAAGAATATGACCATTGCGCTGCCTCGCCTCGTGTCCTTGCGGGTCTACCTGTCGTTCGGCGGGCAACTTTTCACGAGCACGACGGCCGATGGCATTCCTGTCTCTCCGAGCGGCTGGAGCCCGGGCGACCCGGTTCAAGGTGAGAATTACAATAAGTTGTGGGACTATTTCGAGCTGACGTGGACGCGAGACGACGCGACCACGACGACGCTCGGCGCCAATCTCACGCAGCTCGACTTCTTCGGGCTGGCGCTGCAGCTCGACAATTACGGCTACCAGCCCGATCTGAAGACGCCGGAGCACCTGAAGACCGGTTTCGAGGGCAACGCGCGAAGCACCATCTTGAAGACCATCGCGAGCCTCCCCGCGCCTTGGAGCAAGCTCGTTCTCTCCGATCCGAACCCGGCGTTTCCCGGCATCCCCCTCCGGATCTTCTGCCCCTACCACGGCATCGAGCTCGGCCTGTTCCCCAAGGACCAGCTCGCGGCCTACATCGACCGCGTCTGGACCTACTACGCGGACAACGAGCTTCTCATCCGGGTGAGCGGCGGCGACTACACGGGCCGCGTCCACAAGGACGGGCCGAACAAGGACCTCTTCGTGTTCGAGCCGCCGGCCGGTTCCGGGAAGCCGGCGGTCATGATCAGGAACCCCAATGCCAACCGCCGCGAAGGGTTCATATCGGGCTCCAAGGACGTGTACGAATGCCAGGTCCAGCTCGATATCGTCGGGCCGCCCTCGACGGACGCCATCGACATCTCCAGGGACCTCGGAGCCGGGTTCCTGCGGTCGACGTTGGGGCAAGGCGTCGTCGACGGCGTCGATCTCGACGTGCTGCCGCTGTGCGACCGGGTCGGGCAATATTATGCCCATGAGCCGGTCAACATGTACGCGGCCACTCTCCACAAGAACGCGATCCTCGAGAAGGCCTATGCGTTCGGCTACGACGACGTTTGTGAGCAGAGCAGCGTCGGCATCACCAAGAACCCGACGAGGCTGGTGCTTACAGTCAACCCGCTTGCCGGCTGAGACTTACAGCCGGCCCCTTCTCGGCGTCTCACGGCCCGCGGCCGCCTTTCGCCGACAAGCCGGTGAGACCTGTTGCCGGGTGAACGTAACCCGATCGGACACGGGCACGCCGCCCATCGGGCGCGCGGCCGAAACCCTGCGCACGGCGAGATGAGGGGGAGGGAGCCATGGGAACATTCAGCTTCGAGGTCGTGAACGACAGGGGCGACGAGACGCAAATCCATCTTCTGCTGACCGCGGCAAGCAACACCGGGCTCAAGGGCCTCGAGCTCGGGAAGTCGACGCCGATCGGGGATTTCTTCGCCGGCAGCCCGTCTCATTCGTTCTCGGCGGAGACCCTCGTGGGCAGCCGGCTGTACGTCGGGTACGGAGCGATGCCGCCGGCGCCCGATCCGAACGGCAACCAGTACTATGGCTGGATCGAATTCAGCAGGGGCGCGGCCGACAACGGCGTGTGGCTGAACCTGTCGAACGTCGACATCGTCGGGCTGCCGCTGACGTTGAAAGGAAAGCTGGCGGACGACGGCCAGCCGTTCTCGCTGGGGTACAAGAGGCCGGTGAAGGACATCGTCGCCGACATGAAGACCCGCGCGCTGACGAGGCAAGACCCGGCGGTGGTCAAGGACTGCGGCGGCGGCAGGACCAAGATCGTCGCCCCCAACATCCAGTTTCCGTTCTATCGCGGATACGACGACTATCTGAACGCGCTGACGATGGCCGGCGCCGCACTGGCGATCCGAACCGATACGCCGATCGGCCGATCGGCCAAGACGTTCACGGGAGCCTTTGCCAGGGGCAGGTATCGGGACCTGCCCGGCGACGGCCCGATCCTCGCCATCACGTCCGGTTCCGACAGATTCGAGATCCTGAAGAGCCAATTCACGACGGAATACCTCTATCGCTGCGACGGAGGAACCATCCTGTTCAACGGGGCGACGCTACCGCAGAACCGCCCCGACAACCGCGGACAGGACGCTTCGGCGGTCTACACGAACTCGCTGTTCCGAAACCTCTGCATCGGCATCAACGAGGGCTACTTCACCGCGGACGGTCCGAACGACAGCACGAAGTTTTCTTCGGAGAAGCCGTTCGGGAACGGCCAGGGGAACGTCTACGCCCAGATCGTGCACGAGAGCAGCAATTCCTACGGATTCCCCTATGCGGACTCGAACCTGAAGACCCTGCTCGTGGCGGCGGTCGACAGCCCGATCACTCTCACCATCTTGAGGGATGATGAAGCCGGGGGTTATCAAATTCAGGCTTAGAGGCGTAAGCAGTCGTCGCTGGGGTTCCTAGCTCCGCCCCAGCAGCCCCTCGAGACCCCGCCGCAGCGGGCCGGCGAGATCGTCGCGGTCGAGGGCGTAGGCGACGTTCGCCATGAGGAAGCCGATCTTCGAGCCGCAGTCGTAGATCTGGCCGGCGAAGCGGGCGGCGTGGAAGCTCTGCGTCTCGGACAGGCGGATCTTGGCGTCGGTGATCTGGATCTCGCCGCCGGCGCCGCGCTCCTGGCGCTCGAGGAGCCCGAAGATCTCGGGCTGGAGGATGTAGCGGCCGGAGATCGCGAGGTTCGACGGCGCCTTACCCTTCGGCGGCTTCTCGACCATTTGCGTGATGCGCATGTCGGCATCGACGCCGCAGATGCCGTACTGGTTCGTCTCCTCGTCCGGCACCTCGTAGACCGCGACGATGTTGCCGCCGGTGCGCTCGTAGGTCCGCACCATCTGGGCGAGGCACGAGGGACCGTGGTGGAGCATGTCCGGGAGGAGGAGGGCGAAGGGCTCGTCGCCGACGATCTCGCGGGCGCACCAGACCGCGTGGCCGAGCCCGAGGGGCGCCTGCTGGCGGGTGAAGCTCGTCTGCCCGGCGGCCGGGAGCTGGCGGGCAAGCTCCTCCAGCTCCTTCGTCTTCTTCCGCTCGGCCAAGGTCGCATCGAGCTCGAAGGCGATGTCGAAGTGGTCCTCGATGACGCCCTTGCCGCGCCCGGTCACGAACACGAAGTGCTCGATCCCGGCCTCGCGCGCCTCGTCGACCGCGTGCTGCACCACCGGGCGGTCGACGACGGTGAGCATCTCCTTCGGCACCGCCTTGGTGGCGGGGAGGAACCGGGTGCCGAGGCCGGCGACGGGGAGGACGGCTTTGCGGATGCGCTTCATGGCTTCGAGGGCTTGGCGTGTGAAGGAGAGGGAGGAGCGAACCGCCGAGGGAGGCGGATGTTAACGGCTGAAGGTTAGGACGGTTGCGCGCCTGCGCTTAGCTTGACGGTAAGCCGGCGTGAAGGGGAAGGTTTCAGGAAAATGGCGGTCCTGGTCACGGGCGGCGCCGGCTACATCGGCAGCCACATGGTGCTGGCGCTCCTCGACGCCGACGAGGAGGTGGTCGTCCTCGACAATCTCTCGACCGGGTTCGACTGGGCCCTGCCGCCGGAGGCGACCCTCGTCGTCGGCGACATGGGCGACCAGGACCTCGTCCTCGACACCATCCGCAAACACAAGGTCGAGGCGATCGCCCATTTCGCGGCCAAGATCGTGGTGCCGGATTCGGTCGCCGACCCCCTCGGCTACTACCTCAACAACACGGTGAAGTCCCGCGCCCTGATCGAGAGCGCGGTGAAGGGCGGGGTCAAAAAGTTCATCTTCTCCTCGACCGCCGCGGTCTACGGCGAGCCGGCGGTCGTGCCCGTGCCCGAGGACCTGCCCCTCAACCCGATCAACCCCTACGGCCGCTCGAAGCTCATGACCGAGTGGATGCTCGAGGACGCCGCCCGCGCCCACGACCTGCGCTACGTGGCGCTGCGCTACTTCAACGTCGCCGGCGCCGACCCGCGCGGGCGCTCCGGGCAGTCGACCCGGAACGCCACCCACCTCATCAAGGTCGCGGCCGAGACGGCGCTCGGCGACCGCCCCTTCATTGAGGTGTTCGGCACCGACTACCCGACCCCGGACGGCTCGTGCCTGCGCGACTACATCCAGGTCAGCGATCTGGCCTCGGCCCACATGGCGGCCCTCGCGCACCTGCGCCGGGGCGGCGACAGCCTCACCCTCAACTGCGGCTACGGCCGCGGCTACTCGGTGCTCGAGGTCGTCGACGTGGTGAAGAAGGTCTCAGGGACAGACTTCGAGGTCCGCATCTCCCCCCGCCGCCCCGGCGACCCCGCCCGCATCGTCGCCAAGGCCGACCGCATCCGCCACGAGCTCGGCTGGACCCCCCGCCACGACAATCTCACGGAGATCGTCGGTCAGGCGCTCGCCTGGGAGCGTGCGCTGAAGGTGCGCAACCTGCGCTGAGGCGTGGGAGAAGACCTGTACGGCTCCCACTGTCGTCCCCGGCGGCGCGTAGCGCCGGGAAGGGGACCCAAGCGGCGCCGGGGCTTGGATCCCCTTCCCTCGCCTACGCTCCGCTTCGGCTCGCCGGGGATGACAGTGGTGACGATCATGACGATGATGCATCCGTAAAAACCATATCGTCGTCGCTTTGCCGGGCAGGCAGCGTCCTCGGGGCGGGCACTTCATGCGGACAATGCTTCTCGCAGCGATGGTCGGCGCAGCACTGGCAGCGCCTGTCGCCTTGGCCCAAAGCGACCCCGCTGCGCCGGCCCCGCCCGCCAAGGCGGCCCAGCCCAAGCCCGCCGATTCCGCCGCGAAGCCGGAAGCTCCGTCGCCCGAGTTCGCGCGCTATCTGGAAAGCCTCTGGCCCAAGGCACAGGCCCGCGGCATCTCGCGGGCGACCTTCGATCTCGCCTTGCAGGGCCTGACCCCGGACCCGAAGGTCGCCGTGGTGAGCCGGGCGCAATCCGAGTTCGTGCAGCCGATCTGGGGTTATCTCGACGGCGCGGTCTCGGGCGTGCGTATCCGGCGCGGCGGCGAGCTTGCCCGGCAGTGGGCCGCAGTCCTCGACGCCGTCGAGGCGTTCTACGGCGTGCCGCGGTCGATCATCCTCGCGGCCTGGGGCCTGGAGAGCGGCTTCGGCGGCTACATGGGGAAGAACTCCGTCATCCGGGCGCTCGCGACGCTCGCGTTCCACCGCCAGCGCGCCGGCTACTTCGAGCGGGAGCTGATCGCGGCGCTTGAGATGATCGAGAAGGACCACATCCGCCCGGCCGAGATGCTCGGCTCCTGGGCCGGCGCCATGGGCCAGACCCAGTTCATGCCGTCGAGCTTCCTGGCCTACGCGGCCGACGGGGACGGGGACGGCAAGCGCGACATCTGGGCTTCCGTCCCCGACGTCCTCGCCTCGATCGCCAATTTCCTGAAGGAGCACGGCTGGAAGCCGGGCCTGCCCTGGGGCTTCGAGGTCGCCCTGCCCGAGGGCTTCGACTACGCGGTCCACCGCCGCGGCTTCGCCGAATGGGCTGCCGCCGGGGTGCGCCGCGTGGACGGCGCCGAGATGCCGCGCTCAGGCGAGGGCCTGCTCTTCCTGCCCGCCGGCGCCCGCGGCCCGGCCTTCCTTCTCACCGAGAACTTCTTCGTCATCAAGGCCTACAACACCTCGGATTCCTACGCCCTCGCGGTCGGCCACCTCGGCGACCGCATCCTCGGCGGGGCGCCTATCCAGGGCGCCTGGCCGCGCACCGAGGCGATGCTCGGCCGGAGCGAGCGGGTCGAGCTCCAGAAGCGGCTTTCCGAGCGCGGCCTCCTCGATGGCGACGCCGACGGGCGCATCGGCTTCAAGACCCGCGACGCCGTGCGCCGCTTCCAGATCGACCGCGGCCTCCGCCCCGACGGCCATGCCGATGCGGCCGTCTTGAAGGAGCTGCGCGCGCCGCGGTGACGGCGGCGATCTACACGGTGCCGGTGCGGCGGAATTCCGCGATCTCGTCGGGCCCGAAACCGAACTCGGAAAGAATCTCCTCGGTGTGCTCGCCGTTCTCCGGCGGTGGCGCGACGAGGGCGCTGGGAGTCTCGCTCAGCTTCACGGGCTGGGCGACGAGGGTGATCTCGCCGAGCTTCGGCGACGTGACGGACTGGGCGATTCCGAGGTGCTGCACCTGCGGGTCGGCGAAGACCTCGTCGATGGAATTGATCGGGCCGCAGGGCACGCCGGTCTCGTTGAAGCGGTCGATCCAGACGCTGCTGGGCTGCGAGGCGAGCGCCTCGTTAATGGCGACGCCGAGGGCGTCGCGGTTCTTCGAGCGCAGCGCCGCCGTGGCGTAGTCGGGGTGGGCGAGAAGATCCTCGCGGCCGATCGCGCGGGCGAAGCGCTCCCAGATCTTCTGGCCCGTCACCGCGATGTTGATGTGGCCGTCGGCGGTCTTGAAGACGCCGGTCGGGATCGAGGTCGGGTGGTTGTTGCCGGCCTGCTTCGGGACGTGCCTGTCCATGAGCCAGCGGGTCGCCTGGAAGTCGAGCATGGCGATCTGGGCCTGCAGCAGCGAGGTCTGCACCCACTGCCCCTCGCCGGTCTCCTCCCGGGCAAGCAGCGCCACGAGGATGCCGATGGAGCAGTAGAGGCCGGCGGTGAGGTCGGCGACCGGGATGCCGACCCTGACCGGCCCCTGGCCGGGGAGGCCGGTGATCGACATGAGGCCGCCCATCCCCTGCGCGATCTGGTCGAAGCCCGGGCGCTCCCGGTAGGGGCCGTCCTGCCCGAACCCCGAGATGCTGGCGTAGACGAGGCGCGGGTTCACGGCTTTGAGCGCGTCGTAGTCGATGCCGAGCCGGTGCTTCACGTCGGGGCGGTAGTTCTCGACGAGGACGTCGGCTCGTCCGACGAGGCGCTTGAGCACGCCAAGCCCCTCCGGGGTCTTGAGATTGAGGCTCAAGGAACGCTTGTTGCGGTGCAGGTTCTGGAAGTCGGAGCCGTGGCGCGGGCCGCCCGGCGCGTCGCCCTTCTCCAGCCCCTCCGGGGTCTCGATCTTGATGACGTTCGCGCCCCAGTCGGCGAGCTGGCGCACGCAGGTCGGGCCGGAGCGGACCCTCGTCAGGTCGAGGACGGTGAAGCGCGACAGGGCGCGCGACGCAGGCTTGAACGGCATGGCTCTCTTTTCCGGCGAGGCGCGCGGACCCTGCCGCCCGGGGCGCGAAAGTCAACCGGCTTCGTCAGCGGCGCGATGCACAAGCTTCGCCGCAGAAGTCCGTTGACAATCCCGTGCGCCGGCCCAACAGTCCGCCCCGTTCCGAGGGGAGCCCCATCGAGGGGCTGAGATACGGCTGGCGCCGTGACCCTTGAACCTGATCCGGGTCATTCCGGCGGAGGGACTGGAACTTTAGTACGCGCTGCCCCCCAGCCAAAGCCCCGGATCTCCTGCACCTGAGGAGATCCCGCATGAACGCCCCCGTCACGAACCTCAAGGGCCTGCCGCAGTCCGTCACCATCGGCCCGATCCAGGGCTCCCGCAAGGTCTACGCCTCGCCGCAGAACCGGCCCGACATCCGCGTCCCCCTGCGGGAGATCGCCCTGTCCGACCCGAAGGAGCCGCCGGTCCGCCTCTACGACTCGTCCGGCCCCTACACCGAGGCCAGCGCCGCGATCGACCTCATGCGAGGCGCGCCGCTCGTCCGCGAGCCGTGGATTTCTTCGCGCGGCTACGCCGCCGTCGCGCCCCGCCCGGTTAGACCTGAGGACAACGGCAACATCTCGGCCGAGAAGCTCGTCGCGCCCTGTCCGGCCGAGCGAACGGTGCGCCGCGGCGCACCGGGCCAGCTCGTGACGCAGTACGAGTTCGCCAGGGCCGGCATCGTCACCGAAGAAATGATCTTCGTCGCCCACCGGGAGAATCTTTGTCGCGAGGCGATGCTGGCGGATGCGGAGGAAAAGCTCGCCGACGGCGAGAGCTTCGGCGCGTCGATCCCGCCCTTCATCACCCCGGAGTTCGTGCGCGACGAAGTCGCGCGGGGACGGGCGATCATCCCGGCGAACGTCAACCACCCGGAAGTCGAGCCGATGGCCATCGGCCGCAACTTTTTGGTCAAGATCAACGCCAACATCGGCAACTCGGCGGTCGTCTCGACCGCCGCCGAGGAGGTCGAGAAGATGGTGTGGGCGATCCGCTGGGGCGCCGACACCGTCATGGACCTCTCGACCGGCCGCAACATCCACAACATCCGCGGCTGGATCATTCGCAACGCGCCGGTGCCCATCGGCACCGTGCCGATCTACCAGGCGCTCGAGAAGGTCGACGGCGATCCGCTGAAGCTCGACTGGGAGGTCTTCAAGGACACGCTCATCGAGCAGGCCGAACAGGGCGTCGACTACTTCACGATCCACGCCGGCGTGCGCCTCGCCCACGTCCCGCTCACGGCGCGCCGCGTCACCGGCATCGTGTCGCGCGGCGGCTCGATCATGGCGCGCTGGTGCCTCGCCGGGCACCGGGAGTCGTTCCTCTACGAGCGCTTCGACGAGATCTGCGACATCTGCCGCGCCTACGACGTCTCGTTCTCCCTCGGCGACGGCCTGCGCCCCGGCTCGATCGCCGACGCCAACGACGCGGCCCAGTTCGCCGAGCTCGAGACCTTGGGCGAGCTCACGAAGATCGCCCACGCCAAGGGCTGCCAGGTCATGATCGAGGGCCCCGGCCACGTGCCGATGCACAAGATCAAGGTCAACATGGAGAAGCAGCTTCGGGAATGCGGCGAGGCGCCGTTCTATACGCTCGGGCCGCTCACCACCGACATCGCGCCGGGATACGACCACATCACGAGCGCCATCGGCGCGGCGCAGATCGGCTGGTTCGGCACCGCCATGCTCTGCTACGTGACCCCGAAGGAGCACCTCGGGCTGCCGAACCGGGACGACGTCAAGACCGGCGTCGTCACCTACAGGATCGCGGCCCACGCCGCCGACCTCGCCAAAGGCCACCCCGCCGCGCAGGTCCGCGACGACGCGATCTCCCGCGCCCGCTTCGACTTCCGCTGGGAGGACCAGTTCAACCTCTCGCTGGACCCCGACACGGCGCGGAGCTTCCACGACGAGACCCTGCCGAAGGACGCCCACAAGGTCGCCCACTTCTGCTCCATGTGCGGCCCGAAGTTCTGCTCGATGAAGATCACGCAGGACCTGCGCGCCGAGGTGCGGGAGATGGAGCGCGAGGCGGCGGAGGCGGGGATGCGGGCAAAGTCGGAGGAGTTCCTGGCGGGCGGCGGGAGGCTCTACGTCGACGTCGCGGAGTGAGGCCGCGCTCTCCCTCCACCCTCTTCAGGGCCGGGCGCGACCCGGCCATCCACGCATTCTCGCATCGGCTGCTTGCGCTTGGGACGCGCATTCGATCATCTACCGCGGCGATGATCCTCCGCCTCCTCCTCACGCTTGCGACGCTCGCCCTCGCGACAACGGCCTCGGCCGCGCCGCCCGCGAGCTGCGCACGCAATTTTCAGGGCTCCTGGCAGATCACCGTCCTCGCGACCGGCCAGACCTATGTCGGCGAATATCGGCCGGATGGGTCGGGTGTTGCCCATTGCCCGCAATGCGCCCCCGGCACCTGGACTTGCAACGGCGACACGCTCACGGTTTACGTCAACGGCCTCACGGTCGTGGGCACGCTGTCGAGCGACCGCACTCGGATCACGGGCGGATGCTGCCTCGCAATCCGCATCGGCGCGGTCCCCGCCACCTCTCCGAGGAGCTCGCCGGCCGGCTGCACGATGCCGCCGCCGGGAGAAGTCACGCGGTCCTCCCCAACGTTGGTGTGCGTCAGGGCAAGAAACACGAACCAAGATTCCCGCTGCGTCTACTCCTTCACCTACCTTCACTCGAAATCCGGATTGCTGAACGGTGGAAACGTGGCCGCGGGCGCGACCGAAGAACGGTGCGCGTTGCAAGCCGGAGTCGAGCTCAGTTTCGGAAAATGGACCAGAACCGCAGGCAGCGCGCGATGACTCCGTCCGGTTGCGCACGACTGCAGCGCCGAGGCACCGATCTCAGGAAGCGCGGGAGCGGCGCACGCGCCCGAGCTCGCCAAGGGCCACCAGGCCGCGCAGGTGCGCGACGACACGATCTCCGCGCGCGCTTCGACTTCCGCTGGGAACAGTACGATGCGGAGTGGGACGCGAAGCGGATCGCGGCGAGGGAGCGGCTGGTTGCCAAACGCCTGGTAAAGGGGAATGTCATCGCCCTCCGATTCCGCCCGCCCAGGAAGACCGCCCGCGATGAGCCCCAAGGACCTGCCGTTCGACGCCGACGCCATGCTCGAGGGCCTGCGCCCCTGGGTCGAGTGCGAGAGCCCGACCTTCGACGCCGCCGCCGTGAACCGCATGATGGACATCGCGGCCCGCGACCTCGCCGCCATGGGGGCCGCGATCGAGCGCGTCCGGGGGCGGATGGGGTTCGGCGACTGCGTGCGGGCCCGCCTGCCGCATCGGCTTAAGGGCGAGGGTGGCGTCCTGGTGCTCGGCCACATGGACACGGTCCATCCGGTCGGCACGCTGGCGCAGCTGCCGTGGCGGCGCGACGGGGAGCGCGCCTACGGCCCCGGCGTCTACGACATGAAGGGCGGCAATTTCCTGGTCCTCGAGGCCCTGCGGCTCCTCGCGAAGGCCGGCGTCGGGACGCCGCTCCCGGTCACGGTCCTGTTCACCTCGGACGAGGAGGTCGGCAGCCCCTCGACCCGCGAGCTCATCGAGGCCGAGGCGGCGAAGCACAAGTTCGTGCTCGTGCCGGAGCCGGGCGGCGCCGACGATTCGGTCGTGACCGGCCGCTACGCGATCGCCCGCTTCAACTTGGAAACCGTCGGGCGCCCGAGCCACGCCGGCGCGCGCCTCGCCGAGGGGCGCTCGGCGATCCGGGCCATGGCCCGCAAGATCATCGAGGTCGAGGCCATGACGACGGACGACTGCACGTTCAGCGTCGGCGTCATCCACGGCGGGCAGTGGGTCAACTGCGTCGCCACGACCTGCCGGGCCGAGGCCCTCTCCATGGCGAAGCGCCAGGCCGACCTCGACCGGGGCGTCGAGCGCATGCTCGCCATGGCCGGCATGGCCGACGACGTGGCGTTCCATGTCGAGCGCGGCGTCACCCGCCCGGTGTGGGAGCCGGACGCCGCAACCCTCAAGCTCTACGAGACGGCGCGCGGGATCGCGAAGGAGATCGGCTTCGACATCCCCCACCGCAGCGCCGGCGGCGGCTCGGACGGCAACTTCACCGGCGCCATGGGCGTGCCCACCCTCGACGGGCTCGGGGTGCTCGGCGGCGGCGGCCACACGCTGGAGGAGCACCTCGTGGTCGACAGCCTCGCGCGCCGCGGGCGACTCATGGCCGGGCTTCTGGCGACGCTGGCTTAGGCCGGCTCGACCACGAGCGTCGCGCCCTCGACCCGCACCACGCGGACGCGCGCGCCGGCAGGCAGCGCGGGGCCGACGACGCGCCAGGAGGAATCGTCGACGCGGATGCGGCCGGCGCCGTCGGCGATCGGCGTCTCCAGGGGGAAGACGCGGCCGATCAGGGCGTGGCCGCGGCGGTTGAGGGCGGAGGGGCTGTCGTCCTCGTCCTCGGGGTGGCGCGTCACCGCCCGCCCGATCAGCACCGAGGCGACGGAGAGGACCGCGAAGACGAGCGCCGCCGCCTGCCAGGACAGGTCGAAGACGGCATCGAGCACGCCCGTCAGCACCGCCGCGAGCCCGAGCCACAGGAAGAAGACGCCGGGGGCAAGCAGCTCCAGCCCCATGAGCACGAGCCCGAGGACGATCCAGGTCCAGGGGCCGAGGTTGGCGAGGTAAGCGACCATCGCGCGGCCCGTCAGGTCTTGGTGGCGGGAGGCAGGCTGCGGCTCGGGCCCTGGCGCGGCAGGCCGCCCTGGCCGCCCTCGCCGAACACCGCCCGGGTGATCTCGGCGATGCCGCCGAGGGTTCCGGCGATGCCGCCGAGCTCGGTCGGGACGATCAGCACCTTCTGGTTCGGCGCGGTGGCGAGGGCCCGAAAGGCGTCGATGTACTTCTCGGCGACGAGGAAGTTGGCGGCCGCGAGGTCGCCGCGGGCGATGGCGTCGCTGACGAGGCTCGTCGCCTTGGCCTCGGCCTCGGCGAGGCGCTCGCGGGCCTCGGCGTCGCGGAACGCCGCCTCCTTGCGGCCCTCGGCCGACAGGATCTGCGACTGCTTCTCGCCCTCGGCGCGCAGGATCGCGGCCTGACGCAGGCCTTCCGCCTCGAGCACGGCGGCGCGCTTCTCGCGCTCGGCCTTCATCTGGCGCGCCATCGAGCCCGCGAGGTCGGCCGGCGGCAGGATGTCCTTGATCTCGATGCGGGTGACCTTGACGCCCCAGGGCGAGGCGGCGGCGTCCATGACGCGGAGCAGCCGGTCGTTGATCTCGTCCCGGTGCGACAGGAGCTGGTCGAGGTCCATGGAGCCGACGACGGTGCGGATGTTGGTCATGGTGAGGGTCAGGACCGCCTGCTCGAGGCTCGAGACCTCGTAGGACGCGCGGGCCGGGTCGAGGATCTGGTAGAACGCGACGGCGTCGATGGTCACGCCGGCGTTGTCCTTGGTGAAGGCCTCCTGGCTCGGGATGTCGAGCACCTGCTCCATCACGTTCACCTTGTGGCCGATGCGCTCCATGTAGGGCACGATCAGCCCGAGCCCGGCGCCGAGCGTGCGCGAATAGCGCCCGAAGCGCTCGACCGTGTAGGCGTAGCCCTGCGGCACGATGCGGACGCCGAGTGCGATCGTGACGACGACCAGGATGACGAGCGCGACGACGAAGACGTCGAAGCCGAGCGTGATTGGCATTGCGGTGGCCCCTCTTGGCGCGCCGCTCTTCGGGGCGGCGGTGCAGGGGTTATAGCAGAGGCTGCGTTAACAGATGAGGGCGCGGCCTATGGTTCGGTGATTTTGGGTTCACCTAGCGAAGCCCCTACGCCCATTGGGGCCTTGCCCGCGATTCATGGACATGCCGCGCCGACAGGTGCGGCGCGCGTTCAGGCTCATGCGGAATGCCGCCCGCCGCGACCTTACTTGAGCGTCATAACAACCGGACCAGATACCGCGTCGGTAACACCAAGATTTGCCCCGAGCTCCTCAAGTGTGCCTCTAAACGAGTTGAGGGTGGCGATCATGCTCGGTCTAGCCCGCGCCATTGCCTCAACGTCGCTCCACTCGGCTATGAGACAATAGGTATGTTCGCCAGTCTTGATGATATTGGCGTGCTTAAGGCCGGGCCATTCTTGATGCACATTCTTATGAGCATCCAGGAAATCGCCATCTTGACCAGGCTTGATCTTAAACCGGACAGCGTTGAACGCGGTCATGGATCCCCCCTTCTTCAGAGATTGGCGGCCTCATGTAGCAGCAAAGGGCTTTGGTGACGAGCTGCGCCGACTTGTGCTGTCCTAGTACCCACTGTCAGCTCCGGCGGCGCGAAGCGCCGGAAGGATCCACCCCCACGCTCCGGCGTTGTGGCTCCCCTTCCTGAGGCGCTACGCGGCTCGCTTGGGATGACGGTGAGGCATAGGAGAGAGACTATCCGATCCACCCCTTCAACTCGCGCTCGACGACGGCGCGGATTACCCGCATGCCCTCCTCGCGGTCGTTGAGGCACGGCAGGTAGGCGAAGCGCTCGCCGCCGCTCTCCTCGAAGTAGTGCCGGTTCTCGCCGTCGAGCTCCTCCAGGGTCTCGAGGCAGTCGGCGGAAAAGCCGGGGGCCACGATGGCGAGGCGCTTGACGCCGGAGGCCGCGAGCGCCTTCACGGTCTCGTCGGTGTAGGGGCGCAGCCACTCCTCGTTGCCGAACCGCGATTGGAAGCTCAGGCGGAAGCGTTCTTCCGGCCAGCCGAAGGCCTCGCGCATGAGGCGCCAGGTCTTGACGCAGTGACAGTGGTAGGGGTCGCCCTTGAGGAGGTACGACTTCGGTACGCCGTGGAACGACACCAGGATGACCTCGGGCTCGAAGTCGAGCTTTTCGAGGTCGGCCCGCATCGCAGAGACCACCGCGTCGATGTACACCGGGTCGTCGTGGTAGGGCGGCGAGACCCGGATCGCCGGCTGCCAGCGCATGTCCATGAGGGCCCGGAAGGCGTGGTCGCAGGCGGTCGCCGAGGTCGCGGCGGAGTATTGCGGATAGAGCGGCACGAGGAGGATGCGCTCGCACCCTTCGTCCTGCAGCGCCCGGATGCGCTCGGCGATCGCCGGATTGCCGTAGCGCATGGCCCAGTCGACCACGACGCGGTCGCCGGCCGTGGCCTGGAGATGCGCCGCCAAGTTCTCGGCCTGCGCCCGGGTGATGGTCTTGAGCGGCCCCTCGTCGCGCTCCTTGTTCCAGATCGAGGCGTAGTCGCGGCCCTTCGGCCCCGGGCGCTTCGTCAGGATGATGAGGTTGAGGACCGGCCACCACAGGAGCCGCGAGGTCTCGATCACCCGGCGGTCCGAAAGAAACTCCTTGAGGTAGCGGCGCATGGACCAGTAGTCGGTCGCGTCCGGCGTGCCGAGGTTGAGGAGGAGGACGCCGATCCGCCCAGCCTTGACCGGCATATGGTCGGGCGGCAGCCGCGCCGCCCCCGCGAGCACGTCCGACGGCTTGACGATGGTGTTCATAAATCCGCTCTGAAATTCCGGCCGCTTACAGGCTCATAAGTCACCGGACGCCCGCTTTTGCAACGGCGCGGAGGCGGTGCGCCGCAGCCAGTCCGTCACGATCCCGATCTGCTCCGCGTCCATAAGGGCCGGGGCGTGGCCGCAGCCTTCGATCTCGACGACCTCGGCGCGCGGACCCCGCGTCGCCATCTCCTCGGCGGTGTCGGGAAGGAGGAGGTCGGACCAGGCGCCGCGCAGGACCAGCACCGGGCATTCGATCGCGTCCCAGTAGCCCCATAGGCTCACGTTGTAGACCCGTCCCGGCCTGAACGCCTCGCCGATGCCGGGGTCGAACAGCATGTGCAGGCGCCCGTCCTTCCTCCGCTCGACGCTGTGCTCGGCGAGGTGCCGCCACTGCCGGTCGGTGAGGTCGCCGAAGGGGGCGTGGACGTCGCGGAAGTAGGCCTCCGCCGCGGCCATGTCCGGGAACTCGCGGGGGGCCTCGCGCACGTTGTCGCCGATGCGGCGCAGCGCCGCCCAGGGGAGATAGGGCCCGATGTCGTTGACGACGAGACGCCGGATCGGCGCCTCCGGCATGCCGGCCAGCACCATGCCGGCAAGGCCCCCGAGCGAGGTGCCGATCCAGTCGACCTCGCGCGCGCCGAGCCGCGCGATCAGCATGGTCATGTCGACGGCGTACTGCGGCAGGGCGTAATCGTCGGGATCGGCAAGCCGCCCGCTCCGCCCGCGCCCGACGAGGTCCGGGCAGACGACCCGGTAGCCCTCGGCCGCGAGCGCCTGCGCCAGGAAGTCGAAGTCGCGTCCCTGGCGGCTGAGGCCATGCACGCAGACGACGACGCGCTCGCTCGAAGGATCGCCCCACTCCGTGTAGGCGATGCGGTGGAAATGCTGCTTCGAGATGCTGAGGAAATCCGCGGACCGGAAGGCGGCCGGCCGGCGTCTCAAGGCTGCTGCGCTGCGCACGGGCCGGGGACATCCATCTCAGGGCACGCCGGAGGTCTAATGCGCCCGCCGCCGCAAGGCCAGCGTCGCTCCTGCAGTGTGCGCCGGCGCACATCGCCGCGGCACGCTTCGGGCGCATCGTCCGGACCATCGGGTTGGGATCCATCAGGGAGGGTGTCATGGGTTGCTTCAGCCGTTCCCGTCAGGCCGCCTTCGACCGCGACGACATGTCCCCGGAGCGCGACCATCATATCGCCTTCGGCTTCCTCGCCGCGCTGCCGGCCCTGGTGCTCGCATCGGCGGTGGCGAGCCTCTTCGGCCTCGGCTGAGCCGCGCCCGGCGGCGTTGCCCTCGTGCCACGGCCAAGCTGTTGCGTGGTCTTGGCTTTCGGCCGCGGCTTGTGACGGGGTTGAGGGTCGATTAAGGTAAGGGATTGCCGCGGCCGAGTGGGGCTCTCGCGCGGACAGTCTTTCATGCGCAGCAATCTGGATGCCGGCGGCCGTTGAGGGGCGCCGGCGCAATGCGGAGGAGCAGATTTGCTTCGCGAACCGCCGGCCCACGGTTTCGACGCCTACGATCCGGCCAACGGCTTCGGGTCGGACGATCCGATTCGCGCCCTCGGCTTCGGCCTTGGGGCCAAAGCCGACATCGAGGTCGAATCGTCCGGCGACGTGGTCGTCATCCCGGACGCCGCGTTCCTGTTCAACGCCGATTTCCACAGGCAGGGGCGCGACCTCCTGATCGCCGGCGACGACGGCCGCAGGGTCGTCGTCCACGACTATTTCGCCGGCGACAAGCGCCCGGCCCTCGCCTCGCGCGAGGGCGCGACCATCGCGGGCTACGTCGTCGAGGCGATCGTCGCCAAGACGAGCCCGACCGAGGTCGCGCAGGCGGGCGGCCAAGCGGGCGGCGCCGGCACCCCGATCGGGCGGGTCGAGAAGGTCTCGGGCTCGGCCTTCGTGATCCGCAACGGCGTGCCCGTGAACCTCAACGCCGGCGACCTCGTGTTCAAGGGCGACGTGGTCCAGACCGGCTCGGGCTCCTCGATCGGCATCGGCTTCGTCGACGGCAGCGCGTTCAACCTCGCGGCCAACGCCCGCATGGTCCTGAACGAGATGGTCTACGACCCGAACGGGACCGGAAACTCGGCGGTCATCAACCTCGTCCAGGGCTCGATCAGCTTCCTCGCCGGCCAGGTGGCGAAGACCGGCGACATGAAGGTCGAGACCCCGGTCGCCACCATGGGCATCCGCGGCACGATCGTGATCACCGAGATCTCGGCGAACAACGGCCCGACCAAGGCCCGCTCGGTGTTCGACCCGACCACCGGCCGCGTCGGCGAGGTCGTGTTCTATGACAAGAACGACCCCTCGGTCGTCCTGTCCCGGCTCACGACTCAGGACACCGCCGTCCTGATCACCCCGACCGGCACCTTCCAGGTCACCGTGACCCAGGTGCCGGTGACGGACTCGGAGCGGATCGCCGCGCAGGACCTCGTCCGCACCGTCGTCGACATCAACGCCGCCATGCTGGCGAACCCGATCGTGCCGGGCATCCCCGGGCCGACGCCGCCGTCGCCCGGCGACCCCGGCTCTCCCGGCACCCCGGGCGGCAGCGGCGGGAGTGGCGGAGGCGGCGGCTCGGGCGGCACGCCCGATCCCCTGCCGAACCTCGGGAGCACCGGCGGGACGACGACCACCGCCTCCTTCACGCCGGCGAGCACGCCGTTCACGATCCCGGGCAGCACCCCCATCACGCCGATCACCGTCGGCGGAGGCGGCGGTGGCGGTGGCGGAGGCGGTGGCGGCGGGACCGCGGGCGGCACGGGCGACAACGGCGCGCCGGAGCTCTCCCCCGACGCGACGCCGTCGCACACGCCGACGGGCGCCGGCACGGTCACGGGGCAGGCTGGCGGCGAGCTCGCCTTCACCGATCCGGACGCGGGCGACACCCATCAGGCCTCCGTGAGCGCCGGCTCGGCGCAGTGGACGCGGGCCGACAGCTCGCCCGCCGGGGGCACGATCCCGGCAGAGACCCTCGCGGCGCTCGGCACGGCGCTCACCGTCACGATCCCGCAAGACGCTGGCGGCGCCGGCACCGTCCAGTGGAGCTTCGCCATCGATTACGAGGCGGTGCGGTTCCTCGCGGCGGGCGAGCATCTCGTCGTCACCTACACGATCACGGTCCAGGACGCGGCCGGCGCGGTCTCGACGCAACCGGTCACCATCACCTTGGTCGGCACGAACGAGGCGCCGGTCTTCCTCGTCGACGGCAGCCACCAGACCGGCGCGGCCGAAGACGCGAACACCCTCACCATCGTCGGCGAGTCGCTGTTCACGGACGCCGACCTCTCCGACATCCACGGCGTGTCGGCGGCGCCGGACCCGGCGACGCCGGGCAACGTCGGGACGCTGATCGCCGGCGTCCTCGACGATTCG
>DASVVU010000213.1:0-9311 GCA_036386395.1 Beijerinckiaceae bacterium | reverse complement strand
GCATGGTGGCCGAGAAGAGCAGCGTCTGCTCGCGCTTGGTGAGCAGCGTCAGGATGCGCTCGACATCGGGGATGAAGCCCATGTCGAGCATGCGGTCGGCCTCGTCGATGACGAGGAGCTCGACCCCGGTGAGGAGGAGCTTGCCGCGCTCGAAATGGTCGAGGAGGCGCCCCGGCGTCGCGATCAGGACGTCCGTGCCGCGGGCGAGCTTCATGTCCTGGTCGCCGAACGACACGCCGCCGATGATGAGGGCGACGTTGAGGCGGTGGTTCGCGCCGTAGCGCTCGAAGCTCTCCTCGACCTGCGCGGCGAGCTCCCGGGTCGGCTCGAGGATGAGGGTGCGCGGCATGCGGGCCCGCGCCCGGCCGGTCTCCAGGAGCGTCAGCATCGGCAGGGTGAAGGCCGCGGTCTTGCCGGTGCCGGTCTGGGCGATGCCGAGCACGTCGCGGCGGGCGAGCACGTGGGGAATGGCCTGGGCCTGGATCGGAGTCGGCTCGGTGTAGCCGGAAGCCTCGACGGCTTGCAGCACCTTGTCGCTCAGTCCGAGTTCCGAGAATGGCATTCGAGGGGGTCAACCGTTGCGGAGGGCGCCGTGGCTCTTGCACCGGCCGCATTGCACGGCAACGATTCGGGCGCACAGAAGTTTCGCGGCCGGCACCTGGGCCGTCGCGCTGCCGGACCATTTAGGGCTATGAAGCCCGTTGTCAACGACGGGAAGCCCGGGAAGGGGCGGACATGGCCGAATCCCTCGTGCTCGCGCCGGGGCTGAACTGCACGGGGCGGCTGTTCGAGCCGCAGGTCGCGGCGCTCGGCCGTAACCGCGAGATCGTCCTCGCCGACCATACCCGAGACGCCGACATGGCGGCGATCGCCCGGCGGCTTCTGGCGGCGGCGCCCGAAAAGTTTGTGCTCGCGGGGCTGTCCATGGGCGGCTATCTCGCCCTCGAGATCGTGCGCCAAGCGCCGGCGCGCGTCCTGCGCCTCGCTCTCCTCGACACCAACGCGCGGGCGGACACGGACGAGCAGCGCCGCAACCGGGAGCGGGAGATCGCGCTCACGGAAGGCGGGCGGTTCCGGGAGGTCTGCGACGCGCGCTGGGAGAAGTCGGTCCACCCCGACCGCCGCTCCGACCCGGTCCTTCGGCGAATCTACGACCTCATGGCGGAGGAGACCGGGCCCGCGGTCTTCGTGCGTCAGCTCCGGGCCATCATGGCCCGGCGCGATTCGTGCCCCGATCTGCCCGCGATCCGCGTGCCGACGCTCGCTCTCGTGGGCGAGGAGGACGAACTCACCCCGCCCGAGCAGGCCCGGGAGATGGCGGCCCTCATTCCCGGCGCAACCCTCGTCACGGTGCCGGCCTGCGGGCACCTCTCGACCTTGGAGCGGCCGCGGGAGGTCGCGGATGCGCTTGCGGCTTGGCTCAAGGCTTGAAAATCGGTCGTCAGGGTTTCTTAGGGGCGGCGCAGGGGTCGAGCTTGACCCGGTTGATCGAGCCCGTGGTCGTGGGCTCGCCCTTGGCGGCCTGGGCGGCAAGCCGCGTCATCCCGCTCTGGTCGAAGCCGTCGGCGATGTACTTCGCGGCGAGCACCGAGAGGACGCCGATCGCGATCGCCGCCTTGATGGTGGCCATGAGGAGAGGGCGGTCGTTGCCGCCGAAGAGACCGAACATGGGGCTGCCCGCGATCGAGGAGAGCGTCGTGGGCACCATCGCGCATTAACGTAAAGCCTTGGTTGACGGCACCCGGAGCTTCGCCGCCGTGTCCTGCAGGGCACAGTGAGCGGGCTGTGCGCGCCGTGCGGGCGTCCCGGACGAGGCCGGTTAACTGCTTGTTGACTCAAGGATTCGTATTCCGGCGGGCCTGTTGCACGGAAGCGACAGACGGCCAAGGCCGACTTGGGTACACAGCGCTTCGGACCACACACAGAATGGATCCCTGTCACATGAAGAAGTTTCTCCTCTCCTCGGTTGCCCTCGTCGGCTTCACTGCCGGCGCCATGGCGGCCGACCTTCCCCGCCGCGCCGCCGCTCCGGTGTTCGCGCCGGTTCCCGTCTTCACCTGGACGGGCTTCTACGTCGGCGTGAACGCCGGCTACGGCTGGGGCAACGACGACGACAACGGCGTCTGCGGCGTGTTCGGCGGCTGCACCGGCGCACTGACCGTCGACGTGGCGCCGGGCGTGGTTGCGCCGGTGACGGCGGCTCCGTTCTCGGCGATCCCGGGCGGCTTCGTCGGCAACGGCGGCAACCGCGACGGCTTCCTGGCCGGCGCGCAGATCGGTTTCAACTACCAGTTCACGCCAGGCTCGGGCTTCGTCGTGGGCGTCGAGGCCGACATCCAGTGGGCCGACTTCGGCAACAACAACAACAACGGGTTCTTCGGCGGCAACAACCTGTTCGCCGCGAATCCGGTTGCGCCGTTCCTGGTGCCGGGCTTCGGCATCGTTGCGGTTCCGCCGGGCGGGGCGAACGTCGCCCTGTTCAACCGTGGCGGCTTCGGCCGCGGCAACGACGGCAGCGACTGGTTCGGCACGGCCCGCGTTCGCGTCGGCTACGCCTTCGACCGGGTGCTCGTGTACGCCACCGGCGGCTTCGCCTTCACGGACCGCGGCAACAACAACAACGGCTTCTTCGGCGTGACGAACGGCGGCCAGCTTCCGGCGGCGTTCTACGTCACCCCGGCGGCGGCGTTGACCGGCTCGACGGTGTCGAGCGGCGGGTTCTTCGGCAGGAACAACGACAGCGACATCGGCTGGGTGCTCGGTGCGGGCGTCGAGTACGCCTGGACCAACAACCTGACGGTGAAGCTCGAAGGGCTGTGGGTCAACTTCGACGACAACAACAACAACCGGTTCGGCTTCGGCAACGGCATCGTCGGCGTGTCGAACACCGGCGCTGCGATCCGGGGCAACAACGTCGGCCTGTTCGGGCGCGGCAACGACGACGCCGACTTCTTCATCGCCCGCGTCGGCATCAACTATAAGTTCGGCTCGTAAGCGCCGAACCCGCTCGAAAAGAGCAAAGCCTATCCTCTCGGGCCCGGCGAAAGCCGGGCCCTTTTCGTTTGGGCCGCATCTTCGACAGGGCAAACGAACTCAGGCGCTCGCGAGTTAGTGACCCCGCGCCATGTGCGATTGCGCACATCGCGGCATCATCTACTCTGTTAGCCGCGCATCCCCTGGGAGATGCAGATGCATTCGTTCCGCCCGTTGCCGGCAGCCATTGCCGCCGCGCTTGCGTTCCTGACTTTCGAAACCGCCTTCGCCCAAGCGCCGCCGAACGCGCCGCCGCCGCCCGTCACCGTCGCGAAGCCGGTCGTGAAGGAGGTCGTCGAGTACGACGACTACACTGGGCGCTTTGAGGCGGCGGAGAGCGTCGACGTGCGCTCGCGGGTCTCGGGCTACCTCGAGGCGGTGCACTTCCGCGACGGCTCCCTCGTGCGCCGCGGCGACCTCCTCTTCGTCATCGACCGGCGCCAGTACCAGGCCTCCGTCGACCAGGCGAGGGCCGCGGTGGCCTCGGCCCGCTCCCGCGTCGCCTTCGCGCAGGCCGACTACGAGCGCGCGCAGGCGCTCGGGCGCACCGGCAACATCACCGAGCAGGTGCTGGAGCAGCGCCGCCAGACCCTCGACATCGCCCGCGCCGACCAGCAGGCCGCGGAAGCCGCGGTCAGGACGGCGGAGCTCAACCTCGGCTTCTCCGAGATCCGCGCCCCCATGGGCGGGCGGATCGGGCGCAAGCTGATCTCCGAGGGCAACCTCGTCACGGCCGACCAGACGCTGCTCACGACGATCGTCTCCCTCGACCCGATCTATTTCTATTTCGACGTCGACGAGCGCTCGTACCTCTCCTACATGCGCAACGCCATCTCCCTCAACGGCGCGCAGCCCGTTGCGAACGACGGGGCGCGGCAGCCCGTGGTCGCGGACGTCGGCAGTCAGCTCGGCGACGTCCTCGTCGGCGTCTCGGACGAGCGCGAGCCGAAGCGGAAAGCCCGCCTCGATTTCACCGAGAACCGCCTCGATCAGCAGACCGGCACCATCCGGGCGCGCGCGGTCGTGCCGAACCCCGACCTGTTCCTCACCCCCGGCCTCTTCGGCACGATCCGCATCCCGGGCTCGCCCCGCTACCAGGGGGTGCTCGTGCCCGACGAGGCGGTGGCGACGGACCAGGACCGGCGCTTCGTCTGGGTGGTCGCCGAGGACGGCACGGCCTCGCAGCGCACCGTCCGCCCAGGCCCGCGCATCGACGGCTACCGCCTCGTCCGCGAGGGCCTGAAAGGCGACGAGTCGGTGGTGATCGCCGGCCTCCAGCGGGTCCGCCCCGGCGCCAAGGTCACGCCGCAGATGAAAGAGCTGCCGCCTTCCCGCGACGCCCCGCCGTCACAGGCAAGGGCGCAGGTGCAGTGACGTCGCCTTGAGAATTCACCGTCGTGCCATCCTCCCAAGCCCCTCATCCTGAGGTGCCCGCGAAAGCGGGCCTCGAAGGACGCACGATGCCAACGCAGCGTTGACGTCGTGCGTGCTTCGAGGCTCGGCCTTCGGCCTCGCACCTCAGCATGAGGAGGGTTTTGGCTTTAGACAGAGCAACCGATGAGATTCGCCCATTTCTTCGTCGACCGGCCGATCTTCGCGTCGGTGCTGTCGATCGTCACGCTCCTCGTCGGCTACATCTCCTACGTCAACCTGCCGGTGGCGCAGTATCCGGAGATCGCGCCGCCGACCATCGTGGTGCGGGCGCAGTATCCGGGCGCCAACGCCGAGACGGTCGCGGCGACCGTCGCGACGCCGATCGAGCAGGAGATCAACGGCGTCGAGAACATGCTCTACATGTCCTCCTACGCCACGAGCGACGGCAACATGTCGCTCACCATCACCTTCAAGCTCGGCACGAACCTCGACCAGGCGAACGTCCTCGTCCAGAACCGCGTCTCGACGGCCCTGCCGCGCCTGCCGGCCGAGGTGCGCAACCTCGGCGTCACCACCCGCAAGAGCTCGCCCGACCTGATGATGGTCGTGCACATGATCTCGCCGACCGAGGCCTACGACCAGCTCTACATCTCGAACTACGCGCTGCTCCGCGTGCGCGACCAGCTGCTGCGCCTCGACGGCGTCGGCGACATTACCGTGTTCGGGGCGCGCGAATATTCGCTGCGCGTCTGGCTCGACCCCGACAAGCTCGCCGCCTATTCGCTGTCCACGACCGACGTCGTCGCGGCCTTGCAGGAGCAGAACGTGCAGGTCGCGGGCGGCGCGCTCGGCGCTCCGCCGTCGCCCACCGACAACGCCTTCCAGCTCACCGTGCAGACGCAGGGGCGCTTCAACGACGTGCGCCAGTTCCGCAACGTGATCGTGAAGGCCCAAGAAGGGCGGCTCGTGCGCCTCCAGGACGTGGCGCGGGTCGAGCTCGGCGCCCGCGACTACACCACCAACTCCTACCTCGACGGCAAGCCCGCGGTCGCGATCGGCGTGTTCCAGCGCCCCGGCACGAACGCGCTCGCCGCCGCCGAGAGCGTCATCAAGACCATGGACGAGCTCAAGCGCGACTTCCCGGCCGGGCTCGAGTACACCATCGTCTACAACCCGACCGAGTTCATCGCCGAGTCCGTGCGCGAGGTCTACAAGACCCTGTTCGAGGCGGTGATCCTGGTGGTCATCGTCATCCTCATCTTCCTCCAGTCCTGGCGCACGGCGCTCATTCCCATCGTGGCGATCCCGGTGTCGCTGGTCGGCACCTTCGCCGTCATGGCGGCGTTCGGGTTCTCGCTCAACACGCTGACGCTCTTCGGTCTCGTGCTCGCGATCGGCATCGTGGTCGACGACGCGATCGTCGTGGTCGAGAACGTCGAGCGCAACATCGCCGAAGGGCTCTCGCCGCGCGAGGCCGCGCACCGCACCATGGACGAGGTCGGAACGGCGGTCGTCGCCATCGCCCTCGTGCTCTCGGCGGTGTTCATCCCGACCGCCTTCATCCCGGGCATCTCGGGCCAGTTCTACCGCCAGTTCGCGCTGACCATCGCGGCCTCGACGCTGATCTCGGCCGTCAACTCGCTCACCCTCTCGCCGGCCCTCTGCGCGCTCCTCTTGAAGCCGCACTCCGAGCACCGCCCGCGCTTCTTCCTCGCGCGCTTCGGCTCGTGGATGGCGGAAAAATTCAACCGCGGCTTCGACCGCACCTCGTATGGCTATTCCCGCACCGTGCATTTCATGGTCGGGCGGAAGCTGCCGCTGCTGGCCATGCTCGTCCTCTATGCCGGGCTCGTCGGCGCGACCGGGTACGTCTCGCGGATCGTCCCGACGGGCTTCATCCCGGCGCAGGACGCCGGCTACCTGATTGCCGTGGTGCAGCTCCCCGACGGGTCGTCGCTGACCCGCACCGACGAGGTCGTGCGGCGGGCCTCCGACATCATGCTGGCGACCCCTGGCGTCGGGCACGCCGTCGCGATCGGCGGCCTCTCGGGCTCGACCTTCACCAACGCCACCAACGCCGCGGTGCTGTTCGCGCCGCTCAAGCCCTTCCCCGAGCGGGTGCGGCAGAACCTGCCGGCGGGCGCCGTCGCCGGCGACCTCGTGCGGCGCATGGGCGCGATCCAGGAGGCCTTCATCGTCGCGATCCCGCCGCCGCCGGTGCGCGGCCTCGGCAACGCCGGCGGCTTCCGCATCCAGCTCCAGGACCGCTCCGGCGAGGGCGTGCGCCCGCTGTTGGCCGCGGCCAACGAGGTGCTTGGGCGCGCGAACCGCGACCCGCGGCTGTCCCGCGTCTTCACCACCTTCGGGGCCAACACGCCGCAGATCTTTTTGGAGATCGACCGGGTCAAGGCGCGCATGCTCAACGTGCCCCTGCAGAACATCTTCTCGACGCTTCAGGTCAACCTCGGCGGCGCCTACGTCAACGACTTCAACGCCTTCGGCCGCATCTACCAGGTCCGCGCCCAGGCCGCCGAGCGCTTCCGCGAGGAGCGCGACGACATCCTGCGCCTGAAGGTGAGGAGCTCGACCGGCGCCCTCGTGCCGCTCGGCTCCCTCGTCGTGGTCACCGACACCGCGGGCCCGGACCTCGTGCAGCGCTACAACATGTACACCTCGGTGCCGGTGCAGGGCGACACGGCCCGCGGCGTCTCGTCGGGCACGGGCCTTTCCGCCATGGAGGAGATCGCCCGCGCGGCCCTGCCCGAGGGCATGAGCTTCGAGTGGACCGAGATCGCCTTCCAGGAGCGGGCGACCGGCAACACGGCGGTCTTCATCTTCGCGCTCTCGGTGTTGTTCGTGTTCCTGGTGCTCGCGGCGCAGTACGAGAGCTGGGCGCTGCCGCTCGCCATCATCCTGATCGTGCCGATGAGCGTGCTCGCGGCGCTGATCGGCGTCATGCTGCGCGGGCAGGACAACAACATCCTGACGCAGATCGGCCTCGTGGTGCTGGTGGGACTTGCCGCCAAGAACGCGATCCTCATCGTCGAGTTCGCGAAGCAGGCCGAGGAGCAGGGCAAGAGCCCGGTCGACGCCGTCGTCGAGGCGGCGCGCCTGCGCCTGCGGCCGATCCTGATGACCGCCTTAGCCTTCATCCTCGGCGTCGTCCCCCTCGTCATCGCCACCGGCCCCGGCGCCGAGATGCGCCAGGCGCTCGGCACCGCCGTGTTCTCCGGCATGCTCGGGGTGACCTTCTTCGGGCTTTTCCTCACGCCGGTGTTCTACGTCGCGATCCGGGCGCTGGTGCTGTGGCTGGGGCGGCGCCGGGCGCGCGCGACGGTTCCTGCCGGCGCTTCCGCCGAGGAGCCGCCGCCGGCTCCTGCCGAGTGAGACTCAAAGCTCGTCGTTTCGCGCTTGCCCCCTCCTGGTCGAGGAGTGCTGCGAGCGCGACCCGGGTCACGTCGGCTACATAAGCGAAGTCGACGTGGTAGGGGATGTCGCGGCTCGAATGCTCGAACTCGTACTCGCCCGATTCGAATAATCCGATCGCGACGTAGCCGAGCTTTTCGAAGGGCATGTAGTCGCTGTCGATGATTCCCTTGTGCATCGAGGTAATGTTGAGCTCCTCGGTTGCACGCTTCGCTACTCGGCGAGCAAGGTCTTCGGACAGTCGATTGTTGGTCATGTTGTCGTCGGTGGTGTCGTATTCCAAGACCACCTCGCGCGCCTCGTTCGGACACCCGACCTCATCGATGTTGAGGACGAAATCGATTTTGGTGTTTTGACCCTTCACGTGCTCCGCGTAGGCCTTGGCGCCCCAGAGATCCTGCTCTTCTCCGCTCGTCGCCAGGAACTCGATCGTGTGGTCGAGCTTCATCGGCTGCAGGAGACGGGCAAGCTCAAGCAGGACGGCGATCCCCGTCGCGTTGTCGTTGGCACCGGGGGCCGGAGACCGGCGGTCTCCGGAATCCTCGGTACGGCTATCGAAATGCGCGCATACGATTCGGACGCTTGCGTGCGCGTTGTCGCTTTCCTTCCGGCACAGGACGTTGAGGCGCTCGTACCTCCCATGTTGGTACGGCACCATGAGTACGTCCTTGTTATAACCTCGCTTCCAGAACTGGCTGCCGATCCAGCGCGCAACCTTGGGCAAGTGCTTGGAATGAGTATGCCGCGTCGGGAAGGACGCGAGGCTGTCGACGGTGCGCCACAGCTTGTCCTGACGGACTGCCTTCGCCAGGCTTCGAAGCGTATTCTTTCCAACCTTGATCCCGCCCGCCTGTTGCTTAGTCATGTTGGAGTCCCCGGCGGCAATGCTGGGCCAAGCCGGGGAGACTTGCAATCGGGCATGGATCGGCTGCGCTTCGAGCGATTGACGGCAGCCCAAAAGCCCGCAACCTTCGCGCCCCTTTGAAACCGGAGCCCTTCATGCGCCCGCAAAGATTCGGCATCGGCCAGCCTGTCCGCCGGGTCGAGGACGTGCGGTTCGTGCGGGGGGAGGGGCATTACACGGACGACTACCGGCCGGAAGGGACGGCGCATGCCTACGTGCTGCGCAGCCCCCACGCCCACGCGCGCTTCCGCATCGGCGACCTTGCGGCGGCCCGGGCCATGCCGGGCGTGCTCATGGTCCTGATGCATGCCGACGTGGCGCACCTCGGGGACGTGCCGTGCCTCGCGCCGGTCGAGAACGCCGACGGCTCGACGATGAAGACGCCGCCCTACCCGCTGCTGTGCCCCGACACCGTGCGCCACGTCGGCGACGCGGTCGCCTTCGTGGTCGCCGAGACGCTTCTCGAGGCCCGCGACGCGGCGGAAGCCATTGAGGTCGAGTGGGAGCCCCTCGACGCCGTGGTCGGAATCGGGGGCGCCGAGGCCGCGGTGGCCCAGCCGGTGTGGCCGGAGGT
>DASVVU010000212.1:0-1941 GCA_036386395.1 Beijerinckiaceae bacterium | reverse complement strand
CGCAGACGGCGGCCTGCAACCGCGGCCACAACCTCGGCGAGCGGCTGGCGCGCTGGCTCCTGATGTGCCACGACCGGGTCGAAGGCGACGAGCTGAAGCTGACGCAGGAGTTCATCGCCCAGATGCTGGGGACGCGCCGCTCGGGGGTGAGCGAGGCGGCCATCCTGCTGCAAGCGGCGGGACTGATCCGCTACTCGCGCGGCCACATCACCATACTCGACCGGGAGGGGCTGGAAGAGTTCGCCTGCGAGTGCTACGGGGTCGTGCGGGCGGAGTTCGAGCGCCTGCTCGGCTAGTCGAAACTATCAAACCAGACCCGCCCCACACCTTATTCCCGGAAACGGGCAGACAGGCGCCTCCCCCCTCACTATTATTACCACCTCTGGCGGCAAGGAACGGGTGCGCAGTCTGCTTCCGGGTCGCGGCGTGCTCGCACGCCTCCACGCCGGGGACGTAGGCGCGCCGGTTATGCGGCGGCAGTCGGTAAAGGGCGAGGCATTCCGGCTCTCACCCGCAACCGCCCCGATTTCCAGAAACCAGGCAGTTGGCTGCGAGCCTTTGCCGCGAAGGCGGGGGAGGCGTGAGGCATCTTCCCATGGTAGTCACGTCAAGCCGTCGAAGTCGTCCGACCGTGCTCGTCGCGGAGGACCACGAGGACTCGCGCCTGCTGTTCAAGTTCTTCCTGGAGTCGAAGGGCTGCCGGGTGGTGGAGGCCGGGGACGGGCTCGAAGCGGTCACCATGGTCGAGCGCGAGCGCCCGGACCTCGTCCTGATGGACGTGGGCCTGCCCGGCCTCGACGGCCTCTCGGTCACCCGCCGCCTGCGCGCGCGGGAGGCGCTGCGCGCCCTGCCCGTCGTCATCATCTCGGGGCACGCGGCGGCGGCTGATCGTGACAGGGCCGTGGCCGCGGGTTGCAGCGAGTACCTGACAAAGCCACTGAAGATGAAAGACCTGGACGGGGTGCTCGACCGCCACGTCCGGGCACGTACCGCCTAGGCGAGAAAGGATTGACGCATGAGCACCTCGCTTATCCCGACGCAACGGCCGTTAGGCCTCTTCGAACTCGACGCCGAAGGCACCATCCTCTTCTCCCGCCTGGAGCCGGACGGCCGGGCCGGCGACAGCGGCGGGGCCGAACTGGCCGGGCATAACTTCTACGAAGAGGTCGCGGCCTTCGACAACGCCGACGAGCTGCGCCTGATGATCAAGGGCTTCCTGCGGGGCGGCGGCCCGGCCGACAGTTTCGACTTCACCAGCCGGTCCGGGGGCGAAGCCGCGCCCCTCCGCGTGCTGCTCGCGCGCGTTCGCGAGCGGTCGGACGCGGGAAGCACGGCGGCGGTAATCCTGCACCTGAGGGGCGCCAGATGACGGCGTCGCAGGAGTTGATCACCAACCGCATCCTCGCCTCCCTGCCCGCGGAGGAGTTCGAGCGCCTCGCCCCCTGGCTGGAGCCGGTCTCGCTCCGGGCCGGTGAGGTCGTCACATCAGCGGGCGAGCGGGCGCGGCACGTCTACTTCCCCGAGGGGGCGGTGCTCTCCTACTTCATGCCGATGGCGGACGGCAAAGCAGTAGAGGTCGGGATGGTCGGCATGGAGGGGGCCGCAGGGCTCAACACCCTTTTCAGGGCCCGGCAGTCCGCACGGCATGTAAGCGCGGCTATCGAGGGCGGCGCGCTCAGGATAGGCGTCGAACGCCTCGGCCCCGAGTTCGAGCGAAGCGCCGCCCTCCGCGGACTGCTGACGCAAGCCAGCGGCGAGTTACTCACGCAGGTCATGCAGCGCTCCGCCTGCGGGCTCCTCCACTTGTCCGGCGGGCGGTTCGCCACCTGGCTGTCCCTGCTGGGTGACCGCGCCGCGGCCGACGAGGTTGAGTTCACGCAGGAGCGGATGGCGCATCACATGGGACTTCGCCGCCCCGGGGTCACGATGCTCTATCAGGAA
>DASVVU010000211.1:0-25971 GCA_036386395.1 Beijerinckiaceae bacterium | reverse complement strand
GGGGAGGGGCGAAGCGCGGCGCCTTATGACTGAGCCCGTCCAAACGGCCGGAGCGCTTCCCCGCTCGCAAAAGTTCGGCGCCGCCGAAGGCGACGGGATCGTGCGGTGCGATGCCTGTCCGGTGCTGTGCCGCATCCGGCCGGGGCGGGCGGGGGCGTGCAGCCGGTATGCGAACGTGGACGGGCAGCTCGTGCGCACCGATCCCGTCGTGCTGATGCAACGCGCCGTCGCGGACGGCGGGCGGGTCGTCGAGTTCGCAAGGCCCGAATGGGACGGACGGATGCTCGATCCGGCGCGCACGTTCGTGACCGGCGTCGGCGCCGGCACGACCTATCCGGACTACAAGCCGGCGCCGTTCATCGTCGCGGCCGAGCACGACGGCGTCGATACCGTCACGGTCGTGACGGAAGGCATCTTCAGCTACTGCGGCGTCAAGGTGAAGATCGACACCGACCGGCACCTCGGCCCCGAGACCTCGGCCGTGCGGGTCGAGGGCGAGCAGGTCGGGCACGTCACGACCGCCGAGTACGGCTCGCAGATGCTCTCCATCGGCGGCGTGCGCCACCTCACCGGCGGCTCGAAAAAGGAGGGCACGGTCACCTGCGACACACTGCTTAAGCTCTGCTCCGGCGAACTGGTCGAGATGGCGGTCGACGGCGGTCACACGGTGGTCGTGCAGGCGGGCGCGGCGCCGATCGTCGATGGGCGGCCGGAGGAGCGGATGCGGGTCGGCTGCGGCTCGGCGACGGTCGGCATCTTCGCCAGGCAGTGGGCCCCCTACGTCGACGAGGTAATTGTCGTCGACGACCACATCACCGGCGTCCTGACCGAGCACCAGGCCGGGCGCTGCCTCGACATGCGCCCGGCCGGCATCCGGGTGCGGGGGCGGAAATCGACGCCGGGGCGCTACTTCCAGGTGGCCCAGCCCGGCCTCGGCTGGGGCGGAACCAACATCGCCGATCCCCTCGCCATCATCCAGAAGATCGACCCGGCCGTGGCGTGGCCTGGGCTTCGCCTCCTCCTCACCTCCACGACCGGCGAGGACGCGCTCTACTGCGTGCTCGACGAGGCGCTTCGCCCCGTGCCGACGCCGATGCCTCAGGCGGTGCGCACGGTCGTCGACCGCATCGGCGAGAACTGCGAGCCGTCCTTGTGCTCGGTGCTGTTCATGGCCGGGGCCGGCGGCTCGCTTCGGGCGGGCGTCACCGAGAACCCGGTGCTGCTCACCCGCTCGGTCGCGAGGGGCGAGACGCGGGTGACGCTCGGCGGCGCGCCGGCTACCTTATGGCCCGGCGGCGGCATCACCGTCATGGTCGACGTGACGCGCATGCCCAAGGGCTCCTTCGGCTACGTGCCGACGCCGGCGATCGTCGCCCCGATCGAGTTCACGCTGCCGCGTGACCTCTACCTGGCGCTCGGCGGCCACGCCGCCGACATCGCGAGCCTCGGCGAGGTGTTGCGCGCTCTCGGCGAGCCGGCCCGGGTCGATCCCTGGCGCGAGGACAACCCCTGGCCGTTCAGGCGGCCGACGACAAAAGCTGAGGGCTTGGGCTGATGGAAGCGCTCCGACCCGCGCCCGCCGAAGGCGAAGCCCAAGGCTACGTCCTCGAGGACCAGATCGGCTTCCGCCTGCGCAAGGCGCACCAGCGCGCGAGCGACATCTTCAACGCCGTGATGGGCTCGTTCGACGTGACCCCGACCCAGTTCGCGGCGCTGGCGAAGCTCGACGACGTCGGCCCCGTCCCGCAGAACCAGCTCGGGCGCCTTATCGCCATGGACCCGGCGACGATCTTCGGCGTCGTCGGGCGCCTCGCGAAGCGCGGCCTCGTCGAGAGCCGCGTCGACGGCAAGGACGCCCGCGTCGTCCTCGTCGCGCTCACCGGCGAGGGCCGCGCCGCCGTCGCCCGCATGAAGGCGGTTGCCGCGGAGGTGTCGCGCCGGACGCTCGCGCCGCTCTCGGCCAAGGAGGCGGAGACGCTGCTGCGGCTCATCGCGAAGCTCGGATGAGAGCCATGCTTCATGATGATGCCGGGGGGCCGCATCCTCATCATGACGGGCCGCAGTGCGCCCTCGCGGGAGGTTCAAGGGATGCGCATCCCCCATCATGACCGCCGCGCCCCACCCCTGCCCCTCCCCGCAAGGGGAAGGGGGAAGCGCCCGCGCTGACCTGCGATGCGCTTCCCGGCGGCCACGATCCAATCCCTCCCGGGCAACCGCCTGCACCTCTCGCAAGGGCCGGTCGACGTGGTGCTGCGCGCTTGGGGCATGGAAGCGGCGGTGCGGCGCGCCCAAGAGGCGGCGGCGGCACGGTTCGAAACCATCCTCGGCGAGCTCGTCGCGGAACTCTCCGAACTGAAGCGGCCCATCGCGGACAACCCACGGGTCGAAAGCTCCGTCGCCCGGCGGATGGCCGCGGCCGTGCGGCCCTTCGCGGACGAGTTCGTCACGCCGATGGCGGCGGTCGCCGGCAGCGTCGCCGACGAGCTTTTGCACGGCATGCTGGCCGCAGCCGGCCTCGACAAGGCCTTCGTCAACGACGGCGGCGACATCGCACTCCACATGGCTCCCGGCGAGAGCCTCTCGGTCGGTATCGCCGGCGATTTTTCGCGCGGCGTCGTTCCGGCCCTCAACGGAGCCGTGCGGCTCCGCGCGGAGGACCGCGTCGGAGGCATCGCGACCTCGGGCTTCAACGGCCGCTCCTTCACCTTCGGCATCGCCGATTCCGTGACGGTGCTGGCCGCGAGCGCCGCCGCCGCCGACGCCGCCGCGACCCTCGTCGCGAACGCCGTCGCGGTCGACAGCCCGGCGGTCGCGCGACGGCCCGCCCGCGACCTCGACCCGGACAGCGACCTCGGCGACCGCCTCGTCACGAGCGCGGTCGGCCCCCTCCTGCCCGAGGAGATCGAAGGGGCGCTCCGGAGCGGGCAGGCCAAGGCCGAGAGCTTCATGGCCCGCGGCCTCATCCGCGGCGCCGCCCTAATGCTCCGGGGGCGGACTCTTCTAGCCGTGGAGCCAGCCCTTGCTGCCGCCCTCGCGCCGGGCGCCCAAGCGAACGCTTGAAACATTGTTTTGCAGCCGCGAAACAATTTTGCGGAAGCCGAGACATCGCGCCGAAACGGCGCCATGGCATCAAGCGGCATGACAGCGCTCCCCGCGCCCGCAGGATTCCTCCTTCCATGACATCCGCCGACATCCAGCTCGTCCGGAACGGTTTCGCCGCGCTCGCGGCCGACCGGGACGGCTTCGCCGCCACCTTCTACGAGCGACTCTTCGCCCTCGATCCGGGCCTGCGGGCCCTGTTCGCCACCGACATGAAGACGCAAGGGGCAAAGCTCATGGCAGCCCTCGCCCACGTGGTGCGCAGCCTCGACAAGCTCGATGCTGTGATAGTCGAGGTGCGGGCGCTCGCCCGCCGCCACGTCGCCTACGGAGTCGAGCGCGAGCACTACGGCCTCGTCGGCGAATCCCTCCTCGGGGCGCTTGCCGACCGGCTCGGACAGGACTTCGACGGGCGCGCCCGCGCGGCCTGGAGCGCCGCCTACGCGACCCTCGCCAGCGCAATGATCGAGGCTTCCGGCTACCCGGCCCGCGAGCAGAGCGCCGCTTGAGCGCTGAAGCTCACGAAGGTGCGGGCCCACCTACGAGCGCGATTCTCCGCTCCTCCAGAAGCTCTCGGAACCGCCCCGATCGCAGATAGGCGAGCTCCAGGGCCCTCGGCTCGACGAGGGGATCGAGCGCCCGCAGCGCGTCGTCCGGATAGCCCGGGTGGCACATGACGAGGGGCCGCGGCCCGAGGAACGAGAAGGCAGCGTCGAAGGTCCGGTGCATCTCGCCCTCGCTCCGCTGGTCGAAGGGGCTGAAGCCCGAGAACCCCTCGTTCGTCCGAAGGCCGCGCCGCCGCGCCGCCGCCCCGAAGCCCATGGAGAAGCCCTGCACCGTCAGGGCCTTGCGCACCGAGACGCCGCGCCGCACGACGGCGGCGATCCGGTCCCGCGGATCGCGCACCCACGCGCCGGGCGCCCGCTCGGCCAAGGCCCGCAGGAGTCCTGAGCGCACCCCCGGCAGGACGTGCACGTGGATGTGGCCGTCGGCGAAGTCGGGCGGGCGGCCGAGCGCCATCTCGAAGGCGTCGAGCTGCCGGTGGATCTCGGCGGAAATCTCATCGAGCGGCAGGCGGCCCGTGAACGCGCGCCGGACCGTGTCGCGGGGGTCGGGGAAACGCCCGTCCGGCGCGAAGGCCGGCATCGGCCCGAGCGGCTCGCCCGCCGCGAGGTTGAGGTGGAGCCCGACACTGATGCGGCCGTCGAGGTCCGCGAGCCCCGGCGCCATGCGCGGGAAGGCGGGACAATTCGTCATGGCGCTCGTCGCCGAGAGCCGGCCCATATGGGCAAGCTCGAGAATCCCGCGGCTCACCCCTTCGGTCAGCCCGAAGTCGTCGGCGCAGAGGACGACGTGCGTTATCGGGGACAAGCGGGTCGCTCCGGGGCCGCTGCGGCACGGCGCTCTTGAGGATCGGGCCGAACTCGGCTCTCTATGCCCCTCCGGCCAAGGATCGATCAAGGCGTGTCCATCCCCGAGATCAGCGTCGTCGTCCCGGTCTTCAACGAGGCCGGCAACGTCGGACCCCTCTGCGAACGCCTCGTGCCGGTGCTCGAGCGCGTTGCGGCCTCGTGGGAGGTCGTCTTCGTCGACGACGGCAGCGAGGACGGGACGCTCGCGGCGATTCGGGCCCGCAACCTCGCCGATCCGCGCATCGGCGCGGTCTCGTTCTCCCGCAACTTCGGGAAGGAGATCGCGATCGCGGCCGGGCTCGACCACGCGCGGGGCCGCGCCGTCGTCATCATGGACGCGGACCTGCAGCACCCGCCTGAGGCGATCGAAACCTTTGTCGCGCGCTGGCGCGAGGGCTACGTCATGGTCTACGGCGAGCGCACGAGCCGCGCGGACGAGAGCCCGGTGAAGCGCGGCTTCGCGCGCCTGTTCTACCGCCTCTTCGACCGCTTCGGCGAGACCCGCCTGCCGGCCGGCGCCGGCGACTTCCGCCTCATCGACGCCAAAGGGGTCGCCGTGCTGCGGGGGCTGCCCGAGCGGGCGCGCTTCTCAAAGGGGCTCTACGCCTGGATCGGCTTCCGCTCGGTCGGCGTGCCGTTCACGGTCGCGGAGCGCGAGAGCGGCGTCTCGAAGTGGAGCTTCCGCAAGCTGTTCCGCTTCGCCTTCGACGGCATCACGGCGTTCTCGACCGTGCCGCTGCGCGTCTGGACCTGGCTCGGCGGCGTGATCTCGCTCTTCTCCATCGCGGCGGCAGTCTACTTCTTCGTCAGGACCCTGCTGTTCGGGCCGGACGTCGCCGGCTACCCCTCGCTCATCGTCTCGATCATGTTCCTCGGCGGCGTGCAGCTTCTCTCCCTCGGCATCCTCGGCGAGTACATCGGCCGCATCTTCGCAGAGGTGAAGCGCCGGCCGCTCTACGTCGTGGCCGAGCGGGTCGGCGGCGTCGAGGACGTCGCCCATCCGCCCCCGCCCGGGCTCGTGCGCGACGAGCGCCGCGCCGCGCGGCTTTAAAAAGCTATGGACATCGCTCATTCGGGCCAAGCTCTTATGCCCCTCATCCTGAGCCGGTCGCCCCCCTCTCCCCACAAGCGGGGAGAGGAGAAACGCGCTCACGCCCGGCGAAGGATCATGGTTTAGATGCTGCGCCACATCCTCTCGGTCGGCGGGTGGACGCTCGTCTCCCGCGTCACGGGGTTCGTGCGCGACGTCGTCATCGCGGCCGTGATGGGCGTCGGCCCGATCGCCGACGCCTTCGTGGTGGCCCTTCGCCTGCCGAACCACTTCCGGGCGATCTTCGGCGAGGGCGCCTTCAACGCCGCCTTCGTGCCGGCCTACGCGCGGGCGCGGGAGACGGACCCGGCGGACGCCCGCAGATTCGCCGACCGGGTGTTTACGCTCATGCTCGCCGTCCAGGTGGCGCTGCTCGCAGTCGCCTTCGCCGGCATGCCGTGGGTCGTGCGGCTGCTTGCGCCGGGGTTCGCGGACGACCCCCAGAAATTTGCGCTCGCGGTGACGCTCACCCGCATCACCTTCCCCTATCTCCTCTTCGTCACGCTCGTGACGCTGCTCTCGGGCCTCCTCAACGCGCACGAGCGCTTCGCCGCCGCGGCGGCGGCGCCGGTCCTCCTCAACGTGTCGATGGTGGCGGCGCTTTCCGTCGCGTTCCTGTTCCCGACCGCCGGGCACGCGGCGGCCTGGGGCGTCGCGGCGGCGGGGGTGCTCGAGTTCCTCCTCGTCTGGGCGGACGCGCGTCGGGCCGGGATCGCGCCGGCGCTTGTCCGCCCGCGCCTCGACGAAACGCTGAAAAGGTTTTTCAAGGCGCTTGGCCCGGCGGTGGTGGGCTCGGCCGGAATCCAGATCGCGATGTTCGCCGACACGATCATCGCCTCGTTCCTGCCGACCGGCGCCGTGTCGTCGCTCTACTACGCCGACCGGCTCTACCAGCTCCCCGTCGGCGTCATCGGCATCGCGGCCGGCACCGTGCTCCTGCCCGAGATGAGCCGCCGCCTCGCCGCCGGCGACACGGCCGGCGCCCACGGGGCGCAGAACCGGGCGCTCGGCTTCACGCTTGCGCTCGCCGCCCCCTTCACCGTCGCCTTCCTGATCGTGCCGGACCTCATCATGGCGGCGCTGTTCCGCCGCGGCGTCTTCGACCTCGCCGCCGCCGAGCGCGCCGGCGCGGTGCTCGCGGCCTACGCGGTCGGCTTGCCGGCCGTGGTGCTGATCCGCTCCGCCGTCGCGAGCTTCTATGCCCGCTCCGACACCCTGACGCCGGTGGTTGCCGCACTGATCGCGGTCGCCGTGAACGTCGCCCTCAAGCTCGTCCTGATGCGCCCCTTCGGGGTCGCCGGCCTCGCGCTCGCGACCGCGGCCGGGGCCTGGGTCAACGTCGCCCTGCTCTTCGGGCTCGCCTATCGGCGGGATTGGACCGCACCGAGCGCCGCGTTGGGCAAGGTGCTCGCGGCGGTCATCGCGGCGAGCCTCGTCCTCGCGCTCTACACCGTATTGGCGCAGGCGCCGGTCGCCCGCCTTGTTGCGCCGCTCGCGTCGTGGCGCGAGGAAACCGCACTCGCTCTCCTCGCCCTCGGCGGCGCCCTCCTCTACGGGGCCGCATTGCTCCTCGCCCTCAAGCTCCTCGGCGTACGGCTCCAGCGGGCTTGACTGCGGACCCGGCTACCAACTCTCCTCATGCTGAGGTGCGAGGCCGAAGGCCGAGCCTCGAAGCACGCACCGGCGGTTGGACGTTGCATCGGCAGGGTGCGTCCTTCGAGGCCCGCTTCCCGGGCACCTCAGGATGAGGGCTTGGGAAGGCGGCCCAGATGGAATCTCTAGACTAAGCCGCCTCCGCCGCCCGGCTGTGGGCGAAGTCCCAGTAGAGCTCGCGGGCCTTGCGGTAGAGCGGGCCGCTCTGGAGGTCGCGGTCGTCGATGCGGATGACCGGCATGACCTTGGAGTAGTTGCCGCTCGAGAAGATTTCGTCGGCGCCCAAGAAGTCCTCGTAGCGCAGGGTCGACTCGTGGACCGTGACGCCCGCGTCGCGCAGGAGCGCGATGACGCGCTGGCGGGTAATGCCGTTGAGGAACGTGCCGTTCGGCGCGGGCGTGTGCACGACGCCATCCTTCGCCAGAAAAATGTTGGCGGTGGTGGTCTCGGCGACGTTGCCGAGCATGTCGCAGACAAGCGCGTTGTCGAAGCCCTTGGCGCGGGCCTCGCGAAGCGCCCGGGCGTTGTTCGGGTAGAGGCAGCCGGCCTTGGTGTCGGTCGGCATGGTCTCCAGCGTCGGGCGGCGGAAGCTCGACCTTGTAACCGAGAAGCCGACGGGCTGCGGCATCGGCGCCTCGAAGAGGCAGAGCGCGAAACGGGTCGAGTCGGGGTCGAACAGGATCGTCGAGGGGCCGTCGGCCTCGGCCCAGTACATGGGTTTGACGTAGAGCGCCGCCCCCGGCGCAAACTTCTTGGCGCCCTCGCGCGTCAGCCCGACGATGGCTTCCGGCGCCATGGTGGGCTTCAGGCCCATGCTCTCGGCCGACCGGTTCACGCGGGCGGCGTGGCGGTCCATGTCGGGCATGACGCCCTCGAACACCCGCGCGCCGTCGAACACCGAGGAGCCGAGCCAGGCGGCGTGCGTGCGCGGCCCGATGAACGGGGGATTGCCCTCGTGCCACCCCCCGTCGAACCACGTCCAGGTCTGCGAATGCCAAGCCACGGAAGCCTCCGATCAGGTCAGTGCTATTGTCCTACCGAACGCCTCCCCACGCTCCACGTCAATGGCGGGAGCCGGTGCGATCCGATGAAAGATGCTGATCGGTCCCGTGCGGTTTCGTGATGGCGCGCCCGCCGAAGGCCGACCGCCGCGGCGGAGCGGCGTCGTGCCTCCTACGCCGGTTCCGGGACGGCCGCGAGGGTCACGTCCTGCCCTTCGCGCGCCACGAAGGCCGTCGGCATGGCGGCCTTGATCCCGGCCTCGGCGGCGCGGAGATACGCGTCGTCGTGGGCCGGGTGGAGGTGGAAGATCGCGAGCGCCTTGACGCCCGCGGCCTTCGCGAGCGCGACGCCCTTGGCCCAGGTCGAGTGGCCCCAGCCGCGGCAGCGCGGGTACTCCTCCTCGGAGAACATGCCGTCGTAGATCACGAGGTCGGCGCCCGCGACGAACCGCACGAGGTCGGCCGGTGGCCACGGGTCGGTATGCTCGATGTCGCTGATGTAGCAGGCGATCCGTCCGGCATGGGCGAAGCGGTAGCCGGTCGCGCCGTTCGGGTGCGGCAGGGGGATGGTCGCGACCGCGTGCCCGTCCGCGAAGCGCAGCGTCTCGCCGGCCCTGAAGCCGACGTGCTCGAAGCGCGACGGAAGCTGGTCGAGGCGGACCGGGAAGATCGGCGGGGAATAGACCCGGTCGAGCGCTTTCTCGGCACTCTCGCCGCCGAGGTTGCCGCAGTGGGTGCGGATCAGGCGGTCGCCCATAAGGGCGGGCTTGAAGAAGGGCAGCCCGCCGATGTGGTCGAGATGCAGGTGGCTGAAGAGGATGTCGTATTCGCGTGGCGCGTCCGGCCCGAGCGCCGCGCCGAGGGCGGTCAGGCCCGTGCCGGCATCGACGACGAACAGGCGCTCGCCGCAGCGCACCTCGACGCAGGGGGTATGGCCGCCGAACTCCCGGAACTGCGGCCCCGAGGCGCAGACGGACCCCCGCACGCCCCAGAAGCGAATCCGGAGCGCATCGGCGGGCTCTGCTACGCGCGACATCACAATCGCACCGTCCTTCAAAATTGCGCGAGGCGATGTGCGCCAGCGCACATGGCGGGTTCGGGGTCGAGGCCGGACGCTCAGGCGACCGGCTCCGGGACGGCGGCATCGGCGGAGGCGGCGCCGGCGCTGCGGCGGCGGTTCTCGACCGTCGCGACGCCGCGGTCGAGGTGCACGACGGCGTCGAAGGGCGGCGTGTCCATGTGCCCTGAGAGCTCGCGCAGGACGACGATCAGGCCGCGCCCGACGAGGGCGCGGCGCAGGCGCGCGACCGCCTCCTCGGCAACGGCCGGGGCGAGATCGGCGAAGGCATGCTCGACGATCAGCGTGTCGGGGCCGCGCACGAGGCAGCGCGCCACGTCGATCGCCGCGACCTCGCTTCCCGCGAGGTCCGAGCCGCGCACGTCGACGGGGCTGTCGAGACCGATCCGCATCACGTCCTGGTCGAGGCCGCGGTCGGTGAGGACGCGGCGCACGAGGCGGCGCACCAGGGCCTCGGCGCCGGCCCGGTCGTGGTTGACGCGGCCGAACAGGAGGTTGTCCTGCAGGCTCGCGGCGGCGCAGAGCGCGTCCGGGTCGTAGAACTCGATCGCCGGCTTGAGGCTCAGCGGCAAAAGGTTCGCGAAGGCGGCGCGGGCCGCGACGAGGCGCGCCTCGACGTCGGGGGTGACGAGGCCGAGGCGGTGGCGGCTCTCGCTGTAGCGCAGCGTCAGGCTCATGAGCCGCTCGCGGTCGCGGGCGGTCTCGGTGCCGCGGCGGCGCTCGCCCTGGCGCTCGACCAGGTCCTCGAAGTAGGCCCGCTCGGCCGAGGTGAAGAACGAAAAGCGGTCGAACAGGGGATGGCCGTCCGGGATGTCGGCAAAGATCTCGACGAGGCTCGTCGCGATCGAGAGGCCCATGGCGGTGAGCGGCTTCGTCAGCCCCTCGGCCTCGAGGATCGCCCGCACGAAGGGGTGCGAGGGCAGGTTCGCCTCGCGGAAGGTGTCGCCGAGGGGCATGCCGAAGAGGATGTTCTCGCCGACCGTGGCTTGGTGGTTGTAGCGCTTCGGGTCGAAGGGCTCGACCAAGTCCTCCATGCCTTCCGCCTTAAGCGCCGCGCGCACGGCCCGGCGGGCATCGACGATGGCGGCGGCGAGCTTCGGCTCGCGGGCCGGGTTGACCGTGCCCGAGAGGCCGCGGGCGTGGACCGTGCGGTCGAGGCCGACGGCGGTCGCGGCATCGGTCAGCCGGTGCTCCATTTCGGGCGCGTCGGGAGTGGGGCAGCCGTAGAGGAGGTTCTGGCGCAAGGAGCCGGCGACCAGCACCGTGTCGCCGCCCGCGAAGGCGAGGCGGCGGGCGCGCTCGGCGGGGTCCGCGGTGCGAAGATCCACGCCGCCGTAGGTCAGCTCGCCCGAGAGGGGCTCGAGCTGGCCGGCGATAAGCGCCGCGAAGGCCCCGGCGCCTGAGGCCGCGTCGCCCACGACCGCGACGTGGGCCGGGAGCGCAAGCGAGAGGTCGAGGCCTGCGACCCTTGCGCCGCTCCCCGGATCGTAGGCCGTGACCTTGCGGGCGACGACCGGCCCGGAGCCGGGGAGCGCCGCCGTGCCGCCGTAGGCCCCGCGGGCCTGGAAGGAGCCGAGCATGCGCGCGATCTCCTCGAAGAGAGGTCGCGCCGCGGCAAGCTCCTGGCGCCAGCGCAAAAGGCTGTTCAGCGCGACCGCGCCGACGATGCCGGCGACGCCCGCCGCCGCGACCTCGCCGGGCGTCGCCCGGGCGGTGAGGCCGAGCCAAGCCCCGAGCGCCACGACCGCGGCCGGGATTAGAATCGTGACGAGGAACGACGCGCCCGCCGCAGCGGCGAGGCGGTGCTCGCCGGCCCGCACGGGGGCTGCGCGGCTGCGCAACTCCTGCTCGATCCGGTGACGCTCGTGCGGTCCGGTGCCGTGGGCCCGCACCATGGGCAGGCGGCGTACGAGGTCGTCGAGGGCGCGCCTGAGCGAGGCACCCTCGTTGCGTCGCGCTGCTGCCGCGCCTTCTTCCGCCGCGAGGCGCGACGGCCACACGAAGGCCGCGGCCGCAAGGAGAAGGGCGAGAATCGCCGCGATGCGCCAGTCGACCCGCAGGGCATAGAGGAGCGCGAGCGCGATGCCGCCGCCCGCCATCACGGGCACGATCGCGGCGGCGCCGAGCCGGCCGGCGTCGCGGGCAAGGCCCTCGCTCGCGAGCGCCGCCGCCTGCCGGGCGTCGTCCCTGGCGATGGGCCTCGCGTTGAGGATGCCGCCGAGGATGTCGCGCCGCAGCCGTGCCGCGACCCTGAGGCCGATCGCGGCCTCGATGCGGGCGAGCAGCAGCGCCAGGAGCGCGCCGGCGAGCGCGAGCGCGACAAGGGCGATGGCGGTCGCGGCGATGAAGGGCATGCGCTCGAGGCTGACGCCGCGGAACAGCACCAGGGGCTGGTCGGCGACCCGCTCCGGCAGGTCGATCTGCAGGCGCAGGAAAGCCGCGAAGGGCGAGGTCTCGAAGATCTTGCCGGCGACGCCGAGGTCGAGGGCGACGCGCAGGAGGTCGAAGGCGATCCAGGCGAGCGGCAGCGCGAGTAGCAGGAGCGCGAAGGCGTAAAGATGCAGCACCGGCGCCGCGCGCCAGACGAAACCGAGAGGATCGCGCTCCATGGAGACCTTAAGCCGAAAGCCAAGCGGAGCCGGACCATAGCCAAGCCCGCTGCAAGAGGCCAGACGCGACGCCGCCTACAAAAATGCCCGAAGCCCACAAAGCCGTGGAGCCATGCGCCTTGCCGCCTTGGCGCGGCCACACGAAGCGGCGATGCTCTCAGCATTGCTTCGGAGAGTCTTGATGCCGCGTCGCCCCGTGCTCGAGTTCTGGTACGAGTTCGCCTCCACCTACTCCTATCTCTCGGCCTTGCGGATCGAGCCGCTCGCGGAAGCGGCGGGGGTCGACGTCCGCTGGCGGCCGTTCCTGCTCGGGCCGATCTTCGCGGCTCAAGGGTGGGCCTCCTCGCCGTTCAACCTTTACCCGGCGAAGGGGCGCTACATGTGGCGCGACATGGAGCGCCAGGCGGCGGCGCTCGGCCTACCCTTCCGCAAGCCCGATCCGTTCCCGCAGAACGCGCTGCTTGCCGCCCGTGTCGCCCTCTACGGCGCCGACCACCCTTGGGGGCCGGCCTTCACCAAGGCGGTCTTCCGGGCCGAGTTCGGCGAGGGCCGCTCGATCGCCGAGCCCGGCGCCGTGCAGGCGATCCTCGTCCATCTCGGCCTCGACGCCGACGCGGTCCTGAAGATGGCGCAAGGCGATGCCAACAAGACCCGCCTCAAGGCGCTGACCGAGGAGGCGCGCTCCCGCGGCATCTTCGGCGCCCCAACCTTCTTTTCCGAGGACGGCGAGATGTTCTGGGGCAACGACCGCCTCGAGCAGGCCCTCGCCTGGACGGCCGGCGAGCGGCCGGCCAACGGGGCGGCGAACCGGCCGGGTTAAGCCCGGCCGTAACGGCGCAGCTCCTAGGTATTCATCGAATCGAAGAACTCGCTGTTGCCCTTGGTCTGGCGCAGCTTGTCGAGGAGGAACTCGATGGCATCGATGGTGCCCATCGGGTTGAGGATGCGGCGCAGCACGTACATCTTCTTGAGCGTGTCCTTCTCGACCAGGAGCTCCTCCTTGCGGGTGCCGGAGCGGGTGATGTCGATCGCCGGGAAGACGCGCTTGTCCGAGACCTTGCGGTCGAGGATGATCTCGGAGTTGCCGGTGCCCTTGAACTCCTCGAAGATGACCTCGTCCATGCGCGAGCCGGTGTCGATCAGCGCCGTCGCGATGATGGTGAGCGAGCCGCCCTCCTCGATGTTGCGGGCGGCGCCGAAGAAGCGCTTCGGGCGCTGCAGCGCGTTGGCGTCGACGCCGCCGGTCAGCACTTTTCCTGAGGACGGCACCACCGTGTTGTAGGCACGGCCCAGGCGGGTGATCGAGTCCAGGAGAATGATCACGTCGCGGGAGTGCTCGACGAGGCGCTTCGCCTTCTCGATCACCATCTCGGCGACCTGGACGTGGCGGGTCGCCGGCTCGTCGAAGGTCGAGGACACGACCTCGCCCTTGACCGAGCGCTGCATGTCCGTGACCTCCTCGGGCCGCTCGTCGATGAGGAGCACGATGAGATAGGCCTCGGGGTGGTTCGCCGAGATCGACTTGGCGATGTTCTGGAGGAGCACGGTCTTGCCGGTGCGCGGCGGCGAGACGATGAGGGCGCGCTGGCCCTTGCCGATCGGCGAGACGATGTCGATGACCCGGGCGGAATAATCCTTCTTGGTCGGGTCCTCGATCTCGAGCCGCAGGCGCTCGTCCGGGTAGAGCGGCGTCAGGTTGTCGAAGTGGACCTTGTGCTTGATCTTCTCCGGATCCTCGAAGTTGATCGTGTTCACCTTCAGGAGCGCGAAGTAGCGCTCGCCCTCCTTCGGGCCGCGGATCGGGCCGTCGACGGTGTCGCCGGTTCTCAAGCCAAAGCGGCGGATCTGGGACGGCGAGATGTAGATGTCGTCCGGGCCCGGCAGGTAGTTCGAATCGGCCGAACGCAGGAAGCCGAAGCCGTCCTGGAGCGTCTCGACGACGCCGGCGCCGATGATCTCGGTCTCCTGCGCGGCGAGCTGCTTCAGGATCGCGAACATCAGCTCCTGCTTGCGCATGGTCGAGGCGTTCTCGACCTGGAGCTCCTCGGCGAAGGTGATGAGCTCGGTGGGGGTCTTGGACTTCAGGTCCTGAAGCTTGATTTCCCTCATGGGGGAAGACTCTCGGGGATGTCGGTCGCCTTGGGGCTGGATAGCGGGGCGGACGCGGGGAGGGGGAACGGGCGACAGGTCGTCGAACGATTCGCGCGTCGCTCTCAGGGATGGACCCGGGCCGACGCGGCGCGACCTGTCTTGAGGAAGGCCGCCTATCTAATGCTTTTCGGGCTGGGGCTCAAGTCCGAAACGGCGCAATCGGCCCCCATGGAGGAGCTTTCGCAAGGTTTTCACAAAAATGCGCCTCACGGCGGCGGCGCTGTCGTGAGGCCGTGGAGTCCGTCGTCGCCAAGCGGACGGTCACGAGGGTGGCAGCGGCACCATGAAGGGCTGGAAATCGCAGCGCTCTTCGACCGCCGCGACGGCTGCCGGAACACAGCCGATCTGCCTGCATTTCCGCAGCACGTGACCGTGCTTGGCCTTGCCGCGGGCCTGGATGACCCGCTCCGCCGAGGCGGACACGGCGAGGAAGGGCTTCAGGATGGGACAGGCTTGGGCCTTGTAGGCGGCCTCGGACATCCGGCGGCTGCGCAGGGCCTCGTGCCGGCTTTCGGCAAACCGGCGCAACAGGGCTGCGTCGTCGCTTACAGCGAACTTGTTGTAATCCGGGACCCAGTCCTTCGTGTTCTCGCGGATGAGCTTGGCCTCATTTCCATCCCCACCTTCGATGGCCGAGACAATGGCGCCCCGGACCGTATCCAGCTTGCGGGCCCGCTCCGCCGCCTTCTGCAGCTTCTCCCCCTGGGGATCCTGGGCTTCGGCGGCAGCGCCCGAGAGGGCAGTCAAACCGCAAACGAGCAGAACCAGTTTGGCCCACCGGGCAATCTGCCAAACGATACGAGGCTTTGAAACCGTGACGGATCGATGGGGCATGGCTTCCTCCGGCGCTGGCCATGCCTATCAAAGCCCTTCTCGGCCCGATGCTCAAGCCCGCTGCCCTGGGCCAGCCCTCACGCCGGAGCGGCTCACCGCTGTAGGCGCACATTGTGGGCGGCCGGTCACGCCGCCCGGCTCCAGGCCACCGCCTTGAGCTGGCGGTCGAGGTGGCGGGCGATCGCCTTCATTCCGAAGACGCCGGCCTTCGCCTCCGCTTCGGGGTTGTAGTTGGTGTTGGTGTTGACGTCGTAGGTGAAGGTCCGGCCTTCCGCGTCCGCGATCACCTCGATGCCGGCGATGCCGATTCCGTTCGCGGTAAGGAAGCGCTCGTAGGTCGGGATCAGCGGGTTCTCATAGGCTTCGACAACCTTGAACTTCTCTGAGGACGCCAATGCGGGGCAGGGGGCCGCGCCGATCGCTGACGCGTCGACCTGGCAGGCGTCGGCCGGGCAGAGCTCGAAGCCCTGGCTCGTGTCGACCCGGACCGCGTAGAGGAACCGGCCGCCGACGAACTCCAGGCGGGTGATGAACGGCTCGGGCGCCTGGATATAGCGCTGCACCAGGGTGATGCCGTCGACCGGCTCCTCGAAGTCCGGCGCGGCGAGGTGCTCGTCGAGGGCGGCCCGGCTGAGGAAAAGCCTGACCCCCAAGCCCTTGCCGCCCCGGTTGTGCTTGAGGATGAGCGGGAACCCGAGCCTTTCGGCGGCATCGGCGATCGCCTCCCGGCCGACCGCCGCAAGCGTGTCGGGGGCTGCGATGCCGAAGGCCGCGAGGGCTTCGTACTGCGCCACCTTGCTGATCTCGAGCCGAAGCGCCCGGCCGTCGTTCACGACGAGCCGGCCGTGGCGCTCGAGCCAGGCCAGCACCGCGCCCGTGTACTCGGCCGCGAAGCGGTGGCCGCGGGTGTGGGAGGACGCGCTCATCCGGTTGTAGAACACGCCCTCCGGCGGCGGCCCGCGCAGGTCGAGGACGCCGCGGTCGAGGAACCACTCCTCGAACGGCGTGCCGAGCTCCGCGAAGGCGGCGCGCAGCGGCTCCACCCAGACGCCGTTCTCGTGAATGACATAGACCTTCGCCATGGCGGCCCATCCTTGCTCGGCGCCCCATATAGCCCGATTGTAGACGTGGTCCATCATAATTCACATGAATGTGCGATATGCTGTAATGACTAACGTTCTATAGATGTTAATTTGAGATGTGCCGTCGTCGAGGATGACCTCGGAATGGCCGGCTTGGGGCGTCGTTGCCCGATTGCGCCGCCGCCCCTATGGAGAGCGCACTCGGCGGATCGGTTCGCCGCCGGAAGATCGAAGAATTCAGGACGCGCATGGCCGAAGCCGCAGTCCAGCCTGCCCGCGACGTGCGCGTCATGTCGCTCGTCGGGCTCGCCCACGGATCGAGCCATTTCTTCCAGCTCGCGCTGCCGCCCCTGTTCCCGCTCGTGAAGGAGGATCTGGGCGTCGGCTACGGCGAGCTCGGCTTCGTCATGGCGGTGTTCTTCACCGTCTCGGGCTTCGCGCAGGTGGCGGCGGGCTTCGTGGTCGACCGCTTCGGCCCGCAAAAGGTGCTGCCGGTCGGCATCGCCCTGTTCGGCCTCGCGACCGTGGCAGCCGGCTTCGCCCAGGGCCTGTGGGGGCTCATGCCTTTCGCGGTGCTGGCCGGGCTCGGGAACAGCGTGTTCCACCCGGCCGACTATGCGGTGCTCACCGCCCGCGTGACCCCGCGCCTGATGGCGCGCGCCTACGGCGTCCACTCGGTCATGGGGACCCTCGGCTGGGCGGCGGCGCCGGTGACGATGATCGGCCTCGCCTCGCGCTTCGGCTGGCGCGCCGCGCTGATCGGCGTCGGTCTTGCCGGCATCGCCTTCGCGGCCCTGATCGCGCTGGAGCACCGGCAGCTGCGGGCCGACGTCCACCGCCCGGCTCACGAGGCACATGAGGCGCCCGCCAACTGGCGCCTCCTCATGACGGCGCCGATCCTGTCGTGCTTCCTCTACTTCGCGCTGCTCTCGGTGGCGCAGGGCGGGACGCAGAACTTCCTGCCGACGCTCCTGCCCCTGGTGCAGGGCGTGACCTATGGCCTCGCGGCCTCGGCCACGACCCTGTACCTCGTCGGCAGCGCCGCGGGCTCGCTCGCCGGCGGGATCGTGGCGGATCTGACGCCGAACCACGCCCGCATCGTCGGCCTGGGTCTCGCCGGCGCCGGCGTCGCGACGCTCGTCATCGGCTACGTCGTCCTCCCCATGGCGATCCTCCTCGGCGCGGTGGCGCTCGCCGGCTTCCTCACCGGTGCGACGACGCCGTCGCGCGACATGCTGGTGCGGGCGGCGACGCCCAAGGGAGCGACCGGAAAGGTGTTCGGATTCGTCTATTCGGGGCTCGACCTCGGCTCGGTCGTGGCGCCGCTGATCATCGGCGCCATGATCGACCGCGATCTTGCCCGGGCGACCTTCGCGGTCATGGCGGCCGGCCTCCTCCTGACGATCGCGAGCGCCTTCCTGGTCGACCGCCAGAGGCCGGCCGCCGCCGGCGAAGCCGCGTGCCGCTGAAGCCCTTCATCCGGGACCTCGTGCCGCCCGTCCTGTGGCGGCTGATGTCGGCCGTCAAATGGAGCATCATAGACAAGCCTCCGCCGCCTCCCGTGGCCGCGCCGTGGCAGGGCGGCGCGACCGACCCCGGCCTCCTCGGGCCGGACGACCGCCGGTTCATCGAGACCCGCGTCCCCGAGCTTTCCGGCTGGCTCAACACCAACGCAGCCTACTTCGCGGCCTACATGCTGAACGTTCAGCACAAGGCCGGCATCGCGGGACCCGTCCTCGAGATCGGCGTCTTTGCCGGCAAGTTCCTGATGCTGCTGCACTACCTCGGCCGCCGGCACGGCAACGGCACGGTCGGGATCGACATCTTCACCGACTCCGACCCGGATGCGATCGTCGCGTATGCCGAGGCCCTGTTCGGCTCCGCCAAAGGGCTGCGGCTGCACGAGATGGACTCGGCGGACCTGACGCCGGACTCGGCCCTGGCGCTCCTCGGGAACGAGCGGCCCCGGGCGATCAGCGTCGACGGCGACCACACTGGGCCCGGCGTCCTGCGCGACCTTCGCCTCTGCGCCGCCATCCTCGCCGACCGGGGCCTGATGATCCTCGACGATGTCCTGAACCCCTACGCGGCCGGGGTGGCCGAAGGGACGTACCGCTTCCTCCTCGATCCCGGATGCGCGTTCGTCCCCTTCGCCCAGATCGAGAACAAGACCTTCATCTGCCGCCGGGACGCCCACCCCTTCTATCTCGAGGCCGGACGGCAGTTCGCCCGGGACTGCGCCGACCTCCCCGTCGCCCGCAAGTTCCTCGAGACCCACGCCGAAGGCGCGCACCGGGTCGAGCAGGATCTCCTCGGGGTCAAGACGCTGATCTTCGGGTGATCGGGCACGGTGCGAAACACGGGCGCGTTTTTCATTCTCCGCTCCGCATGGGGTTCAGGACGTCGAGGCCACGAAAGTGCTTCACGTTGTCGGTCACGATCACGCAGCCGTTCGCCTTCGCGATCGCCGCGACCATCATGTCGAGGGCGTTGCGGGGCCGGCCCGCGGCCTTGCCGCCGGCCATGAGCTCCGCCCAGATCAACGCCGCTCGCTCGTCGAACGGCATCACGCGCCCGGCGAACAGCGCCTGCGGTCCTTCGGGGCCCGAGAACCAGGCCTCGAGCTCGCGCCGTTTCCGGCCTTCGCTCTTCTCCAGGATGCCGCGCCGGATCTCGGCCACGGCGAGAGTCGCAATGAACAGGTCCTCGTCGGCCTGCTCCGCGAGCCAACGCAGCAGCGGCTGCGACGGCTCCGGCTGGGTGGCGTTGCTGATGATGTTGGTGTCGAGAAGGTAGCGCGTCACAGGTCGACGGCTCGACCGGACGTGACTTCGCGACTGAACTCAAGACCGGCCCCTACCAAAGGCGAGCGCCGGAGCGCGGCCAGGATGCCGCCGCGACGCGGCGGTTCGCCCACGACCCTGCGGTTCATCTCGGCGCGAAGCTCGGCAGCTTCGGCACTTTCCTCGGCGAGACGCCGCGCGAGCGAACGGATCAGCTCCCGGTCGGCGTCGAGCCCCACGACCTCGAATCGCGCCATGCCGCGCTCGTTCAAGCGGCGGCGGTAATTATGGATTGCACGCTTCTGCGCCGGATTGCTCAAGGCGACCTCCCCCCGGGATATAACCGGGAATATAGCCAGAGCAGGGAGCGAGGACAAGTTTGGATCTGGACAGAATGCGTTCGCCTCCTGGTGCGAGAATCAAGGCGGACGACGCGATTGCCGACCCCTTGGGCCATTTGCCGTTTTCTGATGTATCGAATCTCCCACGGACTCAAACGGAACCGGATGCATGGCTGCGACTCTCGATGACACCCTCAAGTCCGCCGTTCGCGACGTGGCGACGGTGGCGTCCGACGGGCGGCCGCTCCAGCCGCTGATCGAAGGCGTCTCGTTCCGGCCGGCGCCGACCCATGCGGACGTCCGCGGCAGCGTCGTCGAGATGTTCGACCCGCGCTGGCAATGGTACCCCGACCCCCTCGTCTTTGCCTACTGCTTCACGATCCGCCCCGGCGTCGCGAAGGGCTGGAACCTGCACCGGGAGCACGAGGACCGCTACTTCCTGCTGCAGGGCGAGATGGAGCTCGTCCTCTACGATCCGCGCCCCGGCTCCCCGACCTTCGGCAGGGTGAGCCGCATGGTGCTGTCGGAGCATAACCGCGGCCTCGTGAACGTTCCCCGCGACGTCTGGCACGCGGACCACAACATCGGGACGGCCGACGTGGTGGTGGTCAACTTCCCGACCCGCCCCTACGACCACGCCGATCCCGACAAGTACCGGCTGCCGCTCGACACGCCGCTGATCCCGCACCGCTTCCCGCCCGGCACCAAGGGGTGGTAGGCCTCGGACGGCGCCGCCTCCGTCAGCTCCCGCAGGCGGGCTTCTCCCGCAGGCGGGCCTCGAGGCCTTCGATCATGCGCCGGTGCTCGCGGAAGGCGCGCTCGAGGTTGGCGCGGCGCAGGAGCAGCCAGTCGAAGGCCATGCGGGAGAGCTCCGCCTCGGCTCCGCGGGCAAGGGCGAACGCCTCCCAGTGCAGGAGCTCGTCGCGCCGGCGCGTGAAGCTCCAGCCCGGGCGCAGGGCTTCGGCGAGGCCGACGACGGACGGCCGGCTTCCCGTCACGGCGCGGCACGGCTCGAGCGCCAGGAGCTGGTGCCACATGTACCAGTCGGTCGGCACTCCGTCCGGGGTCGTGCGCCATCCGTGCGGCGCCCGGCGGTAGAGCGCCATGGTGTGGCCTGCCGCCGACAGGCCGACGAAATTGCGCCCGTTGAGGAGCTCCTCGCGATGCCCGGGCACGGCGAAATGCCCGTCGCCCACGAAGACCGCGCCTTCCCCCGTGATCGTCACGCGGAATCCTTGAGCGAAGTCCGCGTCGCGCAGGAGGTCGCACATATGCGCGAGGTGGTGCGGAAGCCAGATGTCGTCGTCCGCGAGGTAGCAGACGAGGGACCCTCTCGCGTGTTGCGTCAGCACCTCGTGGCGGTGAATCTCCCCGAAGCGGGGACCCTTCGGGCGGTCGAAGAAGAGCACGCGGTGATCCCGGGTGCGGTATTCCGCGACGATCGCCCGCGTCTCGTCCGGGACGCCGTCGCCGACGATCAGCAGCTCGAAGTTCTCGTACGACTGGGCAAGCGCCGTCCGGATCGCGCTGTGGATCAGCCCGGCGTGGTTGTGCGTCGGCATGACGACGCTGACGAGGGGCTGCGAGGTCAGGGTCAACGGTGACGTCTCCGGTCGAGAACCGGCGCGCCACGCCATCGTCGGCGCGGCAGCGAGCACGGTCCTGCCCGCGGCGATAATAGGGCGAATCGCGGGCGAAACGGGAGTGCTTGCTAAACGGCGGATAGCACGGCGCGTTCGGAAGCGCCGGCCGGGTCTTCATGACGATTGCAGGAAGTGTGTTTGGAGCGGGCGAAGGGATTCGAACCCTCGACCCCAACCTTGGCAAGGTTGTGCTCTACCCCTGAGCTACACCCGCGCTCCGCGGCGGTTCCGGCTCGGAAGGCCGAGCGATCCGCCGTTGCGAGGCGCTTCATGTGCCTCAGCCGGGGGGATTTTGCAAGGGCTCTTGCTGAGCCCATGCGTGTGGCGCCGGAGGCGGAGGGTCGCAGGGCGCGCGCCCGGCGACGGGCCCTTGAGCCGCCCCGGACGGCCCCGATAGAAGCGCGGGGCAGCCCCGAGAGCCCGTTCTTGGCCCAGATCCCGCCCGCCCACCCCCGCCGATCTCTTCGCCCTGTTCGAGCGCCTCGGGATCGAGGCGCGGACCCACGAGCACGTGCCGGTGTTCACGGTCGCCGAGTCCCGGGCCATCAAGGAGGCGATCCCGGGCGGTCACTCGAAGAACCTGTTCCTCAAGGACAAGAAGGGCCGCCTGTTCCTCGTCGTGGCCGAGGCCGAGACCCGGATCGACCTGAAGCGCCTGCACGAGCCGCTCGGGGCCTCGGGGCGCCTGTCCTTCGGCTCGGCCGAGCTTCTCGGCGAGGTTCTGGGGGTCGAGCCGGGCTCGGTCACGCCCTTCGGGCTCGTGAACGACCGCGAGCGCCGCGTCTCTCTGGTTCTCGACGAGGCGCTGATGCGGTACGAGCCAGTGAATTTCCACCCTCTCGTCAACTCCGCTACCATCGGAGTCTCCCGCGCCGACCTCCTCAGGTTCCTCGAGGCGACGGGGCACGTGCCGCGGATCATGCGCCTGCCCGAGCCTGCGCCGGAGAATTGCGGGACGGCCGCCGCGTCCCCATCTTCGCCTTAGAAATCCCCTTACCGTTCCGCGTTCCAGTTCCGAGGCCCCAAGAAATGCTTGCCCAGACCCCCGCCGCGCCCGACGGGCTCGTCAAGGACACGACCACCACCGCGTTCCGCCAGGACGTGATCCAGGAATCGATGAAGCAGCCGGTGCTGGTCGACTTCTGGGCGCCCTGGTGCGGGCCTTGCAAGCAGCTGACCCCGGTGATCGAGAAGGCCGTCAAGGCCGCGGGCGGCAAGGTCAAGCTCGTCAAGATGGACATCGACCAGCACCCGCAGATCCCGGGCCAGCTCGGCATCCAGTCGATCCCGGCCGTGATCGCCTTCTCCAAGGGTCAACCCGTCGACGGCTTCATGGGCGCGCTGCCCGAGAGCGAGGTCAAGGGTTTCATCGAGCGCCTCGTCGGCCCCGTCGGCCCGAGCGCTGCCGAGGACCTCCTGGCCGAGGCCGACGCGCGGGCAGCCAAAGGGGACGCCGCCGGCGCTGCCGATCTCTACGCTGCCGTGCTCGCGCAGGAGCCGGAGAACGTCGCCGCCATCGCGGCCCTCGCCAAGCTCCACCTCGATCTCGACGACCTCGAAGGCGCGAAGCGCTTCCTCGCCATGGTCCCCAAGGGGAAAGAGAACGACCCGGCGATCGCTGGCGCCCGGGCCGCGATCGAGCTCGCCGAGCAGGCGGCCTCCTTGGGCGACGTTGGCGACCTTCAGCGTCGGATCGAGGCGGACCCCAAGGACCATCAGGCCCGCTTCGACCTTGCCCTCGCCCTCAACGCCCGCGGCAAGCGCGAGGAGGCGATCGACCATTTGATCGAGATCGTGCGGCGCGACCGCGGCTGGAACGACGAGGCGGCGAGGAAACAGCTCGTCCAGCTCTTCGAGGCCTGGGGGCCGACGGACGATATGACGTTGCTCGGGCGGCGCCGCCTGTCCTCGGTGCTGTTCTCTTAAAGGGCGGCCGGCGGAGGCGCGGCCCATGGTCATGAACGTCGCCTACAAGGGTCCGCAGGACCTCCCCGACGTGATCCCGGTCTTTCCCCTTCCGGGCGCGCTCCTCCTGCCGCGCGGGCAGATGCCGCTCAACATCTTCGAGCCGCGCTACCTCGCCATGGTGGACGAGGCGCTGCGCACGAACCGCGTCGTCGGCATGATCCAGCCTGACGCCGAGGCCGGCGGCACGCCGCTCGTGCCGAAGCTCTACGGCGTCGGCTGCGCCGGGCGGATCACCCAGCTCGCCGAGACCGGCGACGGGCGCTACCTCATCACGCTTTCCGGCATCGCCCGCTTCCGCGTCGCCGAGGAGGTCACGACGACCCTGCCGTTCAGGCTCTGCCGGGTCGATTTTTCGCCGTTTACGGCCGACTTCGAGCCCCGCGCCGGGGAGGAGGAGGTCGACCGCCCGGCCGTCCTCAAGGCACTGCGCGACTTCGTGCAGGCGACGAACCTCAAGATCGACTGGGCCGGGGTCGAGCAGGCCCCGAACGAGGCGCTCGTCAACGCGCTCTCGATGATGAGCCCGTTCGGGCCGCGGGAGAAGCAGGCGCTCCTCGAGGCGCCCGACCTCAAGGCCCGCGCCGAGGTGCTCGTCGCCATCACTGAGATCGAGATCGCCCGTGCGCAGGGTCCGGGCAGCTCGGAGCCGACCTTGCAGTAGAGCGGCACGTGGTACAGTCGCGGCGGACGGAGGAGAGCACATGGCGCAAGACACCCCCGAAGGCGCTCCGGTCGAGGCAACCCGCATCGACCCGAAGCTCCTGGAGATCCTGGTCTGCCCCCTGACCAAGGGCCGGCTCGACTACGACGCCGAGAAGCAGGAGCTCGTCAGCCGCCAGGCGAAGCTCGCCTACCCGATCCGCGACGGCATCCCGATCATGCTGCCCGAGGAGGCGAGGCCGCTGACGGATTAAGCCGCGTCCCGCGCGGCCGCCGTCCCGGCGTCGTCCGCGACGACCGGCTTGCCGCAGTGCCAGCCCTGGAGGAAGTCGACGCCCCACTCGGCGAGGAGGCGGGCCGCGTCCTCGTCCTCGACCCATTCGGCGACGGTCGCGATGCCGAGGTGGTGGGCAAGGTCCACGAGGGTGCGGACGAAGAAGCGGTCGTCCGGCGAGCGCGTGAGATTCTGCACGAAGGCGCCGTCGATCTTGAGGAGGTCGACCGGGAAGCCGCGCAGGTGCCGGAACGAGGTGTGGCCGGCGCCGAAGTCGTCGATCGCGACCGCGCAGCCCAGCGCCTTCATGGCGTTGAGCCGCGCCTTCGTGGCGTCGGGGTCGCGCACCGCCGCCGTCTCGGTGATCTCGACGATGAGGCGCGGCGCGACGCCGGGGCGGGCGCCGAGATGGGCCGCGAAGGTGGACAGCCACTCCGGGCTCTCGAGGGTCACGGGCGAGACGTTCATGGCGACGCGCTCGTCCGGATGCGCCGCGAGGTGGTCCGTCACGAGTTCGAGCATGCGCGCGTCGACCATGGGCACGAACCCCGCCCGCTCGATCGCCGGCAGGACGGCGCCGGCGTTGACGATCGCGCCGTCGTCCGTACGCACGCGCAGGAGCGCCTCGCGGAACGCGACCGCGCGGCCCTTCGCCTCAACCACGGGCTGGAGCGCGAGCACGATGCGTCGGGCGTTCAGCGCCTCGACGACGTCGAAGACCGGAGCAAAGGCGTCGCGCCGCCCGGCCTCGCGGCGCGCCGTCGCGGGATCGAACATCACGAAGGGGCGGCCGAGCCCGTTGCCGGCAGGTCCCCCCATGCCGCGCATCGCCACGCCGAGCGCCTCCTCGGCCCGGCGCAGCAGCGTCGGCGCGTCCATGGCGTGGTCGGGGGCGGTCGCGCCGCCGATGCGCAGCGCGACCGCGAGCGGCGGCGCCTCGATCGCCTGGAGCAGGCGCGCGGCCGCCGCCTCGGCCTGGTCGGGCGGGCAGGAGCGCAGCGCCAGGGCGAAGCGGTTGCCGGCGTAGCGGACCAAGGAATCCCGGCGGCGCATGACGCCGCGGATGCGCGCCGAGACCTCGTCGAGGACGGCCTCGGCGGCCTCGAAGCCGATCTCGTCGGCGGGACGCCCGGGCGCGTCGACTGCCAGCACCAGCACGGTGAGCGGGCGCCGGGCGCGCCCGGCCTCCAGGGCATCGGCCTTCAGGCGCTCGAGGAACTCCGCCCGGTCGCGGGAGCCGAGGCCCTCGGCCTCGTCCGCTCCGGCGCGGACCCGCACCACGCCGTGGGCGCGGGCCGGGCGCCCGTCGGGGCCGGCGTACCAGCGGCCCGTGTCCTCGACGGCGACGGGCGCGCGGCCGCGGACCTTGAGGCCGTAGCGGGCCCGGTACGGGACGCCGGCGCCCTCGTCTCGGGTGTCCGAGCGCAGGATCGCCTCGTGGCGGGTCTCGTGGCTGCCGGGGTCGACCATGAGGGCAAAGGCGGCGCCCGAGGCGAGGCGCGAGCGCTCGGCGACGCCCAGCACCTCGGCGGCGTTCGCGCCCCAGATGATGCGGTCGCTCGAAAGGTCCCAGTCGTAGACGGCCTCGCCGATCGAGGTCAGCACCTTGCGCGGGTCGAGCGGGCCTGAGCCGGAGCCTGCTCCCTTGAATCCCTCGCGCGCTGCGCCTGACCTCGGCATTCGGCCCCCTCCGGTGCGTGGCGCGCCGGGCGCGCCGAAGCCGGCGACCTTCGAGGCCGTCGAGCGTTGTCCCGGAATGATGCACCGCGCCGCCTTAAGGCCCTGTAAATCTTCGGTGCGGGCTGGCCGGAAAATTGCCCGGATGGCCGCAAGCAATCCCATGGGACCCCCTGCCGATGCACGATGACACGCCAGCGACGAGCCCGCCGCCGTCGCGGGCGCTCGTCCCGGCCGGCACGTCCCGGGACCGGGCGAGCCCGGCGCCGCGCCCGCTTGCGGCGTTCGTCGCCCAACTCTTCGCCTGCGAGGCGCGGCTGGAGCCGTTCCGCAGCCGCCGCCGCGCCGGCCCGGACCGGGGCGCCGCGACCTACGAGGCCGCCGGGCACGGCGGGTCGGCCGCTCCGGCCCGCGTCAAGCGCGTGGTGTGAGGGCACGCCTCCCCTCCCCCTTGCGGGGAGGGGTAGGGGTGGGGGTCGCAGGGTCAGGCGGAATGGTGGTCGTTGAGCCGCCTCGGTCCGTACAGAACTCTACTTCATCACCGGGCTCTACGCCCGCGACCCCCACCCCGCTCGGCCGTCGGCCGAGTCCGCCCACCCCCCCAGGGGGGGGGGCG
>DASVVU010000210.1:0-5922 GCA_036386395.1 Beijerinckiaceae bacterium | reverse complement strand
GCGTCGTTTGCGGGACCGCGCAATCAATGGTCTGAATACATCCATCGTGCCGCGAGCCGCCGAGGCGGGCAACAAACTACCGGATGTGGTCCACAAGTCCAAAGCTCAGCCTTCGCATTGGAGCCGATAGAGCGTATCGTTTCAACTCATCGCGGTGCTTTGTGCAGATCGGAAACCGCCGGTTCTTCGGATGTAAACGTGCAATTTAAATCTGTAGATGCTCTCAACGGCCACCGCGCACCGAATCGGCGAGCTGTTCCTATACGCCGGCTACGGGCAATGCGGGAGGTCCGCGCCAAGCCGTGCTCGGTCTTGTGCCAGAGGAACGGCGTCCGCGTCAGCTCCCACAGGGCGCGCCAGGCCGCGACGCTGACCAGGGCGTAATACACGAGGAGAAGCGGGACGAACGGGTAAAGCCGCCGCCAGCCGCGCCGTTCGATGGCGATGACCGCCGGCGCCGTCATGGCGAAGAGCCCGGTGCCGAACAGGATGAGCCCGAGTGTCGACTGACACACCTCCAGCATCGTGACCGGGTCGAGCCAGCCGCCCTGGTAGAAGCCGCGGAGCGCCAGGACCGTGAACAGCGGATAGCCGAGCGCCGCCGCGACCGTTCCGAGCGTCAGCGTAACGGCGGCGAAGAAGCGCGCGGGCCCGAGCGCACGCAAGGCTTCGAGCGGATGGCGCGAGTGGGTGACGACCACCTGCATGAAGCCCTTCATCCAGCGGGAGCGCTGCCTTAGCCACGCACCGAGGTTGCCCGGCGCCTCCTCGAGGGTGGACGAAGGCAGGTCGAGGACGCGCCAGCCGGCGAGCGCGAGGCGCATGCCGAGATCGGCGTCCTCGGTGACGTTCCAGGCGTCCCAGCCGTGCAGGTCACGCAGCACGTCCGCGCGGAAGTGATTCGAGGTGCCGCCGAGGGGGATCGGCAGGTCGTTCAGGGCAAGGCCGGGATTGATGACGTCGAAAAGGGTGGCGTACTCGATGGTGAACAGGCGCGTCAGCCAGTTGTCCTCCGTGTTGTCGATCACGAGGCGCGCCTGCAGGCAGGCGACGTCCGGGGCCGCCCGGGCGAAGGTGGCAGCCGCAAGACGTAGCTGGTCGGGATCCGGCACGTCCTCCGCGTCGTAGACGGTCACGAGCTCGCCCTGCGCAAGCGGCAGCGCCACGTTGAGGGCGCGCGGCTTGGTCCGCGGCTCGCCCGGCGGCGCGACGATGACCTCGAAATGGCCGGGCAGCGCTATATGGGCGAAGGCGTCCGCCATCTCGGCGTCGTCCGCTTCGATCACGAGCTTGATGTCGAGCTTCGGCTTTGGATAGTCGAGCGCCTCAAGCGCCGCGACGAGGCGGGCGAGCACGCGCCGCTCGCGGCGCAACGCCACGATGACGGTGTAGACCGGGAGCATATCCTCCCGCTGACGCGGAATCCTCCGCGCGGGCTTTATCGGGACATGCTCATGGAGTGCCGCGAGGCGCACCGCGACCACGCTCAGGAAGACGAGAGCGGAGAGGACGAAGGCGGCCAAGACGGCAAGATTCGGTGCCGCCAGCACGCCGGCGGGGAAGGCCAGGGCGGTGCCTGCCACGAACGCTTTCTGCGCAACCGTGGAGCGGTCGCGGTAGGATCGGTGCGGTTCCGCGTCCGCGAGTCCGTTCGCGGCCTCTGCCGCGATCGCGTCGGCATGGACCCGAAAGACCGCTTCGCGCAGGGCCGACGGCCTCGTGACGGCGAACCCCGGCTCGAACGGCCGCCGATGCGCGAGCAGCCACGCGAGCCGCCGGCCCGCAGGCGCGAGCACGAAACGCGGCTCGGCCGGGAAGGCGGCGAGTGGCGCGAGGCCGAGGAGGATGCTGTATGGGAACTGCGCCTTGGCGCCGGCCTCGACCTTGTCGAGATAAGGCAGGCCGAGGTGCGACGCGAGCGCGCGGTAATAGGCCGCTTCCGAGACGAGGTTCAGCCGGATCAGGATCTCGTCGGCAAACGAGCCGGTGCGCCACGCGATGGCGGCGGCCTTTTGCAGCACGCCGGGATTGACGCCGTGCCATTCCAGGAAAGCGATCTCGACCGGCAGGACCGTGTGGTCGACCGCAACGGCGGCGATGGCTTGACCCTGGATTGTCAAGGACGGATAGGGCTCCGGAGAGAGGCCGATCCAGGATAGGAGACAATGGCCGAGCTTGGGAAGAGGCGCGGGAGCCCAATGAATCGTGGCGGCCTGCACGCGGGCCTTCTCGGCCTTGCGCTCGGACTTCTTGCAGCGGCTTTCGCGACGCCGACGCTCGCGCAGGGCGTCGCGATCCCGAACTTCTGGGACCCGCGTGCCCGCCAGGAGCGGCCGGACCTCTCGGGCCTGCGCACGGTCCGCTTCCTCACCGACGACGATTTCCCGCCGCTCCATTTCGTCGGCCCGGACGGCGCGCCGACCGGGTTCTCGGTCGAGCTCGCGCGGGCCGCCTGCGAGCGGCTCGCCATCACCTGCACGATCCAGGTGAGGCGCTTCGACACCTTGGCCGATGCCCTTTCCGAGGCTCGCGGCGACGTGATCGCGGCCGCGATGCCGATCACCCCCGAACTACGCCGGCGCTTCTCGGCGACGCTGCCCTACTTCCGTTTCCCGGCCCGCTTCGCGGTGCGCGCCGACAAGGGCCAGCCGGAGCCCGCCCCACGCGCCCTCGAAGGCCGCTCCGTCGCCGTCGTGCAGGGGACGGCGCACGAGGCCTATGTGAAGGCGTTCTTCTCCCGCGCGACCGTGCGCGGCTTCGACAGCCTCGTCGCCGCGGAAGCGGCGCTCAGGCGCGGCGAGGCAGACTACGTCTTCGGCGACGGGCTCGGCCTGTCGCTCTGGATCGGCGGCACCGACGCCGCCGGCTGCTGCGGCTTCATCGGCGGCCCCTACCTCGAGAGCCGCTTCTTCGGCGAGGGCATCGGCTTCGTCGTGCGCAAGGACGACGAGCTTCTGCGCCGCGCCCTCGACCACGCCCTCCAGCGCTTGTGGGACGAGGGCAAGTACGCCGAGCTGTACCTGCGCTTCTTCCCGGTGAGCCCGTTCTGACCATGGCCGCGCTCGCCATCGATCCCGTCCTCGCCGAAGTTGCGCAGACCTCGGCCGCCTGGCCGTTCGAGGAAGCGCGCAAGCTCGTGGCGCGCATCGAGCGCACGGGCAAGGGCGAGGCGCTGTTCGAGACCGGCTACGGGCCGTCGGGCCTGCCGCACATCGGCACCTTCGGCGAGGTCGCCCGCACCTCGATGGTGCGTCACGCCTTCCGGGTGCTGACCGGCGACCGCGTGCCGACCCGCCTCGTCGCCTTCTCGGACGACATGGACGGCCTGCGCAAGGTCCCGGACAACGTCCCGAACCGCGAGCTCCTCGCCCGCCATCTCGACAAGCCCTTAACGGCCGTGCCCGACCCCTTCGGCACACACCCGTCGTTCGGCGAGCACAACAACGCGCGCCTTCGCGCCTTCCTCGACGCCTTCGGCTTCGACTACGAGTTCCTGTCCGCGACCGAGTGCTACCGCTCGGGCCGCTTCGACAAGACGCTCCTCACGGTGCTCGAGCGCTACGACGCCGTGATGGCGATCATGCTGCCGTCGCTCCGCGAGGAGCGCCAGCAGACCTACTCGCCGTTCCTGCCTCTGCACCCCAAGACCGGTGCCGTCATGCAGGTGCCGATCGACGAGGTGCGGCGCGACGCGGGCACGATCGTGTGGCGCGATCCCGGAACGGGCGAGCGCTTCGAAACGCCGGTCACGGGCGGGCACGCGAAGCTGCAGTGGAAGCCCGACTGGGCCATGCGCTGGGTCGCGCTCGGCGTCGACTACGAGATGGCCGGCAAGGACCTGATCGATTCCGTCAAGCTCTCCGGCGAGATCGCCCGTGCCATCGGCGGCAAGCCGCCCGAGGGCTTCAACTACGAGCTCTTCCTGGACGAGAAGGGCCAGAAGATCTCGAAGTCCAAGGGCAACGGCCTCACCATCGACGACTGGCTCGCCTACGGCACGCCCGAGAGCCTCGCGCTGTTCATGTACAACCGCCCGCGGGAGGCGAAGCGCCTGTTCTTCGACGTCATCCCCCGCCACGTCGACGACTACCTGACGTTCCTTGAGAAGTTCCCCGGCCAGGACCCGAAGACGAAGCTCGGAAACCCGGTCTGGCACATCCACGCCGGCTACCCGCCGGAGCCGGAGCTCGTCGCGACGGGCACGCCGGGCAAGCCCGGCACGACGATCTCCTTCTCGATGCTCCTCAACCTCGTCGCGGTCGCGAACACCGAGGACCCAGGCGTTCTGTGGGGCTTCATCCGCCGCTACGCGCCGTCCGCCTCGCCGCAGACCCATCCCCGCCTCGACCGGCTCGTGCGCCACGCCGTGCGCTACTACCGCGACTTCGTGCGGCCCGCGAAGGCTTTTCGGCTGCCGGACGAGGCCGAGCGGGCGGCGCTCGCCGAACTGTCCGAGGCGCTCGCGGCCCACGAAGGCTCGACCGATGCCGAGTCCTTGCAGGCCGCAGTGTACGAGGTCGGCCGCAGGCACTTCCCGGATGCCTCAGGCAAGGCGAAGAGTCCGGACGGGCGCCCCGGCGTCGCCCAGGCCTGGTTCGCGACGATCTACCGGACTCTTTTGGGCGAGGAGCGAGGGCCGCGCTTCGGCTCCTTCGTCGCCCTCTACGGCGTGCCCGAGACCCGCGCCCTCATTGCCCGCGCGCTCGCGGGCGAGCTTCTGCGCGAGCACCAGGCCTTCCTGGACGCCCGCGAGCGTCCCGCGGCCGAGTAGGGGCGGCTACTGCCGCGCCCACATCACCCGGGCCGTCCAGGCGATCTCGTTCGTCGGGATTACGCGGTCGGGGTGCTCGGGGTTGAGGGAGCGCAATTCGATGCTCTTCCCGGTCTTGCGCTTGAGCTCCTTCGCCGTGACCTCGCCGGCGGTCGTTCGTACAACGATGCGGTCGCCCTTGCGCACGCTTGCCGTCGGCGAGACGATCAGCACGTCGCCGTCGCGATAGAGCGGCTCCATCGAATCGCCCTGCACCTCGAGGGCGAACACCTTCTCGTTCGCGAGGTCGGGGAACTCGACCTCCTCCCAGCCCGGCCCGCCGGCCGGCATGCCCTCCTCGGTGAACAGGCGCCCGGCGCCGGCCTGGGTCAGGCCGACGAGCGGGATCATGGCCTTCGGCCGCTCGAGGCCCGGCTCGATCAGGCGTAGGAGCTCGTCGAGGCTCGCCCCCGTCGCCTTCAGGACCTTGGCGACCGACTCGGTCGAGGGCCATCGGTCGCGCCCCTCCGGGCTCGTCCGCTTCGAGCGGTTGAAGCTCGTGGGATCGAGGCCCGCCTTGCGGGCGAGCCCTGAGGCGGACATGCCGTAGCGTTCGGCCAGCTTGTCGATCGCGGCCCAGATGCGGTCGTGTGTGAGCATTGGCGCAGCCCCGGAGACACAGGAGGTTGTGGGAACTTCAGCCTACAGATAGGGATATAAGGTTTGAAGGCAAAAGCAATGGGGTTCGCAAGAATTCTTCACAGCCCCCCGGCCGCCATTGTCCTTCGCGTCCCTTGCGTCTAACCCTCCGCGGCCCGCGCGTCACCCCTTCCCATGCCGCTGATCTATAAAATCTGTCCCGAAAGGCTCTGGCGCGAGGCCGAGCGGGCCGGCGTCTTCATGGGCGCGCCGGTCGACCTCGCCGACGGGTTCATCCACTTCTCGACCGCCGGGCAGGCCGTGGAGACGGCCGCGAAGCATTTTGCCGGGCAGGCCGGCCTGCTTCTGGTCGCGGTCGACGCGGCGGCGCTGGAGGAGGCCTTACGCTACGAGGTCTCGCGCGGCGGCGCGCTCTTCCCGCATCTCTATGGGGCGCTGCCGCTCGCAGCCGTGCGTTGGGTCAGGCCGCTGCCGCTCGGGCCGGACGGGCGGCACGTCTTCCCGGAGCTCGC
>DASVVU010000209.1:0-2082 GCA_036386395.1 Beijerinckiaceae bacterium | reverse complement strand
CGGAGATGATCCGCGCCCGCGGCCGCAGCCCGAGCTCATCCCCCGCCTGCTCGGTGCCGATCGCCACGAGCGAGGCGCCGTCGACGATGCCCGAGGAGTTGCCGGCGTGGTGGACGTGGTTGACGAACTCGACCTCGGGGTGGGCGTCGATCGCGACGGCGTCGAAGCCGCCCATCTCGCCCATCTGCACGAACGACGGCTTGAGCTGCCCAAGCGACTGCATGTCGGTCGAGGGCCGCATGTGCTCGTCCTTGGCGAGGAGCGTGATGCCGTTCACGTCCCTGACCGGCACGACCGACTTGGCGAAGCGGCCCTCGTCCCAGGAGCGGCCGCTGCGGCGCTGCGACGAGACCGCGTAGGCGTCGACGTCGTCGCGGGAGAAGCCGTACTTCGTCGCGATGAGATCGGCCGAGACGCCCTGCGGCATGAAGTACGACTTGATCGCGATGTGCGGGTCGACCGGCCAAGCGCCGCCCGAGGCGCCCATGCCGACCCGGCTCATGGACTCGACGCCGCCGCCGACCGTCATGTCGTGCTGGCCGGCCATCACCTGGGCGGCCGCGAAGTTCACGGCGTCGAGGCCGGAGGCGCAGAAGCGGTTGATCTGCACGCCCGGCACGTGGTCGCCGTAGTCGGCGACGAGGGCCGCCGCGCGGGCGATGTCGCCGCCGGCCTCGCCGATCGGATCGACGCAGCCGAGCACCACGTCGTCGATCATCTTCGTGTCGAGGTCGTTGCGCTCGCGCAGCGCCCGGAGCGCCGTCTCGGCGAGGCGCAGCGCCGTCACCTCGTGCAGCGCGCCGTCGGGCTTGCCGCGGCCCCGCGGGGTGCGGACGTGGTCGTAGATGTAGGCCTCGGGCATCGGGGTCTCCCCTGCATTCTCAATGTCATCCTCGGCCGGAGCGCGAAGAGCGCAGAGCCGAGGATCTTAGGACGATCAGGCGCTCTCTGTTCTGCGAGGTCCTCGGGTCGCCGCTACGCGTCGCCCGAGGATGACGATCAGGTGCGCTCGGTCTCGAGGCGCGACACGCGAGTCTTGATCTCGTCGAGCTCGTGCACGATGGAGCCGAAGCCGGCGATCACGGCATGGGTCAGGCCGTCCAGCTTGATCTCGACGTCATCGACCTTCGACTCGATGCGACGCATGTCATCGCGCATTTCGCGCATGTCGGCGCGAATTTCCTTGAGCACTTCGAGGGTCACGTTCTCGGGATCGGCCATGGCCTTTATCCTAAAACATCTCGGCCGGCAGCACCATCACGGCGTCCGCCCCCGCCGAGATGCGCGCGAGGCGCGCGCCCGTCTCGGGCAGCATGCGCTCCATGAAGAAGCGGCCGGTCGCGAGCTTCGCGTCCATCCGCTCAGCGACGCCGTTGCCTTCAGCCTTCCTCGCCTGCGCCGCCTTGGCGATCCTCGCCCACATATAGCCCAAGGCGACGAGGCCGAAGAGGTGCATGTAGTCGGTGGCGCCGGCGCCGGCGTTGTCGGGCTTCGCCATGGCGTTCTGCATGAACCACATGGTGGCCTGCTGGAGGTGGCCTAGCGCCTGCTGCAGCGGCGTCACGTAGGGCTTCAGGGCCTCGTCGGCGGCGTTGTCCTTGCAGAAGGCGCCGACCTCGCTGAAGAACGCCATGACGGCGCGCCCATTGTCCTTGCCGAGCTTGCGCCCGACGAGGTCCATGGCCTGGATGCCGTTCGCGCCCTCGTAGATCTGGGTGATGCGGGCGTCGCGGACGAACTGCGACATCCCCCACTCCTCGATGTAGCCATGGCCGCCGAACACCTGCTGGGCCGAAACGGCGTTCTCGAAGCCCTTGTCGGTGAGGACGCCCTTGATGACCGGGGTCATCAGGCCGAGGTAGTCGTCGGCGGCCTGGCGCGCCTTGTCGTCGGGCGAGCGGTGGGCGATGTCGGACGAGAGCGCCGCCGAAAGCGCGAGCGCCCGCGCGGCCTCGTTGAAGGCCTTGATGGTCAGGAGGCTCCGGCGCACGTCCGCGTGGACGATGATCGGGTCGGCGGGTTTCTCGGGCGCCTTCGGCCCGGCGAGCGCGCGGCCCTGGAGGCGGTCCTTGGCGTAGGCGA
>DASVVU010000208.1:0-5874 GCA_036386395.1 Beijerinckiaceae bacterium | reverse complement strand
CGGGCTCGACGGAGCCGGCGGCGAGCTCGAACTCCGCCTCGTCGGCGTCGCCGAGAGGGACGATGCGCGGCAGGAGCCGGGCGCGCCCGCCGCCGCGCTCTGCGAGAAGTCCCGAGAAGGCGCGGGCCGCCCGGCGGGTCGGGAGATAGACGATGGCCTCCTCAGTGCCGTCGAGGGGTTGTCCGAGAAGGCTCCCGTCCATGAGCGCGTCCGCGAGCGCCGGCAGGAACGGGATTCCCGGCGGGATGGTGAAGACGCCCACGGGGTCAGCGCGCGCTGACGGCGATGCGCGCGTCGGCGGCCTTGATCGACTCCGGCGTGCCGACGTGGAGCCACTCCCCGTCGAGGCGGAGCCCGTGCAGGCGCCCGGCCTCGATCGCCCGGTCGAACAGGCGGTTGAGCGAGAAGGCGCCCGCTGGCGCGTCGGCGAAAAGCTCGGGCTTCATGACCGCGACACCGGCGTAGACGAAGGGCACGACTTCCCGCTCACCGCGGCGCCGGAGGAGGCCCGCGGCGTCCATGGCGAAGTCGCCGCGGCCATCGTAGCCGAGGCTCGTCGCCGCGGAGGCGAGGAGAAGCAGGATATCCATCGCGCCCGGGTTCCAACAGGCGATCAGGCGGGCGACGTTGGATTGCGGACCCTCGATCCACAGGGAATCCGAGTTGACCACAAGAAAAGCGCCGGTCCCGAGCAGCGGCAAAGCTTTGGCGATGCCGCCGCCGGTCTCCAGAAGCGCGGCGCGCTCGTCCGAGATAACGATGCGCGGACGCTCGCGGCCGGCGAGATGCTTCTCGATCTGCTCGGCCAGGTGGTGGACGTTGACGACGGCCGTCTCGACGCCCGCGGCATCGAGCCGGTCGAGGGCATGGTCGAGCATCGCCCGCCCGCCGACCCGCACGAGCGGCTTCGGAATCGTGTCGGTGATCGGGCGCATGCGCTGGCCGAGCCCGGCGGCCAGCACCATGGCGGTCGTGATCATGCGGGGTTGGGTCCGAATCAGCCGCGCTCGAAGAGCTTCGGCAGATACGTCTGATACCATCCCGCGAGTCGCGACAAGGCCGGGTGGGCGAGGTTGCGGGACAAGTACGCTTCGGCGCGCGGGACGTGCCGAAGGTACTGGGGCTTGCCGTCGCGCCGGTCGAGGCGGGCGAAGATGCCGAGCACCTTCGTGGCGCGCTGCGCCGCCATGACGGCGTAGGCCGCGGCGAAGCCCGCGGTGTCGAAGGCGGCGTCGGCCTCGCGGCGCTCGCGGGCGTAGGTGCCGAGGAGCCGCAGCTCAAGCTCCGCCGGCACGGTCACGCGGGCGTCCTGGAGGAGCGAGGCGACGTCGTAGGCAGGCGGCCCGAGCACCGCGTCCTGGAAGTCGAGGAGGCCGACCCGGGCAATGCCCTCGCGCTCGGGGAGCCAGAGGAGGTTCGGCGAGTGGTAGTCGCGCAGGGTCCAGGTCCTGGAGCCGGCGAGGAGGTCGTCCAGGAGCTCGGTCCAGATGCGCACGAACTCGGCCCGGGCCGAGCCCGGCAGGAGGGTGCGCGGGATATGGGGCGCGTACCAGTCGAGCAGAAGCTCGACCTCGATCAGGAAAGCTTCGAGGTCGTACGGCGGCAGGGTGTACTCGCGACCTTCCGTGAGCGGCAACGTCGTCGGGACCTCGACGGCGTGCAGGCGCGCAAGGAGCCGCGTCGCCTCCTCGTAGCGCTCCGGGACCGGCCCGTCGGCGTCGATCAAGGGCTCGCTACCCAAGTCCTCCAGCATCAGGAGCCCGGTATCGAGGTCCTCCCCGAAAATCTTAGGGGCGCTGAAACCGAGCGCCCTCAGGCCCCGGTCGACGGCCACGAACGCGTGGACGGATTCGGCGAGCTTGGCGATGGCGCTGTAGGGCTTGCCCCGCCGCACCGCCGGGCCGTCAGGGCGCTTCGGCGCGATCATCAGGACCGCGGTCTCGCCCGTGGACTTGACGAGCCGTTCGTAGGCCCGGGTCGAGGCGTCGCCCTGGATCGGCACGCGCCTGGCGTCGGCCCAGCCGCTCGCCTCCATGACGGCGCGGATCGCCTTGATGCGGGCAAGACGCGCCGCGACGGAGCCGGTGCCGCTGAGCCGCGCCGTGCGGGCGCCGTCGGGCGCAAGATCGATGGCGATCTCCAGCCGGTCTTCCTTGAGGGCGCTTCCGGCCCGCTCCGGCCACTCGACCAGGAGGATGCCGGTCTCGGCCGCCTCCTCGAAGCCGAGCTCGGCGAGCTCCTGCGGGTCGCCCACCCGATAGAGGTCGGCGTGGACCACGGGCCCGCGCGGGGTGTCGTAGGCCTGCATCAGGGTGAAGGTCGGGCTCGGGACCTCCAGGCCCTCGTCGCCGGCGAGCGCCCGCACGATCGCCCGCGCGAGCGTCGTCTTGCCGGCGCCGAGGCCGCCGGCGAGCGCCACCACGTCGCCGGGGAGAAGCTCCTCGGCGAGGAGGCGGCCGAAGCGCAGCGTCGCGGGCTCGTCGGCTAAGGGCACGTCCCAGCCGGACGGGGCGGCGGCGCCCGGCGCGCGCGACTGGCGTGCTATCTCGGCCATGCGGGTTCTGGAACCGTCACTCGGCCGCGAGGCGCTGCGGCGCGCCGTCCGCCGGGAAGACGCAGGTCACCGTCGTCCCGGAACCGGGCCGCGAGTCGAGGACGATGCGTCCGCCGTGCAGCTCGACGAAGGAACGCACGATCGACAGCCCGAGGCCGACGCCGCGGTGGCGGGTCCCGATGGTGTGCGTCTCGAAGCGCTCGAACACCTTCTCGCGCACCTCGGGCGGAATGCCGCGGCCGTCGTCGTGGACCGAAAGGATCACCTCGCCGCTCTCCTTGCGGGCCGTGACCTTCACGGTCTGCCCGGCCTCCGAGAAGCCGACGGCGTTCGAGAGGAGGTTGAACAGGATCTGGCGGATGCGCTTGCCGTCCGCCGTGAAGCCGCCGATGTCGGCGGGCGCGTCGACTTTGAGCCTGACCGACGACTCGGCGAGCCGGTCCTCGATCCCCCGCGCCGCCTCCGCGATGGTCGAGCGGATGTCGACCTCCTCCCGGGCGAGCGCGAGGGAGCCGGTGTCGATCGAGGCGAGGTCGAGGATGTCGTTGATGATGGCGAGGAGCGCCGCGGAGGAGCGCATGATGTGGCCGGCGTACTCGCGCTGGCGCGGGTTGAGAGCGCCGACCGTCTCGTCGCCGAGGAGCTGGGTGAAGCCGATGATCGTGGTGAGCGGCGAGCGCAGCTCGTAGGAGACGTGGTGGACGAAGTCGTCGCGCAGGCGCGAGGCGGCTTCGAGCGCCTCGTTGCGGTCTGTCAGCGCCCGCTCGACGTTCACGCTCGCGGTCACGTCGACGAAGGTGAGGAGCGTCGCGCCGTCGGGCAAAGGCTGGGCGTTGCAGTCGACCACCGTGCCGTCGCGGCGCTCGATCCGGCAGGCCATTCCGGTGCGGGTCTCGGGCAGGCCCGCGACCGCGCCGCGAATGTCGGCCCAGGCCTGATTTTCAGGGGCAAGCTCGCGCGCGGCGCGGACGAAGGCGTCGACGTGGGGTTGGTCCGCGAGGGTCTCCGGGGCAAGCCGCCACACGTCCGCGAAGGCGCGGTTCGAGAGCTTGAGGCGGGCGTCGGTGCCGAACACCGCGACGCCTTCGTTCAAGGCGTCGAGGGTCTCGCCTTGGACCCGGACGACCGAGTTGTAGAGCCGCTCCAGGTGGACGCGCTCGGTCACGTCGTCGAAGAGGTAGGTGAGCCCGCCCTGCGGGTTGGGGTTCGCGATGACGCGCAGGGTCCGCCGGTCGGGCAGGTGCCACCAGCTCTCCTGCGGCTCGACCGCCCGGTAGGCGGAAAGCTGCGCGCCCTTCCAGCTCCGGAAATCCGCCTGCTCCGGAAGCTTCCGGGCGGCGCGCAGGCGGTCGAGGATCTCGCCGTCCAAGGGCGCGCTGTCGAGGAAGGCCTGGTCGAGGCCCCAGAGCTGGCGGTAGGCGGCGTTGTGGAAGGCGAGGTGCTGCTTGCCGTCGAAGATCGCGACCGCGGTCGGGAGCTGGTCGAGGGTGCGGGCGTGCGCGTCCATCTGGCGCCCGAGGTCGGCGCGGATGCGCTCGAGCTCCGACACGTCGACCGCGATGCCGGCGCTGCCTCCCGGGGTCTGGCTCTCGGTCACGTCGAGCATGCGCCGCGCACCCGCCATCACCGCAGCGACCCGGGCCGAGAAGACGCCGCCCGCGGCGCGCTTCTTCGCGGCCTCGTCCCGGTCGGCGCGGTCGAGGAGCTCGAGGGCGCGGCCTTGAGCGTCGGCGAGGTCCTTGGCCTCGACCGCCGCGAGGTAGGCGCGGTTGCCCCAGGCGAGGCGGCCGTCGGGGCCGCGCAGCCAAGCCGGCTGCGGGACCGCGTCGAGGAGGCCGCGCAAGCCCTTGAGCTCGTCCTCGCTGCGGGCCAGCTCGCGCATGAGCCGCATGACCTCGAGCCGGTCGCCGGTGACGTCGCGCAGGCGCAGCAGCGCGCGGCCTGAGACGGTGCGCACCTCCGCCTCGACGTAGCGCTGGCGGAGCGTCCTGAGGGTGAGCTGGAACCCCTCGCCGCGCTCGCGCAGGCGCTCGATCGCCTTCTCCAGGGCGGAGGCGTCGGCGGCGGAGAGCCAGGAGCCGAAGGCCAGCGCCCGGCGCGCGTTCGCGGCCTCGCCGACGACGGTCGGGTCGCCCTCGAAGGCGGGCTCGCCGTCGCGCCCGCTCCAGCTCACCACGAGCTGGCGCTCGGAGCCGATCAGCAGCTCGGCCCGGTCGTGGGCGCCGCGCAAGGATGCGATCTCGCCGTTGAGCGCGCGCTCGCGGCGCGCCCAGCGGGTGCGCTCGTGCAGGTGCAGCAGCGCCGTCGTCGTGGCGAAGATGGTGAGGCCGAGGAGGAGGGAGAGGCCGACGGCGTTCTGAGCGTGGGCGAAGGTCAGGAGCGCCGCGCCCTTGTCGAGGAGGGACGCCTCGGCGGCCCCGATCCCGAGCGCTGCCGGCGCCACGGACGCCAGCAGCGGGAGCGCGCGGGGGAGCCCGCGCGCAATCGTCCCGTGCCGCATCGCGCCGTCCGCCATGGACTTGGTCCACCCCCTCCACGAGCCTGTCGCGCCTTGGCGCGAATCCCACCGGGCGCGAGGCCGCGGCCCCGCGATGGATCGGTCTCGATGTACGCGTGAACTGCCCCCGCGCCACTCCCGAGAGCGGCGGGACCCTAGAATCACCGCCACTCTAGACCGCCCCCGACTCCGGCAGGAAGGGGGTTAAGGCCGGCTTAAGGGGGATGGGATTTGCGATGTGGCCGGGGTGTGGCGCGAATGCCGCGCCGTCGGCCCGCGAATGAAAAAGGCCCGGCAAAGCCGGGCCCTTCGCAACCGCTTGCGCGCGAGAAGATCAATACCGGTAGTGGTCCGGCTTGAACGGCCCCTGCTCGGACACGCCGATGTAGGCGGCCTGGTCGGGGCGCAGCTTCGTGAGCTTCGCGCCGATCTTGTCGAGGTGGAGGCGGGCGACCTTCTCGTCGAGGTGCTTCGGCAGGGTGTAGACCTTGCGCTCGTACTTGTCCGGATTCGTCCACAGCTCGATCTGGGCGAGCGTCTGGTTCGTGAACGAGGCCGACATCACGAAGGACGGGTGGCCCATGGCGTTGCCGAGGTTCACGAGCCGCCCCTCCGAGAGCAGGATGATGCGGTGCCCGTCCGGGAACTCGATCTCGTCCACCTGCGGCTTGATGTTCTGCCACTTGAGGTTCTTCAGGCCCGCGACCTGGATCTCGTTGTCGAAGTGGCCGATGTTGCAGACGATCGCCCGGTCCTTCATGGCGCGCATGTGGTCGAGGGTGATGACGTCCTTGTTGCCGGTCGCGGTGACGAAGATGTCGGC
>DASVVU010000207.1:0-10086 GCA_036386395.1 Beijerinckiaceae bacterium | reverse complement strand
AGGCCCCGCCGGTCCCGACGGGGCCCCGGGCGCGCTTTTAAACCCGCGCTCCGCACGGGCGGCTTCATTGAGGCGGCGGTTACCGGACGGAAACCAGTTTCGGCTATGCCCATGGCGGCTTTCACGACACGCGAAGGTTGGCCATGTCCTCCGACAAGAGAATCGAGCCCCGCGACCGCGCCTTCGTGCCGGGGCGGATCGCCGCGCCGCCCGCGGCCGGGGAAGAGCGCTGGTGCACGGTCAAGGACCTCTCGAAGACCGGCGCGCGCCTGAGCTTCATCAAGCCCCAGAACATCCCGGCCGACAGCTTCCGGCTCGAGATCCCCTCTACCGGCAAGGCCTACGAGGCCGAGATCATGTGGCATCGGGGCCGCGAGATCGGCGTCGCCTTCCGCGCGGTCGAGCCCAGGCGGGCAAGATAGAAGCGGAGATCGCCCGGGGACGCTTTCGGCGAAGGTTGCGCCAGGCTTGGCCGGAACCCATATTGGGAGGAAGCCAAGAGGTCCGAAGAGGTCCCGATGTCTCCCTTCCGCCGCAGCGTCCGCCCCAATTCCGTGATGTTCGCCGCAACCTATGAGGACGGGCGCACCGCCTATTTCGTGGTCGAGGGCCACGGCCGCCCGAACGACGACTACCTCGCCGGCCCGATCGCCAGGGAGCGGCAGGAGAAGGGCGAGCTTCCGGACGGCGCCATCCGCAGCGTCAAGCGTGTCCGCTGACGCTGCTCCAGGTTGAGGGTGCCCACCTCTTCAAAGCCCTCTCAGCCAATAAATTTCATCGAAAACGACTTCAGCATCTTTAAACCGTCGCTCCGCCTCGGTTTTCTGATTGCTCGGTCTTGCATCGGGATGAAGCTGTTTGCGGTAGGCTGTTCGCACGGCTTTCACCACAAAATCAGGGCAGCTCTCATCCAGCCCGACTCTTCTGAAAAGCGGATTGCCTCCCGGACGACGGTCAGCCTCGGCTTCCAAGGCTTCAATGCGGCTGCGGGCCTGCGAGAGCTCGCGTTCCAAGCGTGCAGCCTTCAGCTCAACCGCCGCTAACTCCGCCCGTAAGCGGCTGGCTTCGGTTTGCGGATTTCCTTTGCTGGATTGTTCTTGCGCATAATTCGTGCTCGATCCTGAAAACGGCCTTTGCTGTGAATGCTGTGTGGCATGACCATTTGCCAGATCAGCAAGCCGGTCTTGAACCTCGATGTGTAATTTTGTGGCGATCGGCGTCGAGCGAAATGATAGCTCCCGTTCAATGTCTCGTAGCGAGAACTGATTGAACCATTGCTTCTTTGCAAGTTCCCGAAGATCGGAAACGCCAAGTTTCTCGAATGGGCGCTGCGAGTTCATCAGCAGAGTTTATGACTTCTCTCAGCCATATAGAACTCACCTCAATCCAGGAAAACCCCGTATTTCTCCACGTGGGCCGCAAGGCCGAGCGTATGGTCGCGCACGAGCCGCTCGGCGCCCTCGACGTCGCGGGCCTCCAGCGCCGCGATGATGCGCATGTGGTCCTCGATCGAGCGCCGCGCGCGGTCCTGCTGGCGCATGGAGACGGCGCGGATCGCGCGCATGTGGATGAACAGGTTCTGCGTCATCTCCTCGATCAGGCGGCAGCCGCCGAGGCGGATGATGGTCTGGTGGAAGCGGATGTTCGCCTGCGAGTACTCGTCCGGGTGCTCCTCGGGCTTCTCGGTCTGGAACTCGTCGAAGACGTGGCGCAGGCCCGCAATGTCGGCGTCCGCGGCGCGCCCGGCGGCGAGCCTTGCCGCCATGCTCTCCAGCGCCGCCCAGACCAGGATCATGTCGATGATCTCGCGCTTCGACTTGCGCACGACGAAGATGCCGCGCCGCGGCACCGAGCGCACGAAGCCCTCCTGCTCGAGGAGGGTCAGCGCCTCGCGGATCGGCGTGCGGCTCACCCCGAGGTCCTGCGAGAGCTGGCGCTCGTCGAGGCGGATCTCGTGCGGATGGCCGTAGATGTCCATCTCGGTGATCGCCTTCTTGATCGCGTCGTAGGCGAGCGTGCGCAGGCTCACCGTCATCTCGATCGGCGCGATCCTCAGCTTCGGCGGTGCCGTCATGGCCTCCACGGTCGACTCCCGGTCATCTGAGTGAACATCATTCCGCCTGCACGGGCGCCCGGCCCCTGGTGCGCAGGCGCCCGAGCGCCCGCGAGATCAGCGGCCAGAACAGCATCACGAGGGCGAGCGTCACGATCGACCCGACGAGCGGGTTCGACCAGAAGATCCGGACGCTGCCCTGCGACACGAGCATCGCCTGCCGGAACGAGCTCTCGGCCATGTCGCCGAGGACGAGGGCGAGGACGAGGGGGGCGAGCGGGTAGCCGAGCTTCTTGAACAGGTAGCCGAGCACGCCGAAGACCAGCATCACCGAGATGTCGAGGAGCGCGTTGTGCACCGTGTAGGCGCCGACGGCGCAGATCACGAGGATGATCGGCGCGATGATGCTGAACGGCACCCTCAGGATAGCGGCGAACAGCGGCACCGTCGTCAGCACGACGATGAGCCCGGCGACGTTGCCGAGGTAGATCGAGGCGATGAGGCCCCAGACGAAGTCCCTCTGCTCGACGAAGAGCAGGGGCCCCGGCTGGAGGCCCCAGATCAGCAGGCCGCCGAGGAGCACGGCGGCGGTCGGCGAGCCCGGGATGCCGAGGGTCAGCATCGGCAGGAGCGCGCTCGTGCCGGCGGCGTGCGCCGCGGTCTCGGGGGCGAGCACCCCCTCGATCTCGCCGGTGCCGAACTTCGGCCCGTTCCTGGAGAAGCGCTTGGCGAGGCCGTAGCTCATGAACGAGGCCGGCGTCGCGCCGCCCGGCGTGATGCCCATCCAGCAGCCGACGATCGCGCCGCGCATCGCCGTCACCCAGTACTTCGGCAGCTCCTTCCAGGTCTGGAGCACGACGCGGAAGTTGATCTTCGCGGTCTTGCCCTTGAAGGCGAGCCCTTCCTCCATGGTCAAAAGAATCTCGCCGACGCCGAAGAGCCCTATGACGGCGACGAGGAAGTCGAAGCCGCGCAAAAGCTCCGTCGTGCCGAAAGTCATGCGCAATTGCCCGGTCACCGTGTCGAGGCCGACGGCGGCGAGCGCGAAGCCGAGCATCATGGCGGAGATCACCTTGAACGGCGATTCCTTGCCCATGCCGACGAAGCTGCAGAAGGTCAGGAGATAGACCGAGAAGAACTCGGCCGGCCCGAACTGCAGGGCGAAGCGCGCGATGAGCGGCGCGAGGAAGGTGAGGAGGAGCGTCGCGACGAACGCCCCGAAGAACGAGCCCGTGAAGGCGGTGGCGAGCGCCTCGCCGGCGCGGCCCTTTTGGGCGAGCGGATAGCCGTCGAATGTGGTCGCGACCGACCACGGCTCGCCGGGGATGTTGAACAGGATCGAGGTGATGGCGCCGCCGAACAGCGCCCCCCAGTAGATCGACGACAGCATGATGATCGCCGAGACCGGCGACATCGAGAAGGTCAGCGGCAGGAGGATCGCGACGCCGTTCGCGCCGCCGAGGCCGGGCAGCACGCCGATCAGCACGCCGAGGAAGATGCCGATGAACATGTAGACGATGTTCATCGGGTCGGCGAGGACGCCGAAGCCGTGGATGAGGGACGTCAGGGCTTCCAAAACGATTCTCCGCGAGGTCGGCCGTCTTGCGGGCTTTAAGCCTCAGGGCCTCAAATCAGTAGCCGAGGGCGGTCTCGAGCGGCCCCTTCGGCAGGGGCACGAGGAACCACACCTCGAACATGAAGAAGAGCGCGACCGGGATCAGGATCGCGACGGGGACGATCTTCCAGAGCGGGTACTTGCCGAGCCAGGCCATGAAGAAGGCGATGAAGATCGCCGACGCCACGTAGAGGCCGAGGTAGCCGATCAGGAGGACGTAGACGACCGTCGGGACGAGGACCTGGACGACCCGCACGAGCTCGGAGCGCCCGACGAAGCTCTCCGACCCTTCGTGCCGCGCCATGAGATGCGTGCCGAAGGTCGTGGCGCTGGCGATGAACATGATGACGCCGATGTAGAACGGGAAGTAGCCGGCCTGCGGCCCGTCCGTGCCCCAGCGCGCCCCGATGCGCCAGTTGTCGTACATCACGAGGCACGAGACCGCGACGAAGAGTCCGGAGACCAGGAGCTCCATCGCCCGGTGCGAGACCGTGTGCTCGCTCCGCTCCGCTTGCTGCGCCATTTTTCCGATGTCTTCCGAGGGTCGAGGTGGGTCGGCGCTCCGGGCGGGCCGGAGCGCCGGTCGGACGCTTTACGTCAGGATTTCGGGGCCAGGAAGCCCGCCTTCTCCATGAGCGTGCGATGGGTCTCGTCCGCCTTCTTGACCCAGTTCCGGTACTCGTCGCCGGACATGAAGGTGGTGTTGAAGGCGCCCTTCTCCATGAAGTCCTTCCAGTCGGGCGTCTCGCGCACCTTCTTGAACAGGTCGACGTAGAAGGCGACCTGGTCGGGGGTCGCGCCCGGGCTCATGAAGATGCCGCGCAGCATCAGGTACTCGATGTCGAGGCCCTGCTCCTTGCAGGTCGGGATGTCGCCCCACGCCATGTCGGACGTCACCTTCTCCTTGAGCGGGATGCGCTGCGCGTCGAACACGCAGAGCGCCCTGAGCTCGCCGGCGCGCCACTGCGCCACCGCCTCGATCGGGTTGTTGACGGAACTATCGACGTGCCCGCCGACGAGCTGCGCCGCCACGTCGCCGCCGCCCTTGTAGGGGACGTAGGTCATCTTGACGCCGGTCGTCTGCTCGATCGCGGCGGTGATGATCTGGTCCTCCTGCTTCGAGCCCGTGCCGCCCATCTTGAACTGGTTCGGCTGCCCGGCCTTGACGGCGTCGATGTACTCCTTCGCGGTCTTGTAGGGCGCCTTGGCGTTGACCCACAGGATGAACTCGTCGAGGGCGAGCATCGCGACGGGGGTCATGTCCTCCCACTTGAACGGCACGCCGGTGGCGAGCGGCGTCGTGAACAGGTTCGAGAGGGTGATGATGATCTTGTGCGGGTTCCTGGCCGAGCCCTTGACGTCGAGGAAGCCCTCGGCGCCGGCGCCGCCCGCCTTGTTGATGACGACCATCGGCTGCGACATCAGGCTGTGCTTCTGGATGATGCCCTGGAGCACCCGGGCCATCTGGTCGGCGCCGCCGCCGGTGCCGGCCGGCACGATGAACTCGACGGGCCGCGTCGGCTGCCAGGCGGCTTCGGCCGGCAGGGCCGACAGGCCGAGAACGGCCGCGCCCGCCGCCGCGAACAGATGCGTGACAATGGGATTGCGTTTCATCACTGGCGTTCCTCCGGCGGCGTTCCGTCGGGAAGGCTTCTCATGAGCCGTCCCGCGAACCCGCTTCCATTGTGGCTGCCACCGCAGCAGGCCGCTTAGTATATTGTATGTCAGTGCCCGCGCAACGTCGGCGAGCTTGACGGCGGGCCTTTGATTCCGGCTTCCCTTCGCCGGCGTTCAACCGCCGTGGAAGCCCTTGAGGCGCGGCTCGTGGCGGCCGATCGGATCCTTGAAGGCGGCCCGACGGGCGGTCTCGGCGATGCGTTCGACGAAGGCGTCGTAGTCCGGCCGCTTGTCGGCCGCCCTGGCGAGGGCGCCAGAAGTTTCCTCGGCGGCGCCGTAAGCCGGCGTCTGCCGCAACGCTCCCTGGGCTTCGGTCGGGAAGGGGGCGAGGAAGAGGGTGTCGCCGAGGGGATCGTTCTCGCCGACCTGTTGAGACGCGCGCTGAAGCTCGAAGGCGCCGTCCTCCGCCACCTCGGACGCGATCCTGACGCCGTGCAGCACGTCGGCCTTGGGGAGGGCGTTCCGGGCGGCGTCGGCCTCGAAGGCCTCGCGGGGGTAGAGGCGCTCGATCGAGGCGCGGTCGTTCACGTTGGCGGAGCTCATGCACGCCTCCGGCTTCTCCCTAGGAGACGCGCGCTCAGGCGCCTTCGTTCCGCACCGTAAGCGCGATCTTGCCGATGTGCTCGCTCGATTCCATGAGGGCGTGCGCGTCGGCCGCCTTGGCGAGCGGAAAGGTCTTGAACATCACCGGCTTGACCTTGCCCGAGGCGAGGAGCGGCCAGACCTTCTCGTAAAGCTCGGCCGCGATCGCGGCCTTGTCGGCGACGGGGCGCGGGCGCAGCGTCGAGCCGGTGAGGGTGAGGCGCTTGCGCATGACCGGCTCGACGTTGAGCTCGACCTTGGGGCCGCGCAGGAACGCGATGCTGACGTGCCGGGCGTCCGGCGCCATGACCTTGATGCTGCGCGGGATGTAGTCGCCGCCGACCATGTCGAGGACGACGTCGACGCCCCGGCCGCCGGTCTCTTTCCCGATCACCTCGACGAAGTCCTCGGTCTTGTAGTCGATCGCCCGGTCGGCCCCGAGATCCCGGCAGGCCTTGCACTTCTCGGGGCTGCCTGCGGTCGTAAAGACCTTGGCGCCGAAGGCCTTGGCGAGCTGGATCGCCGTCGTGCCGATGCCCGACGAGCCGCCGTGGACCAAGAGAGTCTCGCCGCTCTTGAGCCGCCCGCGCTGGAAGACGTTGGTCCAGACCGTGAAGAAGGTCTCGGGGATGCAGGCGGCCTCGACCATGGAGAGGCCGTCAGGCACGGGCAGGCACTGGCCCTCCGGCGCCGCGCAATACTCGGCGTAGCCGCCGCCCGCGACGAGGGCGCAGACCTTGTCGCCGCGCTTCCATCGCTTCACGTGAGGACCCGCCGCCGCCACGGTGCCGGCAACCTCGAGCCCTGGGATGTCGGTGGTGCCGGGCGGGGGCTCGTACATGCCTTTGCGCTGGAGCACGTCCGGGCGGTTCACCCCCGCGGCCGCGACCTCGATCAGCACCTCCTCGGGCCCGAGCTTTGGCAGGTCGCGCTGCGCGGGCTTGAGCACGGCGGGCTCCCCCGGCGCGGTGATCTCGACGGCGGTCATCTGGTCGGGGAGCTGCATCGGAGCCTCGGGCGTTGCGCGGAGGCGACGTATTTAGCGTGACGGCGCGCGTGGGGGAACTCGTGCCGTGCCTCCTCTCCCCGCAAGCGGGGAGAGGAGGAGCTCAGGCGCCCCGTCCGCGCAAGAACAAGCGGTTCTGGCGCACCTCGTAGGACGCGAGCCGCTCCAGGAAGGTCATCCCCAGAAGGTTCTCGCGCAGGACGCCGGGCTTCGTCACGAGCGCCCGGATCCGCTGCTCGCGGATCGAGCCCACGGTCAGGCGCTCGATCGTCACCGGGGCCGCGAGCGTCATGCCGTTCGCGGTAGAGACCGGCACCATGAAGGCGAGCGCCGAGGGAGCGAGGCCGACAGCCTTGGCGCTCTCGCTCGTCAGCACCACGGTGCTCGCGCCGGTGTCGAAGATGAAGCGCAGATCGCGGTCGTTGACCTTGCCGTTGACGACGAAGCTGCCGTCCATGCGGCGGGTCACGACGACCTCGCCGCCCGTCCCGACCGTGGTCTCGCCGGGCATGAGCTCGCCGGCGATGCGGTTCGCGACGTCGTTCAGCTCGAAGCGGTAGCTGTAGGCGCCGACGAGGGCGACGAGGATCAGGCACCACGTCAGGAGCGCGCGCAGGCCGTCCGCCCAGCGCCCGCGGAACGCGTTGACGACGGCGCCCGCGACGAGGAGCGCCATCGCGGAGAGCGCCGCGACCGAGGCGAACTCGTTGGGCTCAAGGCCGAGGATCGGCCCCTCCCGGCTCGCGCCGAAGAGCGCCGCGCCGAGGAGCAAAAGTCCGAGGAGGGCCGCGCCGGGCATCAGGCCGCTCCTTCGGACGCCGCCGCGAAGGCAGTTTGGGCGAAGGCCTGGGCCATCCGCTCCTCCAGGCCGGCCATGATCGCAAGCCGCTCCTCCTCGGAGAGCCCGTACCAGGCCGCAATCTCCTCGCGCGTGCGCCCGCAGCCCTCGCAGAGCCCGGTGCCGGGATCGAGGACGCAGACGCGGATGCAGGGAGTGGAGATCGGCATGTTGCCGTATCGATGTGGGGTCGCGGACCGGCGAGGGGAAGGCCACGCATGGAGCGCCGCTCCTCGTCATGCCCGGCCTTGGGCCGGGCATCCACGCCTTTAGCCCTCTCAGCCGCGCCGAAGTCGTGGATGGCCGGGCTGATCCCCGGGTTAAGCCCGGAGACGGCCATGACGAGTGACTACTTCACCCGCTCGAGCACGCTTACGTAGTTCGCCACCGCCGCGCCGCCCATGTTGAAGACGCCGGCGAGCTGAGCACCCGGGAGCTGCATGTCCCCGGCCTCGCCGCAGAGCTGCATGGCCGAGAGGGCGTGCATCGAGACGCCGGTCGCGCCGATCGGGTGGCCCTTGCTTTTGAGGCCGCCGGAGGGGTTCACGGGCAGCTTGCCGTCCTTCTGCGTCCAGCCTTCCTTGACGGCGCGGGCGCCTTGGCCCTCCGGGGTGAGGCCCATGGCCTCGTATTCGATGAGCTCCGCGATGGTGAAGCAGTCGTGGGTCTCGACGAAGGAGAGGTCGGTCAACGCGATCCCGGCCTTGCCGAGGGCCTGCCGCCAGGCCTCGGCGCAGCCCTCGAACCGGAGGATGTCGCGCTTCGACATCGGCAGGAAGTCCTGCGCGTGGGCCGTCGCCCGGAAGGTGACCGAGCGGCGCATCTCCTGCGCCGTTTCGGGGTCGGCGATCACGAGCGCGGCGGCGCCGTCCGAGACGAGGGAGCAGTCGGTGCGCTTGAGCGGACCCGCGACGTAGGGGTTCTTCTCCGACTCGGCGCGGCAGAAGGCGAAGCCGAGGTCCTTGCGCATCTGGGCGTAAGGGTTCGAGACGCCGTTCCGGTGGTTCTTCGCCGCGATCATGGCAAGCGCGTCCGACTGGTCGCCGTGGCGCTGGAAGTAGGCGCCGGCGATCTTGCCGAAGACGCCGGCGAAGCCCCCGGGAGTCTCGCCGTCCTCGGCGAGATAGGAGGCCTTGAGGAGGTTCCGGGCGATGTCCGGGCTCGGCGCGTGGGTCATCTGCTCGACCCCGACCACGAGGGCGATCCTGGCCCGCTTCGCCTCGATCGCCTTGATGGCTTGGTGCACGGCGGCCGAGCCCGTCGCGCAGGCGTTCTCGACCCGGGTCGCCGGCTTGAAGCGGAAGCCGTCGCTCGCCTGCAGCACGATCGAGGCGGTGAAGTCCTGGGCTGAGAAGCCGGCGTTGAAGTGGCCGAGGTAGATCTCGTCGACGTCCTCAGGATGGATGCCGGCGTGGTCGAGCGCCTCGTTCGCGACCCGGACTACGAGGCTCTCCACGGTCTCGCCGTCGAGCTTGCCGAAGGGGGTGTGGGCCCAGCCGACGATGCTGGCGGTCATGGCGCGGCTCCTCGCAAGGTTGTCCGAACGAATGTGGCGGGCGCCGCGGCCGGGAGCAAGGCGGCCGGCGCAGACCTTCTATGTGCAAATGCACAGCCTCGGGTCCGGACGCCGGGGAAACTGCCGATCCGTAAAACTACCGACGGTGTGTGAACCCCCTCACACTGGCAACCGGGAAGCGGGTCTTACCTTCGTGAGGCCTTCGGGCGTTTTCCTTCCGACTTGGGGCGGCACGGCCGCCCCTTTTTTATGGCGCCTACCGCTGTCCCATGAGCAGCAGCGCCACGCCGCCGACGATCAGCGCCATTCCGAAGATTTCGCGCCGGGACGTGCCCTGCGAGAGGAAGCGGTGCGAGACCGCCTGCGCCATCAGCACCTCGACGAGGGCAAGTGTCCGCACGTTCGCGGCGGCGGTGAGGGCGAAGCCGATGAACCAGAACTGCGAGGCGAGCGCCCCGAGGAAGCCGGCGAAGAGGGACGAGCGCCACTCCCTCAAGGAGCCGATGAGGGCGGCGCGGCTGAAGGCGAGGAGCCAGGCGACGAGGATCGCGGTCTGGAGGGCGAGGCCGCACACGAGGGTCGTCGTGGCGCGCACGACGAAGGAGCCTGAGTCGAGGGAAAGGATCGCGCCGCGGAAGCCCGTCGCGGCGAGGCCGAAGAAAGCGCCCGCCACGACGCCGAGGAGGATAGGCCGAAGGCCCGCCCGGGTCAGCTCGGAGAGGCCGGACTTCAGCGACATCAGGACGACGCCGGTCGTCGCGACCGCGATGGCGAGCGCCATCGTCGGGGTGAGCGGGTC
>DASVVU010000206.1:0-2544 GCA_036386395.1 Beijerinckiaceae bacterium | reverse complement strand
CGGGCCAACGCCGGCAGGCCCGCCGGCACCCCCGCGAGCACGCCGCCGGGGGCCTCGTCGGCGGGACCGTCGGCGAGGCCCCGCTCGCGGCGGCGCGCCGCCTTCTCGGCCCGCTTGATCTCGCCCCACAGCGCGTTCACGGCCTCGGTCGAGAGGGTCCCGGCGTCCCCGAACACGTGCGGGTGGCGCCTGAGAAGCTTTGCCGTGATGCTCTCGACCACGTCGCCGAAACCGAAGGCGCCGGCTTCCTCGGCCATGCGGGCGTGGAACGCGACCTGGAGCAGGAGGTCGCCGAGCTCGTCCCTGAGATCGAGGAGGTCGCCGCGGGCGATCGCGTCCGCGACCTCGTAGGCCTCCTCGATGGTGTAGGGCGCGATCGTCGCGAAATCCTGCTCGAGGTCCCACGGGCACCCGGTCCCTGGCGTGCGCAAGCGCGCCATGATCTCGATCAGCCGCGCGATGTCGCGGGAAGGCGTGAGCTTCGTCATCGGGCCGAGTTACAATGGCCGCGGGCGCCTGGGAACCCGGGCAGCATCGAGGGGAGGGGACGATGCAATATCAGGGCGGGTGCCACTGCGGCCGGATCGCCTTCGCGGTCGAGGCCGATCTGAAGCAGGTCATCGAATGCAACTGCTCGCACTGCGCCAAGAAGGGCTACCTCCTTGCCTTCGTGCCGCGGGAGAACCTGCGGCTCTCGACGCCGGAGGAGGCGCCGGCCACCTACACCTTCAACACACATCGCATCAGGCACCGGTTCTGCCCGGTCTGCGGCTGCGCCCCTTACGGCGACGGCGCGAATCCGAAGGGCGAGCCGACCGCCGCCATCAACGTGCGCTGCCTTGAAGGCGTGGAGCTTTCGAGCCTGACGATCGTTCCTTTCGACGGGCGCAATCTCTGAAGGCCGCAGGCCGCGATGAACGAAGAGGAGAAGGGCGACGACTGGCGCGCCCACGTCGGTGAGCGCAGCGACCCGGGATCGCAGGTCGACCGGGCGCGGGCCCGCGAGCCGGGGAGGGGGCGCGAGGCCGAGACGCCCGAAGAAATCCCGGCGCGAGGCTGGAAGGACATTTTCTGGCGGGTGCTGCAGTCGATCTCGGCAGACCGCGTCCTGTCGACCTCCGGCGGCGTGGCGTTCTTCGCGCTGTTGGCCGTGTTCCCGGGCCTCGCCACCGTCGTATCGCTCTACGGCCTCTTCGCCGACGCCGGCACCATCGGCAAGCACCTGACGCTCCTCTCCGGCTTCCTGCCGGCGGGCGTGCTTCAGCTCGTCGCCGACGAGGTCGTCCGGATCGCCCGCCAGGACAACGAGACGCTGGGCACCGCCTTCCTGATCGGTCTCGCGATCGCGCTCTGGAGCGCGAACTCCGGCGTCGCGGCGCTGTTCGATGCCCTCAACGTCGTCTACGACGAGAAGGAGAAGCGCAGCCTCCTGCGCTTCTACGCCACGACGCTCCTGTTCACGCTTGCGAGCATCGCCTTCGTGATCGCGGCGCTCGCGGGTGTCGTGGTCCTGCCCGTGGCGCTGAAATTCATGGGGCTGAGCTTTACCGCCGAATGGCTGCTCTCGATCCTGCGCTGGCCGGTTCTGCTCGCGACGCTCGTCGTCAGCCTCGCCTTCGTCTACCGCTACGGCCCGAGCCGGCATGATGCGCGGTGGCGCTGGGTCACCTGGGGCAGCGTCCTCGGCGCGCTCTTGTGGATCGCGGCCTCGATGGCGTTCTCCTGGTACGTCGCGAACTTCGACAGCTACAACAAGACCTACGGCTCGCTCGGGGCCGGGGTCGGCTTCATGATGTGGCTGTGGCTCTCGGCCGTCGTCGTGCTCGTCGGCGCCGAGCTCAACGCCGAGATGGAGCACCAGACCGCCCGCGACACCACCGAAGGCCGGCCGAAGCCCCTCGGCACGCGCGGCGCCATGATGGCGGACCACGTCGGCGAGGCGCAGGGGTAGGGCAGGGCGGAGGAGAAGACGGCATGCAGAAGGCGTTCGGAGTCCGGGTCACGATCCGAGGTGCCGGTAGCGATCCGGTCCTCCAGCCCCTGGCCGTGGCGGCGAGGGACGAGCGCGACGCCGAGCTGATCGCGGCCGCCGCGGCGGGGGGCGCCGCCGCGCATACGGAGGTCGTGCGCGAGCTCACGCCCGACGAGGCCCGCGACTACGGCCTCGACCTTACGGTTCCGGGCGACGTGAAGGCGCTTCCGGCGCTCAACTTCTGAAATTCCGGATTACGTCTTGTCGGGACGCCTTGGCCGCGCCCGGGCGGCGGGCGTGAAGAAGTAGTCGAGGGGCGTATCCTCGTAGGCCGCCGAGAGCGGCATTCGCACGCCGAGAGCCGGGAGATCGACCGTCCGGCTCTGTGGCCCCACGTCCCGGCCTTCCCAGCCGTCCGCGCGGCTGTAGACGGTGGCGAGCGGCCTGTCCTGATGCAGGACGACGTAATGCTCGATCGAGGGGACGGCGCGGTAGTCCGCAAGGCGCGCCGTCCGGTCCTGCGGGCCGTTGCTCGGCGACAGCACCTCGAAGACGGCGATCGGATCGGGCGT
>DASVVU010000205.1:0-3165 GCA_036386395.1 Beijerinckiaceae bacterium | reverse complement strand
CGGCCGCAACGAACCCTGCCCCTGCGGCTCCGGCAAGAAGTACAAGCACTGCCACGGGCGGTTCGGATGACCGGTGCTCCTCCCAACCGCCGTCCCGAGCTTGGCGATCCCGAATGGAACGCTTGGCTGGGCGAACAGTATCGGGAGGCCCAGGCCTTTGAGGATGCGAACCCCGAGTACGCGGCCGAAATGCGGGAATGGATGGAGACCGGGGTCGACGAATGTCTCCCCGACGATTGGGACGAGTGGCGCCGCCGTTATGCCGAGTGGCTGCGGGACCATCCGCAGCCGGAAGGGGCGGATGGGTCCGGCGATAAGGCCTAAGCCCCTGCCACAGGCCAAAAATTAACTACGCGGACAAACATGGAGGGGGCCAGCCCCCTTCCGGCCCCGCTTGCGCCCCCTCCCCTTGCGGAGAACTCCGGATCACATCATATTTTCGTCTAAGGCGCCGACCCCGGCGCCGGGGGACGCGTGCGCCCCCTCAACCGGAATTCCACGCGCAGAGAGTTTTCCAAGAGGACTCCCATGCAGCAGTTCAATCCCAATCCCTCCGCCTGGGGCGGCACCGTCGCCCGGACGCAGGTCGAGGTCGACCAGGGCCTGCGCGCCTTCATGCTGGGCGTGTACAACAACATGGTCCTGGGGCTCGCGATCTCGGCCATGGTTGCCCTCGGCATCAACAAGCTCGCGGTGGCGGCCCCGGGGACGGGCGTCCGCGTGCGCGGCCTTGGCGGCGTGGAGCTGACCCAGTTCGGCGTCCAGCTCTACACCTCGTGGCTGTGGCTCGTGGTGGCGCTCGCGCCCCTTGCCTTCATCTTCTTCTTCTCGTTCCGGCTCGACCGGATGTCGGCCGCGACCGCGCGTGCGACCTTCTTCGCCTTCGCGGCGGTGATGGGCGCCTCGCTGTCGTCGATCCTCATCCGCTACACCGGCGCGAGCGTGGTCCAGGTGTTCTTCATCACGGCGGCGGCCTTCGGCTCGCTCAGCCTGTGGGGCTACACCACTCAGCGGAGCCTGTCGGGCATGGGCTCGTTCCTGCTGATGGGCCTGATCGGGCTGATCCTCGCCATGCTGGTCAACGCCTTCATGCAGTCGCCGGCGCTCCACTACGCCATCTCGGTGCTCGGCGTGCTGATCTTCGCCGGGCTCACGGCCTACGACACGCAGAAGCTGAAGGAGATGTACATCTATGGCGACTTCGACGGCGAGGCCGCCGCCAAGGCCTCGATCTTCGGCGCGCTGACCCTGTACCTCGACTTCATCAACATGTTCCAGTTCCTGCTCTCCCTGTTCGGGACCCGCAACGAGTAAGCGGCCGGCAGGTCAGCACGCGAAAGCCCCGGCGCGAGCCGGGGCTTTTTCGTTCCCACCGCCGTCATCCCTCGGGCGGAGCGCGAAGCGCGCAGACCCGAGGACCTCGTGGCAATCAAGCGCCTCAGCGTCGCGAGATGGCGGGTCAAGCCCGGCCATGACGAGCCGGCGCGCGACGCCGCTCGTCAGTTCGTCACCACCTTCAGCGGCTTGTCGAGCACCTTGAGCACGCGGGAAAGCTCGTGGCCGCGCTTGAGGACAAGACCGGAGGCGGCAACGACACTGTAGGCACCCTGGCGCCGGCTAAGCCGCGGGTCCTTCTCGATGCGGTAGAGAGGCATCTCGGCGGTGCGGCGGTAGACCGAGAACACGGCCTTGTCGCGGGTGAAGTCGATGGCGTAGTCGCGCCACTCGCCGTCCGCCACCTTGCGACCGTAGAGGTCGAGAATCTCCCGCAGCTCCGCTCGGTCGAACGAGACCTGGGCGGTCCTTCGCGCGGCGGTCGGAAACGGCACCACGGATGCCGGACCGCCGCGCTGCGGCTCCACGATCTCACCGTCGCTCAAAGGCGCCTCCGTCAAATCATTGCTGATGCCATGATGGGGGCGCGGGAGGCCCGGCGCAAGCGGGGCTAAGGTTCAAGGTATACGCGGACGGGGGGCGTCTCACGTCTGCCCGGCCACGGACGACGGTGCGGCCGTGGGATAGGCGGCGTGCTCGCGAATCGCCGCAAGGGTCAGGGCCCCGAGCGGCTGACCTTCGCCGTCGACGACGAGCGCCCGGTCGGCGCGCCGGGCGAGGAGGACGGCGAGCGCTTCCCGCAGGGTGGCGCCTTCCGCGACCGCCGGCGCGTCGTCCGGGAGCGGCCCAGGGGCGGCGGCCTCGCCCGCCGTGACGAGGGCGAGGCGCTTCAGCGCCCGGTCGGCCCCGACGAAGTCGGCGACGAAGTCGTTCACCGGCTGGGCGAGGAGCCGGTGCGGCGGGTCGAACTGGACGAGCCGGCCGCGGTCGAGGACCGCCACGAGGTCGCCCATCCGGATCGCCTCGTCGATGTCGTGGGTGACGAAGATCACCGTCTTGCCCAGCGGGCGCAGGATGGCGAGGAGCTCGCCCTGGAGCCTTCCCCGGAGCACCGGGTCGACGGCCCCGAAGGGCTCGTCCATGAGGAGCACCGGGGGATCGGCCGCGAGCGCGCGGGCGACGCCGACCCGCTGGCGCTGGCCGCCCGAGAGGTGGCGCGGGTGACGGTCCCTGAACTCGGCGGGGTCGAGCCCGACGAGGCGCAGCATCGCCTCGACCCGCTCGGCAATCTTGGGGCGCGGCCAGCCGAGGAGCCGCGGCACCGTCCCGACGTTCTCGCCGACGGTCATGTGCGGGAAGAGGCCGACCTGCTGGATGACGTAGCCGATCCGGCGCCTTAAGCGCACGGGATCGGCGCCCCTCACGTCCTCGCCCTCGACCAGGATGCGGCCAGCCGTCGGCTCGATCAGCCGGTTGATCATCCGCATGGTCGTGGTCTTGCCGCAGCCCGACGGCCCGATGAGGACGCAGGTCCGCCCGCTCGGCACCGCGAGGCTCAGCCGGTCGACGGCGTACTCCGTTGCGCCGGGGAAAGCTTTCGAGACCTTCTGCAGCTCGATCATGCGCCGATAGCCATGCGGCGCCCTAGAACTCCACCACGGCCCGGATGCTCTTGCCCTCGTGCATGAGGTCGAAGCCCTCGTTGATGCGCTCCAAGGGCAGCTTGTGGGTGATGAGGTCGTCGATGTTGATCTTGCCCTCCATGTACCAGTCGACGATCTTCGGCACGTCGGTGCGGCCCCGCGCGCCGCCGAAGGCGGTGCCGCGCCA
>DASVVU010000204.1:0-6036 GCA_036386395.1 Beijerinckiaceae bacterium | reverse complement strand
TTGTCGTTCTGCGAGAACGGATCGATTTCCACGCGCAGCTTCTTGACCATCGGGCGAGCGATCTTCCGATGGTTGACGGTCTTCATCTCGATCAACCCGATGGCTTCGAGCTTGGCGAGCGTGCGGGTCAGGTTGGGGGAGGCCCGGCCCGTGATCTTGGAAAGCTCGGCGATCGACTGCGGCTTGCGGTCCCGCAAGACCGCCAGAAGCGCGCGGTTCTCAGGCGTCAGGAGCCGCATGACGGCTTCGACCGAGTTGAAGCTCGGACGCGCCGCATCCTTCGGCGCGGGCTTCTCGCCCCGCGCCACGGCCGTCATTTCCCTTCTCAGGTGGTCATGACTCTGGATCTTGTATTCCGTCATGATCGGTCCTCCTCGTCGCGGACGACGACAAGCGCAATCCCGCGCTCCGTCAGAACCCGCTCGATCTCGGTGAAGAAGTCGTCGATCAGCTTCTCCGCGCTTTCGAACGCATAGGGCCGGCCGGGGTCGGATTCCGTCCGATGCCAGTGATCTGACGCTGCCGGCTGTTTCCTGAAGCGCGACCCCGTCGTTCGGACGGCGTGTGCGTTGTCGAAGCCGATCAGCCGTTTGCCGTCAGGATCGTGCAGGGTGAAGGAATAGCTCAGTCCATGCGGCCTCGCGGCGGTCGGCTCGACCCGTCTGATCTCGAACTTTGCGAAGTACCCCTGTTCGTACCAATGGCGACGCCCGTCGAAGGCCAGCAGGAACTCGAGCGTGTGTTCCGCCTGCGCAGCCATGATCATATCATCATATGATCGTAACCGGCCGTCAATCCAGACGCCACTTCGTTGATATGTGCCCAGAACGGGCGCTCTGGTCCACATAGCAGGTGACCTCAAATCAGCTTCAGCCCCTTCAGGCTCGCGTGCCCCTCCCGCCCCACGATGATGTGGTCGTGGATGACGATGCCCAGCGGCTTCGCGACCTCGGCGATCTCGCGGGTCATGCGGACGTCGGCGGCGGAGGGGCTGGGGTCGCCGGAGGGGTGGTTGTGGACGAGGATGAGGGCGCTCGCCGAAAGCTCCAAGGCCCGCTTCACCACCTCGCGGGGATAGACCGGCGTGTGGTCGACGGTGCCGGATTGCTGCAGCTCGTCGGCGATGAGGGCGTTGCGCTTGTCGAGGAACAGGAGCCGGAACTGCTCCTTCTCGGCAAACGCCATGGCGGCGCGGCAGTAGTCGAGGACGGCGCTCCAGGACGACAGCACCGGGCGCTTCGCGACGGCCCCCCTGGCGAGGCGCCGGCCCGCCGCCTCCACCACCTTGAGGTCGGCGACGACGCCCTCGCCGACCCCGTCGACCTCGAGGAGCCGGGCCGGCGGGGCGGCCAGCACCTCGGCGAAGGCGCCGAAGCGGCGGATCAGCTCCTTGGCGATCGGCTTCACGTCCCGGCGCGGGATCGAGCGGAACAGCACGAGCTCGAGGAGCTCGTAGTCGGGAAGCGCATCGCCGCCGGCCTCGGCGAAGCGGGCACGCAGCCGGTCGCGGTGGCCCACGTAGTGCGGCTCACCCTCTTTGTGCGACGATTGCCCCATCCGCCCCTCGCGCTTATGCGCCACGATGGTACGGAATCGCACTCCGTTTCAACCGGGACGTTGCGGGCCGGTTGTGCGGCGGCCGAGCGCCGCGTTCAACGGGGGACGTCGTAGGGCGGCTTGTCGTAGCCCTTCGGCGAGCGGGTGAAGACCTCGACGCCGGTCTCGGTCACGCCGACGGTGTGCTCGAACTGGGCCGAGAGGGAGCGGTCGCGGGTCACCGCGGTCCAGCCGTCCGAGAGCACCTTCACGTGCGGGCGCCCGAGGTTGATCATCGGCTCGACGGTGAACAGCATGCCGGGCTTCAGCGTCACGTTATAGGACGGCTCGACGTAGTGGAGGATCGTCGGCGCGTCGTGGAAGACGCGGCCGAGCCCGTGGCCGCAGAAATCGCGCACGACCGAGCAGCGCTCGCTCTCGGCGTAAGCCTGGATTGCGGCGCCGATGTCGTTGGTCGAGCCGCCCGGCCGCACCGCCGCGACGCCGCGCAAAAGGGCCTCGTAGGTGATGTCGCACAGGCGCGCCGCGCGGCGCGGCGCCTCGCCGACGAAGAACATCCGGCTCGAATCGCCGTGCCAGCCGTCGAGGATCACGGTGTAATCGATGTTGAGGATGTCGCCCTCGCGCAGGGGCTTGTCGTTCGGGATGCCGTGGCAGACGACGTGGTTGATCGAGGTGCAGATCGACTTGGTGTAGCCGCGGTAGAACAGGGTCGCGGGATAGGCGCCGTGGTCCATGGCGAATTCGAAGGCGAGCCGGTCGAGGTGCTCGGTCGTGACGCCGGGGCGCAAGGCCTCGACCAGAAGGTCGAGTCCCTCGGCGACGAGGCGGCCGGCCCGGCGCATGCCCGCGAAGGCGTCCGGCCCGTGCAGGGGCGCCTCGGCGCGCCGCTGGGCCTGGAGGGCGGTCTCGTCCTGGTTCATGCGGGCGTCTTAAAGGGCGCGGCCCCGGATCGTGTTGCGGAGTAACGGCAATGGCGGCGCCGAATGTAGGCATGGCGGCGCATCGCGCAACCCGCGTCGGCGCGCGCCGGGGTTGCGCTCGCAAGCCTTCCTCAGGCCGCCCGGACCTCGGCCGCGAAGCGGGCGACCCGGGTCCGGAACACCTCGGCCTGGCCCGCGATGTCGGCGGCCGCCTGCGTCAGGGCCTCGGCCGCGCCGCTGGTCTGGCGGGCGAGCGCCTCGACGCCGTCGAGGGCTGTCCGGACCTCGGCCGCGTCCGTCGCGGCGAGATCGACGCTGCCGGCGATCTCGTGCGCGGCCGCGGCCTGCTGCTCGACTGCGCCCGCGATCTGCCGGGCGAGGCCGTCGACGGCCGCGATCGCGCCCGTGATGCCGCCGAGCGCCGAAACGGAGCGGGCGGTCGCGTCCTGCATGGCGCCGATCTTCGCCGCGATGTCGGAAGCCGCCTTCGCGGTCTGGGTCGCAAGCGCCTTCACCTCCTGGGCGACGATGGAGAAGCCGCGGCCCGCTTCGCCCGCCCGCGCCGCCTCGATGGTGGCATTGAGGGCCAAGAGATTCGTCTGCGCCGCGACCCCGGTGATGAGCCCGATCACGTCGCCGATCTCGGTGCCGAGGCGGCCAAGCTCGGCGATGGTTGCGTTTGCGGCCTCGGCCTGCCCGACCGCCCGGCTCGCGAGCTCGGAGGACTGGCCGGCGCTCGTCCCGATCTCCGCGATGGTTTGGGCCAACTCGCCGCCGGCGCCCGCGAGCGCCGAGACCGTGCGGCTCGTCCGGCCGGAGGCCTGCGAGGCGGCGCCCGTGCGCTCTCCGGCGTTGGCCGCGACCGCGTTGAGCTCGTCCGCGTTGCCCCGCAGCGCCGCCGCGGCCTCCTGCAGGAGGCGCACCGCCTCGGCGATCTCGGCCTGGAAGCGGTCGACCGCGGCCCCGATGTTATCCGACCGCGCGACGGTGTCGGACAGGTCGCGCTCCCGTTCGCCAAGGAGCCGGTGGAGGTCGCCGGCAAGCCGCTTCGCCTCGCACCCGCTCTGCTTCGCCGCCCCGAAAGCCGCGACGATGGCGCGGCCGATGAAGATCAGCATGGCGGTCTCGATCACCACTACGAGCGCGTGCACCGCGACCCGGACGATATTGCTCGAGCCGGGATAGACGGCGCTCGGCAGGGCAAAATCGAGGATGAGGTGGTGCCCCGCCGTCAGCCCTGCGGCGAGCACCAGGACCCGCCAGTCGCAGAAGCCCGATAGCATGGCGAGCACGGCGAAGTAGTAGAAGTGCATCTCGACCTGCCACGGGTGCCCGGTGAAGGCGAACACCAGGAGGGAGGTCTGGCCGACGAGGGCGGCCGCGAGCCCCATCCCGACCGTGCCGGTTGGACGCCGCAAGAGGATGAGGAGGCCAGGCAGGATCGCGCAGGCGGCGGCGCCGAGGACGATCCACCATGGGTCCTGTCCGAGGAGCCAGGCGATCCCTGCGAGGATCGGCACGTGCGCGTAGGCGAGGCCGGTGAGCACCCGCGCGATGGCGGAGCGGAAGGAGTCGAGGCTGGTCATGGAGGTCGGTTCAGGGAGCGAGGAGGGCGGGAGCGCAGGCGGATAGCGTCTTGGGGTCGAGGACGAGGAGGGCGCCTTGGTCGAAGGCGCGGTCGACGTAAGCCGTGTCGTCGGGGCGCACGACCACGATCCAGGGCAGCGCGCCCTGGCGCACGAGGCTGCCCCCGGCGGCGGTTGCCCGCACGATCGCCTCTCCGGCGCCCGTCCAGGGCCAGAACACGACGGCGGCGCCGGCAAGCGGGTCGGCGGGCCTGAGCCCGATCCGGAGCGCAAAGGCGGGAAGCACGGCCGCGAAAGCCAGGATCAGCGCGCCGTCGAGAAGCCGTGACCAGCGCGGGCGGGAAGGAGCAAGCATCGAAGGCCGGGGATTTTCTTAAGGCCTTGTAGCCCTGTTATCGCTAACTCTCCGTTACCACTGTGCCCCCTCTCCCGCTTGCGTGAGAGGGTAGGGGTGAGGGGGAATCCGGGGCCAGCCCTCACCCGGTCGCTTCGCGACTCGACCTCTCCCGCAAGCGGAAGAGGTGAATCCGCCCCGCTTGCGGCTCGCCCGCATCGATGCCATGAGGCGCCGTCCCGACCGCGCCACATTGGCGGGGCACGAGAGCCGCATGAACGAGCCTGCGCCCTTCGGCAGCTACAACCCGTCCGGCCTTGCCGGCTGGATCATCGAGCGCACGCAGAGCCTGCCCAACAACTGGCTCGGGCGGCGGCTCTACGTGTTCCTGCGCCGGATTGCGACGCCGCTCCTGAAGCGCCATCCCCTCGACGTCGAGCGCCTCGGCGCCCGCATGCGGCTCCACCCCTACAACAACATCTGCGACAAGAAGGTACTGTTCACGCCCCAGTTCTTCGATCCGGACGAGATGGAGCTTCTGAAGGCGCGGGTGACGGACGGCTTCATCTTCGTGGACGTTGGCGCGAACATCGGCGCCTATTCGCTCTTCGTCGCGGCGCACGCGGGGCCGCACGCCCGCATCCTCGCGATCGAGCCGCAGCCCGACGTGTTCGACCGCCTCGTCTACAACATCGGCCAGAACCCGTTCGGGACCGTGAAGGCGGTCGCCTGCGCGGTCGCCGACAAGGCGGGCGAGCTCACCATGTTCGTGGACGCGCGCAACCGCGGCGAATCGAGCGTCAAGATCGTCGGCGCCGGCGACGAGGACACGATGCGGGTCCCGGCCGTGACGCTTCTGAGCCTCGTCCGCCAGGAGGGCTTCCCCCGGATCGACGCGATCAAGCTCGACGTGGAGGGGGCGGAGGACATAATCCTGGAGCCGTTCTTCCGCGACGCCCCGGAGGCGCTCTACCCGGCCCTCGTCATCATCGAGAAGGGCGGCGGGCAATGGCAGATCGATCTGCCGGCGCTGCTTGCCCGCCATGGCTACGCGGAGCTGCGCGAGACCCGGCTCAACCTCATCTTCGAGCGCAAGGCCCGCGGCGCCTGAGAAAACGAAAGGCCCAGCCTGGTGAGGGCCGGGCCTTGGCGCCTGAGAAGCTCGCCGCCGTTGACCGGCGGTGGCGCACCTACTCGGGATGGGTCCGCGGTGAAACCCGCATCCGGGGGCAAGGTTCCGGCGCTCCCCGCCTAAAATTCACCGCGGAGCGACGATCTCGACCTCCCGCTCGATCGCGACCTCCTCAGGCGACAGCCGACAGACGTAAGCGTAGGCCTCGACCCCGGCCCGGCGCGCCCGCCGCAGCGCCGCGTCGTAGGCGGGGTCGATGTCGCGGGCGACGTCGAAGCGCTCGGCTTCCATCTGGATCACGAAGACGAGCACGGCCCGGGCGCCCTCGGCCGCCACGACGGCAAGCTCGTCCATGTGCCGGGCGCTCCGCGCCGCGACGCAGTCCGGGAACTCGGCGAGGCCGCGCTCGCGCATGAGGTGGCAGTTCTTGACCTCGAGGTAGCAGGGCGGCCGCCCCTCCGCCTCGAGCAGGAAGTCGACCCGGCTGCCGCGGCCGTACTTCAC
>DASVVU010000203.1:0-30986 GCA_036386395.1 Beijerinckiaceae bacterium | reverse complement strand
CTTGCGGGGAGGGGTTAGGGGTGGGGGTCGCGGGCATAGAGCTATTTGTTGACGCTGTGAAGGTTGCATCAGCCGCAGGGCTCGGAATGGATAAGTCCTGATCCGGCCCTGCGACCCCCACCCCTACCCCTCCCCGCAAGGGGGAGGGGATTTCGCGCGGCGCCTCCTTCACGAGCCTCGAGAAGCGCCGCCGCAGAACCTCGCGCATCATGCCGTAGTCGTCGCCGGGGGTTAGCTCCTCGGACTTGATGTTGAACGTGCGGTAGTGCTGCTTCATCAGCCCGTTCGGGCCGGCCACGATCATGGCACCGACGGCGTTGGTGCCCATGATGTGGGAGTTGTCGAACACGTCGATGCGGCGCGGCGCCTTCGCGAGGCCGAAGGCCTGACCGAGCGAGGTGAGGAGCTTCTGCTGCGACGAGGTGTCGGCAAGGCGCCGGCCGAGCGCTTCGCGCGCATTGCGCAGCGCGTACGCGACGAGGTTCGCGCGCTCGCCGCGCTTCGCCACGTGGATCTCGACCTTGGCCTCGGCCTTGGTCGAGAGCGCCGCGGCGAGGAGCTCGCAGTCCTCGATGTCGTGCGAGACGAGGATGAGGCGCGGCGCCGGCTTGTCGTCGTAGAACTGGGCCAGGAACGAGGCCAGGACCTCGCCCGGCGGCATCGACTTGTGGGCCTTGGGGAAGTAGGCGCGGTTGCCCCAGTTCTGCCAGTTGCGGAAGAAGAACACCTCGACGCAGAACTGCCCGGCTTGCTCGTCGAGGGCAAAGACGTCCGCCTCCTCGACCCCTTGCGTGTTGATGCCCTGCGTCGCCTGCACGGCCGAGAGGGCCGCGAGGCGGTCGCGGTAGCGCGCCGCGCGCTCGAACTCCAGGCTCTCCGCCGCCTCGTTCATCTCGGCCGCGAGCCGCTCCTTCACGGCGTTGGATTTGCCCGAGAGGAACGCCCGCGCTTCGCCGACGAGGGTGCGGTACTCGTCCAAGGGAATCTCCTTCGTGCACGGGCCCGAGCAGCGCTTGATCTGGAACAGCAGGCAGGGGCGGGTGCGGTTCTCGTAATAGCTGTCGTTGCAGGAGCGGATCAGGAAGGCGCGCTGGAGCGCGTTGATGGTGCGGTTCACGGCCCAGACGTTGGCGAACGGGCCGAAGTAGGCGCCCGGCCGGTTGCGGGCGCCGCGGTGCTTCACGACCTGCGGCGCCTCGTGGTCGGCGGTGAGAAGGATATAGGGCAGGGACTTGTCGTCCCGCAGCAGCACGTTGTAGCGCGGCTTGAGCTGCTTGATGAGGTTCGCCTCGAGCAGCAGCGCTTCGGTCTCGGTCGCCGTGGTCACGAACTCCATTGAGGCCGTGTCGGCGATCATGCGGGCGAGCCGGTTCGCGTGCGGCTGGCCGCGGGCGTAGGCCGCCACGCGGGCTTTCAGCGACTTCGCCTTGCCGACGTAGAGCACGTCGCCCTTGGCGTCGATCATGCGGTAGACGCCGGGGGAGTTCGGCAGCGTCGTCCAGACGCGCCGGATCGCCTCGACGCCGGCCTTGACCGAGGAGGCGGAGGCCTCGAGGTCGAGGTCGACGTCGGAGGCGGCCTCGGCGACGGCGGCATCATCGTCTACGATGGCCGCTACATCATCGGCAACATCGTCTACGTCATCGTCGTCCAGGATGTCGGGGGGCACGTCGTTGGCGGGCGGGCGGCTCATGGGGGTGATTTAAGGATTTCGGGGCAAGGGAAAAGGCCGGTTTAAGGGCCTCGTTGAGCCCCGGACGAACGGGAAAACGTTGACTCGGACGCCGTCCGCGCCTATGTGGGGCCCTTCGCGCGCGGGCTCACGTCCGCGCGCTTGCATTTGCGGCGTCAGCCGCGTCCCGCAACCGTAGCTGTGAAGAAGCCTGCCCCGCCTCGCGGAGAGCAGGGCTTGAGAACACGAGGCAAAACGATGTTCGCAGTGATCAAGACCGGCGGCAAGCAATACCGCGTCGCCGCCCAGGACGTCATCACCGTCGCCAAGCTCGACGCCGAACCCGGCAGCTCGGTCACGTTCGACCAGGTGCTGATGTTCACGGGCGACAGCGGAACGCAGCTCGGCGGTCCCACCGTCGACGGCATCACCGTCGCGGGCGAGGTGGTCGAGCAGAAGCGCGGGCCGAAGGTCATCGCCTTCAAGAAGCGCCGCCGCCAGAACTCGAAGCGCAAGCGCGGCCACCGCCAGGACTTCACCGTCGTGCGGATCACCGAGATCCTGACCGGCGGCGAGAGGCCCCCTCGCGCCGCGACGGCAGAGCCGGCCGCCCAAGCGGCCCCGGCCGAGAGCGCCGCGCCGGCCGAAGCCCCGGCGGAGCCCACGGCGGCGAAGAAGCCGCGGGCGCCGCGCAAGGCGAAGCCGGCGGAGGGCGGCGAGGGCGCCGCCGAGTGAGGAATTTTCGGGGTGCTTTTTTGAGCGAATCCCGCTAGAGAGAGGTTCACGGAGTTCATCATGGCTCACAAGAAAGCAGGCGGCTCCTCGCGCAACGGGCGCGACTCGGCAGGCCGCCGCCTCGGCGTCAAGAAGTTCGGCGATGAGAGCGTTCTCGCCGGCAACATCATCATCCGCCAGCGCGGCACCAAGTGGCACGCCGGGCGCAACGTCGGCATGGGCAAGGACCATACCCTCTTCGCCACCGCCGACGGCCACGTCCGATTCGTGACCAAATCGGGCCGAGCCTTCGTATCGGTCGTTCCCGCCCAACAGGCGGCCGAGTAGCGGCGAGAGCTAAGACGAGGAGCTCCCGCCGGTGTCAAACCGAACCGGCGGATGAGAGCTCAAAGGGCCAGAAACGGCCAAGCTCAGATCCGGAAGGGGAGGTGGACACCACCTCCCCTTCGTCGCATCCGGCCCTTGGAGGAGGGCCGCCCGGATCGGAGCCGAAAGATGTTTCCCGACCTCACCCGCGACGACGTGTTCCGGCTCGAGACCCGCCGGCTGTGGCTGCGCTGGCCCCGCCAGAACGACGCCCAGGCCATCGTCCGCCTCGCCGGTGAGAAAGCCGTCGCCGAGATGACGGCGCGGATCCCGCATCCCCTGCGACTCCGGGACGTGGAGGACTTCATCCTGCACACCCGGCAGGAGAACGCGGACGGGGAAAGCCTCACGCTCGCCATCACCCCCAAGGGCAAGCCGGGCTCCGTGATCGGCGCGGTCGGGATCGGGCCGAACCCGGAGGACGGGGAGCCCCACCTCGGCTACTGGCTCGGGGTGCCCCACTGGGGGCAGGGCCACGCGACGGAAGCCGCGCGGGCGCTGATCGACGCCTTCTTCGCCTACAGCAACGGGCGGGTGCTCACGTCCTCGGCCCGGGTCGTGAACCCGGCCTCGCGGCGAGTCCTCGAGAAGTGCGGCTTCGCCTTCCAGGGCGCGGGCCTCATGGCCTTCCCGGCCCGGGGCGGCGTCTTCCCGGTCGACCGCTTCCGCCTCGACCGGCGGACGTGGGAGAGCCTGAAGTCATGGGGCCACACCGGCTTCGTGCCGCAGGCCCGCTCCGACGAGGCGATCGAGCTTGCGACGGTGCATTAGATTGGACCGGTTTGCGGAAAGATCATGCTTAGAGCGGGATGACGACTCGAAGAAAAGTCATCCCGCTCTAACCCGTGCGTTTCCAGATCCTCCCGCAGCGAAGGCGCATCATCATCATGACCGAGTCGGATTCTCGTGTGATTCCAGAGTCCCTCGCTCATCATGATCGGCACCGTCACTATGATGGCGAGCGTTCGCGGAGGTCTCGCTACGCGGGGGAGGATCTGGCGAGGTGGAACCCCGCCCGAATCCCGCTCGTTTTGCCGAAAGGGCGCGCTTTGCGGCGCGCTCGTCCTCGGAGGGGCTATCCATGCGGCGCCGTTTCTCTCGTGTGGGCTTTGTCGTGTTCGCGGGCTCCCTCGGCCTTGCCACGGGGGCACTGGCGCAGGGGTTCCCGACGTACTTCGCTCCCCGCTGCCAGCCGGACGAGCTGCGCGCCGGCACAGGCCAAAGCCGCGATCCTTGCGCGCCTCAAGTCGCGATGTTCGGGTTGAACGGGCCGACGGTGATCGGCGCCGATGCCGTCATCGATGTCGAGACCACCGGCAGCATCGCCGGCACGCGCGGGCCGGATCGCCGGCCGGTCGACGGCAGCGCGCCGCGCAAGTAGCTCCGGATTGGGTCGACGGGCCGGCTTCAGGGCCGGCAGGCGTAGACGAACTCCTGGTGGATCGGCGTGAGCGAGCGCTCCTCGACGATGGCGCACTTCGGGCGCTGCGTCGTCTCGAAGTGGTATTCGACGGCGCGCCGCGCCGTCGGGGTGACGCCCGGGTCCCGGCATATCACGCCGGCGACCGCCGTCCCGACGTTGGTGCGGACCATCATGCGCCGCTCCTTCACGTTGTCGTAGACCTCGTACGTCGTGTGGCAGCCGACCGTCACCATGCTCGGGCCCATCGGCGGACCGTAGGTCTGGTAGATGTAGCCCGCCGAGCAGCCGGCGAGGGCGGTCGCGGCGACCGCCGCGCTCCATAGCCTGCAAAGCACCCCGGCTTTCATCGATCTTATCCCACGCACCCGAGCCGAGCGCGACAGTGGCGGGGGCGGCCCGCCCGGTCAACCCGAGCGGAGCGCGGCCACGCCCGTCGTTGCACCGGCGACACAGCGATGCGGAGACGCGGCATGCGCCTCACTCCTCCATGGCAAGCAGCATGGCGTTGCCGCCGGCCGCGGCGGTGTTGACCGTGACCGTCTGCTCGGTCGAAAAGCGCAGGAGGTAGTGCGGCCCGCCAGCCTTCGGCCCGGTGCCGGAGAGGCCGTGGCCGCCGAAGGGCTGCACGCCGACGACGGCGCCGATCATGTTGCGGTTGACGTAGACGTTGCCGACGGAGAGGCGCTCGACGATGCGCTCGACCGTCGCGTCGATGCGCGAGTGGACGCCGAGCGTCAACCCGTAGCCGGAGCCCTCGACCGCCTCCAGCACCCGATCGAGATCCCGCGCCGCATAGCGCACCACGTGCAGGATCGGCCCGAACACTTCTTCTTCGAGCGCCGCCGGCCGGTCGAGCTCGAACACGTGCGGGGCGACGAAGAGGGCCTCCTCTCCCCCTTGCGGGGAGGGCGGACTCGGCCGAAGGCCGAGCCGGGTGGGGGTCGCGGGCATGGAACTCCGGCCCGAGCTGTCGAAGTGCGCTGCATCAGCCGCAGGCCTTAAAGGCCGTCCAGCCGCATCCGGCCCCGCGACCCCCACCCCTGCCCCTCCCCGCAAGGGGGAGGGGAATTCCCCCGCATACCAGACCTTCTTCGCCTCTCGCTTCATCCGCGCCACGTGGGCATCGAGGCGCGCTTTCGCCTCGGCGTCGATCACCGGGCCGACGTGGGTCGAGGGCTCGCCCGGATCGCCGAGCTTCAGCTCGCGGGCGGCGCCGACGATCATGGCGATCATGCGGTCGGCGACGTCCTCCTGGAGGCAGAGGAGGCGGAGCGCCGAGCAGCGCTGGCCGGCGGAGCGAAAGGCGGAGGTCGCGACGTCGTCGGCGACCTGCTCGGGCAGCGCCGTCGCGTCGACGATCATGGCGTTGATGCCGCCCGTCTCGGCGATCAGCGGAACGATTGGCCCGTCCTTCGCGGCGAGCGCCCGGTTGATGGCGCGGGCGACCTCGGTCGAGCCGGTGAAGACGACGCCGGCGACGGCGGGGTGCGCGACGAGCCGGGCCCCGACGGCTCCGTCGCCCGGGGCAAGGTGGAGGGCGGTCGCCGGCACGCCGGCCTCGTGCAGGAGCCGCACGGCCTCGGCCGCGACGAGCGGCGTCTGCTCGGCGGGCTTCGCGACCACGCTGTTGCCCGCCATCAGGGCGGCCGTCACCTGGCCGAGGAAGATGGCGAGCGGAAAATTCCAGGGCGAGATCGCGACGAAGACGCCGCGCCCGCGCAGGCGCAAGGTGTTCGATTCGCCCGTCGGCCCGGGCAGGCTCTCACCTTCGCCAAACAAGCGGCGGCCTTCGGCGGCGTAGTAGCGGCAGAAGTCGACGGCCTCGCGAACCTCGGACAGGGCGTCGTCGGGGGTCTTGCCGCCCTCGGCCTGGAGCAGGTGGATGAAGCGCCCGCGCCGCGCCTCCAGGAGATCGGCGGCGCGCTCGAGGGCTGCGGCGCGCGTGCTGGCCGGAGTCTCGTTCCAGCCCCGGAAGCCGCGCCGCGCAGCGTCCATTGCGGCGTCCGCGGTGGCAGGGAAGGCTTCGGAGACGCGCCCGACGACCGTGTCGTCAGTCGGGCTCAGCACGTCGCGAGTGGTTCCCGGTTTCGCTTCGCCGTCGATGAGAGGCGCGGCGGAAAACCCTCTCCCCCGAGGGGAGTGAGGGGGGACCGCTCTATCTGTGGGAACTCCAACTCCCGGACTAGGGGAGGGCTGAGCTTCAAGCGGATAGGCCCCCTCACCCGGTCGCGCCTTCCGGCGCGACTCGACCTCTCCCCTCCGGGGCGAGGTAATCGCGCCCGCCTCGACTTCCTTGAGCAGCCCTTCCAGCGATTTCCGGTGCCCGAACTCCACGCCGCGGGAGTTGCGCCGGTGCGGCCCGAAGAGATCGCGGGGGAGCGGGAGCCGCGGGTGGCGGGCGGCCCGCGCGCGAGCGACGATGTCGGCGGGGCGGCGCAGGAGCGTCTCGACCGGAACGTCCGGATCGGCCGCGACCGAGACGAAGGAGGAGTTGGCGCCGTTTTCCAGGAGCCGGCGGACCAAGTAGGCGAGGAGGTCGCGGTGACCGCCGACGGGGGCGTAGGTGCGACAGGCGGCGCCGGGCACGGACTCGATCAGGCGCCCGTAGAGGCTCTCGCCCATGCCGTGCAGGCGCTGGAACTCGTAACCCTCGACGCTGCCGGCCCGCTCCACGATGGAGGCGACGGTCAGCGCGTTGTGGGTCGCGAACTGCGGGAACACGCGGGAGCGGAGCGCGAGCAGACGCTCGGCGCAGGCCATGTAGTTGAGGTCGGTCATGGCCTTGCGGGTGAACACCGGGTAGTCGTCGAGGCCGCGCTCCTGGGCGCGCTTCACCTCGGTGTCCCAATAAGCGCCCTTGACGAGGCGCACCATGAGGCGGCGGTCGAGGCTTTCGCCAAGCGCCGCGACCCAGTCGATGACGGCGAGCGCCCGCTTCTGATAGGCCTGGACCGCAAGGCCGAAGCCGTCCCAGCCGGCAAGCGCCGGATCGGGCAGGGCCGCCGCGATCACGTCAAGGGAGAGTTCGAGGCGATCCGCCTCCTCGGCGTCGACGGTGAAGTTGAGGTCGAATTCGCGGGCCTTCCGGGCGAGCGCCACGACCCGGGGCACGAGCTCGGCCATGACGCGGTCGCGGGAGACCGCCTCGTAGCGCGGGTGGAGCGCCGAGAGCTTGACCGAGATGCCGGGGCGGTCCGGCAGGGGCGCGTTGCCGGCCGCGCGGCCGATCGCGTCGATGGCGGCGGCGTAGGAGTCGAAGTAGCGCTCGGCGTCCTCGGCCGTGCGGGCGCCTTCGCCGAGCATGTCGAAGGAGTAGCGGTAGAGGCGCCCCGCCCCGGCGTGCGCGCGCTCCAGCGCCTCCGCGATGGTCTGGCCGAGGACGAAGTGGCCGCCCATGACCCGCATGGCCTGCCGGGTCGCGGCGCGCACCGCCGGCAGGCCGAGGCGCTTCGCGAGCTGGCCCAGAATCCCTTCAGGGGTCTCGCCGGGCTGGATGATCCGCGCCGTGATCCCGAGCGCCCAGGCCGAGGCGTTGACGAGGAAGGCGTCCGAGCGGGTCTCATGATGGGCGAAGTCGCCCTGCCCGAGCTTGTCCTCGATGAGCCGGTCAGCGGTGGCGGCGTCCGGCACCCGCAGGAGCGCCTCGGCCAATACCATGAGGGCGAGGCCCTCCTTAGTCGAGAGCGAGTACTCGCGCAGCACCTCCTCGACCCCGCCGAGCCCGCCCCGGTGGGCCCGGATCGCGCCGACGAGGTCGCGGGCGAGCGCGTCGACGCGGCCCTCGCGCGCGGGTGCAAGACGAGCGCTGGCGAGGAGCCGCGCGGCAATCGCCGCGTCGTCTTCGGCATACGGGGCGTCGAAGCCAGAAAAGCTCGCCACAGCTCCACCGCAAGACATGGCGCGAGCGCGCCGGGATTCTCACCGCCGCGGGCCGATAAACCTCATCTTCGGCTGGCTCGACACGTCGACGGGGATGTCGAAGTCGCGGCTCATCGCGTAGGTGATGGTCTGGTTGTGGAGGGGGACGTAGACGACCTCCTCCTTGAGGCGCCGCCACAGGGACGCGATGGTGGCGTTGCGGCGGGTCTGGTCGACCTCCTGGCGCAGGGTATGGATCTGGTCGTCGACGGCGCGGTCGGAGAAGCGGGTGCCGTTCCAGCCGCCGAGCGCGCCGGTGTTGGTGTGGTAGAGCAGGCTGAAGATGTACTCGGAATCGAAGGTCGTGACGCCCCAGCCGAGGAGGTAGAAATCGAGCTCGGCCCGGCGCACCTGCCCGAAGTGCTGCGCGGCGGGCTGCGTCACCGGGCGGACCCGCATGCCGATCTGGCCGAGCTGGCCTGAGATCGCGTGGCACAGGCCCTCGTCGTTGACGTAGCGGTCGTTGGTGCAGGTGAGTGCCACGTCGAAGCCGTCGCCGTAGCCCGCCTCGCGCATGAGGACGCGGGCGCGGGCGACGTCGACGGGCGGCCAGCGGTCGAGCTCGGCCGAGTAGCCGTTCGAGAACGGCGGCACGATGACCCCCGCCGGCACCGACTGGCCGCGCATGACCTCGCGTTGGAGGCGCTCGCGGTCGACCGTCATCTCGATCGCGGCGCGCACGCGCCGGTCCGCAAAGGGGTTCTTCTGCTTGAGGCTCGACGACTTCAGGTCCTGCGCCCCGACGTTCATGCCGAGGAACATCGAGCGGTTCTCGGGGCTGGTGTTGACGCGCAAGCCGCGGTTCTCCTGGAGGCGCTGCACGTCGCCGACCGGCACGTCCTGCACGAAGTCGACCTCGCCAGTGACAAGGGCGGTGATGCGTTGGGCGTTGTCGGCGATCGGGAGATACACGATCTCGTCGATGTCGATCGGGCCCTCGGCCTTGCCCCAGTAGCCCTCGTAGAGCCGCATCACGGTCCGCCGCCCGGGCTCGCGGGAGACGAGGGCGTAGGCGCCGGTGCCGTTCGCGCTCAGCGCCGCGTGGGTCGGCTCGCCGCCCGCCGGGCTGTGAACCCGGACGGTATCGTGCGCCTCGGTCCAGGGCTTGCTCATGATGAGCACGTCGGTGAGGTTGTTCGGCAGGAGCGGGTCGGGACCGACGGTTCGGATGCGCACCGTGTGGTCGTCGAGCTTCGAGACGGCGGCGACCGAGGACAGGAGCGACTTCACGTCGGAAGCCGGCGAGCGGGCGCGCTCGAGCGAGAACAGCACGTCCTCGGCCGTGAACGGCGTCCCGTCGTGGAAGACGACATTGTGGCGGAGCCGGAATTCCCAGACGAGGGGGTCGCGGGTCAGCGTCCACGCGGTCGCGAGCGCCGGCACCATCTTGCCGTCGAAGTGGCGCACGATCAGGGGCTCGTAGATCTGGTGCGCGACGAGGAGGTTCGGCCCGGTGTTGGCGGCGTGCGGATCGAGGGACGTGGTGTCGATCGAGCGCGCCCAGCGGAGCGTCCGCGCGTCCGCCGGCCCGCTCGCGAGCGCGGCAAGCGCCAAGACGGCAGCCGCGAGCACGGCCGCCCAGCCAGACCCCATCCCTTTCACGACCGCCTCGCGGTTCTGATTGTCAGGGGATCATAGGACGGCTTTAAATCATTGTCACGGCTCCGCTTCCGCGTGGGAATGCCGCGGAGGACGTCAGCGCAGCCGGGGGTTGAGGGCGTCGCGCAGCCAGTCGCCGAGGAGGTTGATGGCAAGCACCAAGGTCGCAAGCGCGATGCCGGGGAAGGCCACGATCCACCATTCGCCGGAGAACAGGAAATTGTTGCCGATGCGGATGAGGGTCCCGAGAGACGGCATGGTTTGGGGCATGCCGGAGCCGAGGAACGACAGCGTCGCCTCGGTGATGACGGCGAGCGCGAGGTTGATGGTCGCGATGACGAGGACGGGGCCGAGGACGTTGGGGAGCACGTGGCGCACCATGATGACCGGCGCGGACAGGCCGATGAGGCGGGCCGCCGCGACGTAGTCCTTGTTCTTCTCGACCATCACGGAGCCGCGCACCGTGCGGGCGTACTGGACCCAGAAGCTGAGGCCGATGGAGAACACGAGGACGCCGAGGATCGTGCCGGCGTCGAGCTGGTTGCCGAGGATCGACTTCACGACGCCGTCGATGAGGAGCGCGATGAGGATCGCCGGGAAGGTGAGCTGCACGTCGGCGATGCGCATGATGAGGCCGTCGATCGAGCCGCCGAAATAGCCGGCGATGAGGCCGAGCGTGATGCCGAGGGTCGCCGAGAAGGCGACGCCGAGAATGCCGACCGCCAAGGAGATGCGCAGGCCGTAAAGGATCGCCGAGAGCATGTCCCGGCCCTGCTGATCGGTGCCCAAGAGGAACGGCGCCTGCCCACCCTCCTGCCACAGGGGCGGGATGCGGCTGTTGAGGAGCTCGAGCTGGGCCGGGTCGAACGGGTCCTGCGGCGAGAGCACGCCCGCGAGGAGCGCGGCGAGGAAGAACAGGAGGGTGAGGAAGGCCGCCGCCATCGCCACCTTCGAGCGCATGAAGCTCGCCCACAGGTCGCTGTCGAGGAACCGTCCGGCGAAGGAGAGCGGCTTCGCGGCGACCGGCGCCGCGGCAGCCGGAGCCGCAGGCGAGGCGGGCGCCGCATGAGCGGCGGGGGCGGCGATTTCTTCCATGGCCTCAGGCCGGCCGGCTGATCGTCGCCCGCAGGCGCGGGTCGACGACGGTGTAGAGGATGTCGACGGCGAGGTTGATCGCGACGAAGATCAGGCCGACGAGCATGAGGTAGGCGGCCATGATCGGGATGTCGACGTTCTGCACCGCCTGCACGAAGAGGAGGCCCATGCCGGGCCACTGGAACACCGTCTCGGTGATGATCGCGAAGGCGATGACCGAGCCGAGCTGGAGGCCGGCGATGGTGATGACCGGGACGAGGGTGTTCTTGAGCGCGTGGCCGAAGTGGATGGCGCGGACCTTGAGGCCCCGGGCGCGGGCGAACTTGATGTAGTCCGTGCGCAGCACCTCCAGCATCTCGGCCCGCACGAGCCGCATGATCAGCGTCATCTGGAAGAGGCCGAGGGTGATCGAAGGCATGATGAGGGCCTTCAACCCCGAGACCGTGAGGAGCCCGGTCGTCCACCAGCCGAGGCGCACGGTGTCGCCCCGCCCAAAGGAGGGCAGCCAGCCAAGGATGACCGAGAAGAGGTAGATCAGGAGGATGCCGATGAGGAACGTCGGCAGGCTCACCCCGATGAGCGACACCGCCTGGAGGAGTTTTGCCAGTGCCGTGTCACGGCGCAGCGCCGAGTAGACTCCCATCAGGATGCCGAAGACGAGAGCGAGGATCGTCGCCACGAGCGCGAGCTCGAGGGTCGCCGGCATGCGCTCCTTCAGGAGCTGCGCCACCGGCTGGCGGAACTGGTACGACATGCCGAAGTCGAAGGAGGCCGCGCCCTTGAGGTAGCGCCCGAACTGCACCACGAGGGGATCGTCGAGGCCGAGCTGCCGGCGGATCTCGAGGCGCTCCGCCGGCGAGGTCTCGGCGCCGACCATCTGGTTCACCGGGTCGCCGGCGAAGCGGAACATCGAAAACGAGATCAGCCCGACCGCGAAGAGGACGGCGAGGGCCTGGAACGCGCGGCGGATGATGAAGGCGAGCATTCGGTCAGCCGTTGCGCGGAAGAGCCCCCTCTCCCGCTTGCGGGAGAGGGTTGGGGTGAGGGGAGGGGCCGGCGCTGGCCCTCACCCGGTCGGCGGAGCCTGTCCTTGGGCTTGCCGAAGGAAGACCCGAGGGCCGACTCGACCTCTCCCGCTTCGCGGGAGAGGTGATTAGTCCATGTTCACCCAGTAGAGCAGGATCTGGTTGTCCGGCCGCTGGACGATCTTGACCTTCTTGTTGACGCCCCAGGCGAGCGTCTGCTGGTGCAGCGGGATGTGCGAGACGTCGGCCCGCTCGATCCGCCAGGCCTCGGCGATCATGGCGTTGCGCTTCGCCTGGTCGGTCTCGACCAGGATCTTAGCGGCGAGCTCGTCGAGCTTCGGGTTGCAGTAGCCGCCGAAGTTGAACGGACCGCCCTTGCCCGAGTCGTCGCGGCAGCCGGTGATGTTGGTCAACACGTTCCAGCTATCGAACGAGCCCGGCGTCCAGCCGAGGAGGTAGAAGGAGGTGTCGTAGCCGCCCGACGCCAGGACCTTGGCGAAGTACTTGGTCTTCGGCTGGGCGTTGAGGTTCACCTTGACGCCGATGCGGGCCAGCATGCCCACGACCGCCTGGCAGATCGCCTCGTCGTTGACGTAGCGGTCGGTCGGGCAGTCCATGCCGACTTCGAAGCCCTGCGGATAGCCGGCCTCCGCGAGGAGTTTTTTGGCCCCCTCGATGTCGACGGTCGCGACCTTGAACTCCTTCGCGCCCTCGAACAGGAGCGGCGAGATCAGGAGCGCCGACGGCACCGAGGCGCCGCGCATGACGCGGTCCTTGATCAGGTTCACGTCGATCGCCTTCGAGAAGGCCTGCCGCACCCGCACGTCCTTGAACGGGTTCTTGCCCTTGATGTTGGAGTACTTCAGCTCGTCCCGGCGCTGGTCGAAGCCGAGGTGGATGGTGCGCAGCTCAGGCCCCGTCAGGACTTGCGTGTTCGGGCTGGAATTGACCCGCTGGATGTCCTGCAGCGGCACCGGGTCCATCATGTCGACCTCGCCCGAGAGCAGCGCGGCGACGCGGGTCGCGTCCGAGCCGATCGGCGTGAAGATCGCCTCGTCGATGTTGTGCTCCTTCTTGCCCCACCAGCTCAGGTTCGGCTTCCACACCGTCTTCACGCCGGGCTGGTGGCTCTCGAGGATGAACGGGCCGGTGCCGTTGGCGTTGAGGGCGGCGTAGCTCGGGGTCGTGGCCGAGGCCGAGGTCGGGGCGACGGCGTTGTTCTTCTCCGCCCACTTCTTCGACATGATGTACCACGTATCCCACTCGTAATGCAGGATCGGGTTCGGGGTCTTGAGCACTACGTCGACGGTGTGGTCGTCGACCTTGACCCACTGCGAGTCCGCGGGGATGCGGGTCTTCACGTCCGAGCCCTGGGCGCGCACGCGCTCGGCCGAGAACACCACGTCGTCGGCGGTGAAGTCCGAGCCGTCGTGCCACTTCACCCCTTTTCGCAGGTGGAAGCGCCAGCGCAGCGGGTCCGGCGTCTCCCAGCTCTCGGCGAGGCCTGGAATTATCTTGAGGTCCTTGTCGCGCTTCGTCAGGCCCTCGTAGACCGCGGCGTGGAGGCCGAGGGTAAAGGTCTCGTTGAGGGTGTAGGGGTCCGCCGCCTGGTAGTTGCCCTGGAAGGCGAAGCGGAAGGTCTTGGCGTAGGCCGGCGCCGCTACAGTGGCGAGAAGCGTCGCGGCCGCGGCCGCGAGCAGCGTCTTACGGATGGACATTCGGTCGTTCTCCACTCTGGCCCGCGGCTTCGCGCGGCCGATCGATTGCGGGAGATCGGTCGTTCTGGTCGCTCGCTCCCTTGGGGGCGCACGTTAGCCGCGGAAGCGGGGCCGGGTCCAGTCCCGGACGCGGGCCCGCGCACCATGCCCTAAGGGCAGGCCCGGCTTGATCTTTTCACATCAACCGGAGGCATAATGGCGAGCCGCGGCTGTTGACTGCGGCGGCGACCGGGCGCATCCGTTCCCTCTCCGACAAAACCGAGGCCTCGATCCCCATGCCCGTCATCAACCGCGTCGCCGACCTCGCCGACGAGATCGCCGCCTGGCGCCGCGACTTCCATCAGAACCCCGAGCTCCTCTTCGACGTGCACCGCACGGCGGGTGTCGTCGCCGACAAGCTCAAGGCGTTCGGCTGCGACGAGGTCGCGACCGGCATCGGGCAGACCGGCGTCGTCGCCGTGATCAAGGGCAAGCGCGGCACGAGCGGCAAGGTCATCGGCATCAGGGCCGACATGGACGCCCTGCCGATCGAGGAGGACACGGGCGCGCCCTACGCCTCCAAAGTTCCGGGCAAGATGCACGCCTGCGGCCACGACGGACACACCGCGATGCTCCTTGGGGCCGCGAAGTACCTCGCCGAGACCCGCAACTTCGACGGCACGGCGGTGATGATTTTCCAGCCCGCCGAGGAGGGCGGCGGCGGCGGCGACGCCATGGTGAAGGACGGGCTCATGGAGCGCTTCGGCGTCCAGGAGGTCTACGGCCTGCACAACATGCCGGGCATCCCGGTCGGGCAGTTCGCGCTCCGCCCCGGGCCGCTGATGGCCGCGGCCGACCGCTTCGACATCACGGTCGAGGGCAAGGGCGGGCACGCGGCGCGCCCGCACGAGTGCGTCGACACGCTCCTCGTCGCGGCGCAGGTCGTGAACGCATTGCAGACGATCGCCTCGCGCAACGTCGACCCGCTCGAATCCGTAGTCGTGTCGGTGTGCGCGTTCAACGCCGGCGAGGCCTACAACGTGATCCCGCAGACGGCGCATCTCAAGGGCACGGTGCGCAGCCTCACCGACAAGGTCCGCGACCTCGCCGAGGCCCGCCTCAAGGCGATCGTCGAGGCGACCTGCGCGGCGCACGGCGCGACCGCGAAGGTCGACTATCGACGCGGCTATCCCGTCACCGTCAACCACCCGGAGCAGACGGATTTCCTGGCGCGCATCGCGGCCGAGGTCGGGGGCGAGCGCGCCGTCGACACGACCATCGCGCCGCTCATGGGGTCCGAAGACTTCTCCTACATGCTGGAGAGCCGCCCCGGCGCCTACATCTTCATGGGCAACGGCGCCACCGCGAGCGTCCACCACCCGAAGTACGACTTCAACGACGAGGCGATCCCCTACGGCGTCTCGCTCTGGGCCAAGGTGGTCGAGACCGCCATGCCGGCGCGCTGAGGCGCTGCGGCGCCGCAGTCAGGCTGCCGCCGGCGGGTTCGCCGGCCCCCAGGGAGAAGGCGGGGAGGGCGTTTCGCTGTCCGGCGCCGCTGCTTCGGGCGACGGCAGGTGGCCGCCGGCGTAGCGGACGAGGGCGTCGATGCGCTCCTCGATCGGCGGGTGCGTGGCGAAGAGGTCGGCGAAGCCCGAGCGCGGGTTGTCGACGCACATCTCCATGAGCCCCGAAGGCACGCCTTCGAGCTCGCCGCGCCCCGAGATCTTCATCAGCGCCGAGATCATGGCGTCGGGGTTCTTGGTGAGCTCGACCGAGCCCGCGTCGGCGAGATACTCGCGCGAGCGCGATAGGGCGAGGCGGATCACGAGGGACAGCCCCCAGGCGACCGCGATGAGGGCGAGCGCGATCAGCACCGCCAGGAAAGCGCCGCCCTTGCCCTTTGAATCCGAGCGCTCCGACCGGCTCGATGAGGAGCCCCAGCGCGGGATCACGTCGAGCCAGCGGAAGACGAGCTCGCCGAAGAACGAGATCACGCCGGCGATGACGGTGGCCGTCACCATTAGGCGGACGTCCTCGTTGCGGATGTGGGTCAGCTCGTGGCCGAGCACCGCCTCGAGCTCGGCGTCGTCGAGGGCCTCGAGGAGCCCGCGGGTCACGGTGACGGCGTACTGCTTCTCGTTGAGCCCGGTCGCGAAGGCGTTGAGGCGGTCGGTGTCCATGACCTTGAGGCGCGGCACGGCTAAGCCGCGGGAGATGCAGAGGTTTTCGAGGAGGTTGTAGAGACGCGGGTTGTCTTCGCGGCCGATCCCTGCCGACCCGGTCACCGTGTCGATGATGCCCTGGTGGAAGCGCGAGGCCACCCACACCCAGAGCGCCGTCGCGGCGGTCACGACCGGCGAGAGCCACAGAAGATCGCGCGCCGCCGCCCGCAGGTAGTCCTCGACGGCCCCGCCCGGGACCGGCGGGCCGATATCGAGCGCGCGAAAGAGCAGCGCGAAGGCGAAGGTCAAAACATAGACGAGGACGAACAGCCCGACGACCAGCGCGACCGACCTGCGCCGGTTCGCCTGGATGTGCGTGTAGAGGCCGAAGGCGGCCACGCGCGTGCGCCTTAGAACTTCACCTGCGGCGCGGCGTCGAGGGTCTGGCGCTGGGCCTCGCCGACGTCGAAGAACTCGCGGGACGTGAAACCGAGCGAGCGGGAGAACAGCACCGCCGGGAAGGACTCGATCGCGGCATTGTACTCGGACACCGCGTTGTTGAAGAAACGCCGCGCCGCCGCGAGCTTGTTCTCGATGTCCGACAGCTCGCTCTGCAATTGCTGGAAGTTCGTGTTGGCCTTGAGGTCCGGATAGGCCTCGGAAAGGGCGATCAGGCGCCCGAGCGCGCCGGAGAGCGCTCCCTCGGCGGCGGCCTGCTGGGCCGGGCCGCTCGCCGCCACCGCCGCGTTGCGGGCCTGCACCACGGCCTCGAGGGTGCCGCGCTCGTGGCCGGCGTAGCCCTTCACGGTCTCGACGAGGTTCGGGATGAGGTCGTGCCGCTGCTTCAACTGCACGTCGATGTCGGCGAAGGCCTGCGTGACCCGCTGCCTCAGCGACACGAGCCCGTTGTAGACGACGACGGCGTAGAGGACGAGCGCGACGGCGATCGCCAGAAGAACCCATTCCATGCGGCTGCCCCTCGTATCGCTCTTGTTGATCGAACCTGCCATGCCGGTCCCTTATGGACAAGCTCAGCGGGCGCGCCTCGTCAGCTCCCGCCAGGCGCCGGCGAGAGGGCGGAAAGCGAAGCGCACCGTGTGGCGGCCAGGCGGCACGGGCACGGCGCGGAACAGGACGTTGGCGCGCAGGACCGGCGCCTCCGCTTCGTCGACGGTCGCGAACCACCAGGGGTGATAAGGGTCGTTGAGGACGACGTGGCCGCCCGCGGGCGAGTCGGCTTCAATCACCACCTCGGTGTTGCCATAAGCGGCGATCCGGGCCGTGCCCTCGGGCTCGGCTCGCGGGGGTGCCTCAACCCGCAGGACGCCTGTATCGGAGCGGCGGATCGTGCCGGCGGGCGGGGGTGGAGGTTTTCTTCGGGGCGACCCTTCAGGGCCGCTCCAGGCCGGGTCATGACGGTCGAGGAGGACCGTGGTGCGCAGGTCCATGGCCGGCCATGTCCCGCTCTCCTGCATGGTGTCGAAGTCGGCGGGCGCGGCGTAGGCCGCGAACAGTGCGCGGGGGAGGGCGTGCGGGTTCTCGTAGAGGTAGGCGCCGGGATACGTGCCGAGGAGCTTAAGGCCGTCGGGCTCCAGCTTCGGGGCGATCTTTTCGACCGGTACGCCCGTCGCGACGAAGCGCAGGCCCAGAAGGTCGACGAGGGTCGAGCGGTAGGACGGGAAGAGGGGCGAGAACTTGCGCTGGTCGGGGAGCGCGACGTGGTCCTCGGCGCCGGTCGCGGCCGAGTAGAGGGCGAGGCGCACGGGATTGTAGCCGAGCGTGTTGTGGAGGCGGTGTACGAGGCTCGCGTTCGGCCAATGGAAGTCGAGACCCGTGAGCTCGACCCGGTCGAGCGCCCCCTCGGGCAGGCGCTCCTTCAGGGCCGCGAGGAGCGGGTCGCGGCTGTCCTGCCGCAGGACCTCGAACATGGCGGGCGGCAGCGCCGTCGACTCGTTCGGGCCGTTGTTCCAGGCGAGGTCCAGGGCGACGAACGCCGGCAGCGCCGCGGTCGCGGCCGTGACGAGCGCGGGCAGGCGTCGCAGGCGCGTCGGATCGGCCATGAAGAGCATGACCGCGGCCCAGAACCAGGCGAAGGAAGTCACGACGGCGTTGCCGGCAAGATCGAGGGTGCCCTTGTGCCAGGCGAGCGCCATCGCCCCGCCGAAGACCCCGAAGGTGGTCAGGACCTCGCCTGCCCGGTGCCAGGCGGTCTGCGCCGGCAGCGTCCCGGTCCACCAGCGATGGAGGACGTAGCCCGAAAGGATCGCGCCGAGCGCCCCGATCAGGAAGGTGGCGTCGCCCGGGCGGCGGAAGAGGTCGACGCCGGGGATGTGCCAGAACAGGAGCCCGAAGGCCGGGGTGTAGCGCCCGAGCCCATAGAGCAGCATCGCCACGGCCGCGATGGTGAAGAACCGGACTTCTCGGGCCCACAGCACGCCGCGCATCGCCCCGACCGCGAGGGCGGCGATCGGCAGGGCGCCGATATAGAGGACGCCCATGTTGCGGGCGAAATAGAGGTCGACCGGCCCCCAGCGCGGGCTCGGAGGGCCCCAATAGTCGAGGAACGGCCCGTCGGCCCCGAACAGGTTCGGGACGAAGGCCGTCAGCAGCAGGGCCGGATGCAGCGAGCCCTGGCCGGCGCCGACAAGGTCGATGGCAAGGCGGTTCGAGATGCCGGACAGGAGCACGGTCAGCCCGATCGGGATCGCCACTACGAGGACGCCGGCGACGGCCCCGAGGAGCAGCGGGCGAAGGCTCCGGCGCACGGCATTGCGCGGCCGCGGTGCGGCGAGCCAGGACCACGCCATGGCGCCGATCAGCACCCAGAGGCCGAGATAGGCGACCTGGTCGCGCCCGAGCGCCATCAGAGCCGCCGCAACGCCGGCCCCCAGCCCGGCCAACCCTGAGCCGCGATCCACCGCCCGGGTCAAAAGCCATAGGGCGATGGGGAGCCAGGACAGGCTCACGACCTGCCCGACGTGCTGGATGCGCCAGGCCGCCGAGGCCCCGAAGGCGAAGGCGAGCGCCGCGACGACCGCACCGACCGGGTGCCAGCCGCGGTCGCGGAACAGGAGGATCACCGCGGCCCCGCCGAGCCCCAGCATCCCGAGCACGATGCCGTCCGCGGCGCGGAAGCCGGGGTCGGGACTGACGAGGGCCAGGAGCAGGTGAGGCAACGAGAAGATTAGCGACTGCGGGTCGGCGACCTGCGGGTGGCCCGCGAACACGAACGGCGCCCACCACGGCGTCTCGCCCCGGTGGATCGACTGCGCCAGGAACTGGAGCTGCGGATAGAAATGCGCCTTGGCGTCCCACGGGATCGTGACCCGGCCCGAGAGCCAGGGCCGCGACAGCGCGAGCCAGGCGAGGCCGAAGAGCCCGAGCGTCGGCCAAGCCGGCCAGCCGGCGCCCGCGACGGCAAGCGGGCCTGGCCGGGCCGGGAGCGGCCCGGAGCCCGGGCCCGCCGGCTCAGTCGTGCGCCGGAGCAAGCGCGGCGAGCGGGTCGAGGTCGATGAAATGGCCGGCCCGGTCGCGCTTCGAGGCGAGATAGCGCACGTTCTCGGCGGTCGGGCGGCCCATGACCCGCTCCTCGGCGACGACATCGAGGCCGGATTCGGCGAGCGCCGCGATCTTGACCGGGTTGTTGGTCATGATGCGCACGCTCGCAACGCCGAGCTGGCGCAGCATCTCGGCCGCGAACTCGAACCGGCGCTGGTCCTGGTCGAAGCCGAGGAGCTCGTCGGCGTCGTAGGTGTCGTAGCCCTGCGCCTGGAGCCGGTAGGCCTTGATCTTGTTGGCGATGCCGTTCCCGCGGCCCTCCTGGTCGAGGTAGAGCAGGATGCCGCCGTCGCCTTCCGCCATGGCGCGGACGGTGTCGCGGAGCTGGTCGCCGCAGTCGCACTTGAGGCTGCCGAAGAGGTCGCCGGTGAGGCACGCGGAGTGCAGGCGCACCGCGACGGGGCCGGAAAGGTCCGGGTTCCCGACCACGATCGCGACTTGGTCGCGCAGGCCCTCGCCGCCGCGGAAGACCACGAACTCGGTCTTCGGCGCGCCTTCGAGGGGCACCGGCGCCCGGCTCACGATCCTGACGTCCCTGGCGCGGGCGCGGCGGTAGGCCCGCACGGCGTCGCTCGCGACACGGAGAACCGAAGCATCGAGGGTGTCGGGCGCGACCGGCACCACGAGGGCTGCCGGCAGGACGAGGGCAAGGCGCATCAGCTCGAGGGCGTCCTCGTCGAGGGCCGACGGCGGCGCGACCGGCGCGTCGATGCGGGCGTCGACCTTGAGGGCGAGCTGGACGATGCGGACGTGGTCGATAACCGGGCAGCAGACGACGCCGGGCTGGACGAGCTCGACCCCGAGCCGCCGCAGGCGCGCCGCCGCGAGCACGAGGCGCGGCCGGCCGCCGGCTGCCTCGGCGAGGCGGGCGCACAGCTCCGGCTCGAGGCTCTCGACGCCGACGGCGAGCGCGCTCTCGGACCTGCCCTCGATGAGGACCGGACGCCCGGCGCGGATCTCGGCAAGAGCGCGCTCGACTGCGGTCAGGCCGCGGTCGCTTGCGATTTCGAATCGATGGGACGCCATGGACCTGACACAACCTCGGAGGAACGCTTCCTCGATAAGCCTCGGCCGACCACTAAGCCAAGGCTTTGCGGTTCAAGCGGATTTGGAACAAGCCCTCGTCCGGCGCCGCAGCTTCACCATATCACCAACGACGCGGTTGAGAACAATCGTCTCGATACACTCCAGGTCCCCGTCCGGATGCACCATCGGCGCGGTTTGTTGAACCATTGCTGAATGGCAAGGCTTGGGGAAGCCGGTGTGGCGCATGCCTCCCCCGTGCCGGCGGATCGTCGGCGGCCCGTCGGCGGGAACGCTTCACCTCACCGGATCTTAACCCTATGTTACCAGGATCGGTGGGGCCGCTTCGGCCCCATTTTCGTCAGCCCATGAACGCCGTCACCCCGCTCACCGATGTCTCGACCGCCGACGCGCGGGGCTTCCGACACGTCGACACCTGGATCTTCGACCTCGACAACACGCTCTATCCGCACGAGGCGCGGATCTGGCCGCAGGTCGACGAGCGCATCACCGCCTACATCATGGACATGTTCGGCCTCGACGGACTCTCGGCCCGGGCCTTGCAGAAGCACTTCTATCACCATTACGGCACGACGCTTCGGGGCCTCATCGACGAGTACGACGTCGACCCCTACGCGTTCCTCGACTTCGCCCACGACATCGACCACTCCGCAATCGAACTCAATCCCACCCTCGGGCGCGCGATCGAGCGGCTCCCCGGGCGCAAGCTGATCCTGACCAACGGCTCGCGCCGCCACGCCGAGAACGTCGCGCGCAAGCTCGGCATCCTCGACCATTTCGAGGACGTGTTCGACATCGCGGCCTCCGACTTCGTGCCAAAGCCCGACCGGCGCGCGTATGAAAAATTCCTGACCCGGCACGTGGTCGAGCCGCATCGTGCCGCGATGTTCGAGGACATCGCCAAGAACCTCGTCGTGCCGCACGACCTCGGCATGACGACGACCCTCGTCGTGCCCAAGACCGCCGACCCGTTCCGCGAGGCCTTCGAGCAGGAAGCAGCCGCCGCCCCCCACATCGACCACATCACCGACGACCTCGCGGGGTTCCTGGACGGGCCGATCCTGGCGGACGACGCTCGATCCGGGTCGGGGCACGCGTCTGAATCCGCATCGCCCTGAACCGAACGGCAAGCGCCTTTATCCCCGCGGCCTTTCGGCTCGAGGCGATGGCTGGTGCGTTCCGCGGTCCCCCCGAAGTGGGGGAGCGGGAGGTCTGGCGGCCCGCGTCCCTCAAGCGGCGAGGGCACGGGACGGGACTAAGGGGACGGGTAAGGGTAAGGGTTGGGCCGCTTGCGCGGGCCTGACCCAGACCTCCCGCGCGGCGCCTTGATCCCTGGCCTCGCGCTTCGGCGCTTGTCCCGACCGTCGCCGGTCGGAGCCCGCGCCTTAAAGTGCGTCCGCACGGCCCCGGCTTTCGTCGGGACGGGCGAGGCCGCCGCCAAGCCGGAGCGCGCCCTTTGCATCGCGCTTGAACCCGGGAGGCGGAGGACCCCGAGACACCGCCTTGGCGTAAGGCGGGCTCAGCGCCGCATCAGCCGAAAGCACGCCCGTGAGGGCGCGCCCCCGGCCACCGTCTCGGACGCGACGGTCTCCTTAACAGAGCACCGCCGGCCTGAGCCGATGCCGCCCCGCTTCGGTCGCCTCCGGAAGCGCCCCCGCGGGCGGGACGGCGACAAGGAAGCACAAGCCAGGAACAATGTCAAGGACTATTTTCAGAAAACCGCATTCAACGTGGCTTGCGGCCCGATCGCGCTGCCGCGCGACTCGGCCTTTCCTTCCCGGGAGGAGGCGGTGCGGCCCGCCCCGGTTTTGCCTCATACCGCGCTTACCGCCAAGGTCGCGGTTGAAACCCCAGGAGCTTCACAGATGACGTTTTGCAGGTTGGTCATGGTCGGCGCGGCGGCGCTTCTCGGCGTGGTCGCGAGCGCGCCGGCGCAGGCGCAGAACACGCAGGTCGGGCTCCTGCAATGCGACGTGTCCGGCGGCGTCGGGCTCATCATCACCTCGCAGAAGGAGCTGATCTGCAACTTCCGCAACTCGCGCGGCGAGTGGGAGGTCTACACCGGCGCGATCCGCAAGTTCGGCCTCGACATCGGCGCGACCGCCGGCGGGCAGATGGCCTGGAGCGTGCTCGCGCCGAGCGGGCGCATCTCCCGCGGCGCCCTCGCCGGCGTCTACGCCGGCGCGAGCGCGGAAGCGACGGTCGTCGGCGGCGTCGGCGCGAACGTCCTCGTCGGCGGCTCCGACCGCTCGATCGCGCTGCAGCCGCTGTCGATCCAGGGTCAGGCCGGCCTCAACCTCGCGGTCGGCGTCGCCGACCTCATCCTCGTCGCGGCCCCGCCCCCGCGGGAGGAGCCGCCGCCGCGCCGCCGCCGCGGCTAAAGCGGCCAAAACATCCTCCTCGACGGCCGGGCTTGCGCCCGGCCGTTCGCGTTCGAGCCCCTCCTCGAAGCCCTCTTGCCATCCCGCCGGGACAGGCAGAGCATTCCACCTCGGAAGCGCCCGCGAGAAGGCGCTTGGGGCGCGACACGGAGGAAGGATCATGGCAAACGGCAGACCAGACGCGGGCCCCCGGTGCATCGCCATCGTGGGCCCCTTCCAGAGCGGCAAGACGTCCCTTCTCGAAGCGATCCTGGAGCGCACCGGCACGATCGAGCGCGCCGGCCGCGCCGCCTCCGGCAACATGGTGGGCGACTCGAGCCCCGAGGCCCGCGCCCATTCGATGTCCGTCGAGCCGAACGTCGCCACGGCGAAGTTCATGGACGAGACCTTCACCTTCGTGGACTGCCCGGGCTCGGTCGAGTTCATGCACGACATGCGCACCGTCATGCCGGCGTGCGACGCCGCGGTCGTCGTGTGCGAGGCGGACGAGCGCAAGATTCCCGCCCTCGAGCTCGTGCTGCGCGAGCTCGAGGAGGCCGACGTCCCGCGCTTCCTGTTCATCAACAAGATCGACACCGCGACCCGCCGCGTGCGCGAGACCCTGGCCCTCCTCCAGAAGGCGTCGCGCACGCCGCTGCTGCTTCGCCAGATCCCGATCTGGAAGGACGGCATCGCGGTCGGCTTCATCGACCTCGCGCTGGAGCGCGCCTTCGTCTACCGCGAGCACGCCCCGAGCGAGGTGGTCGAGCTCCCCGACGGCGAGCTGCCGCGGGAGAAGGAGGCGCGCTTCTCCATGCTCGAGCGCCTCGCCGACCACGACGACGCCTTGATGGAGGACCTGATCTCCGAGATCGACCCGCCGAAGGACAGGGTGTTCGAGGACCTCGCCAAGGAACTGCGCGAGCGCCAGGTCGTGCCGGCGATGATCGGCGCGGCCGAGCGCGGCAACGGCGTGACGCGTCTCCTGAAGGCGCTCCGCCACGAGGCGCCGCGCCTCGCCGACACTCGTGCGCGCCTCGGCGTCGCCGACTCGGGCGCGCCGCTCGCCCAGGTGATGCGCACCCAGCACACGACCCACGGCGGCAAGCTCTCGATCGCCCGCGTCCTGCGCGGCGCCTTCAAGGAGGGCGACACGGTGGTGGGCTCGGGCGGCCAGGAGAGCCGCATCGCCGGCCTCGTGTCCTTCGTCGGCAGCCAGACGGCGCGCCAGCCGGAGGCGAAGGAGGGCGAGACGCTGGGCTTCGCGCGCCTGGAGACCATTGCGACCGGCGACGCCTTCGCGGCCGGCAAGGCCCGGCCCGCCGCGGTCGCCTCGGTCGCGCCGCCGGAGCCGGTCTACGCCTTCTCGGTCAGGGTCAAGGACCGCAAGGACGACGTGCGGCTGACCAGCGCGATCCACAAGATCATCGAGGAGGACCCGGCGCTGTCGCTGGAGCACAAGGCCGACATGGGCGAGATGCGGCTTCTGGGCCAGGGCGAGATGCATCTCCGCGTCGCCTTCGAGCGCCTGCAGTCGCGCTTCCAGGTCGGCGTCGAGACGGGCAAGCCCAAGGTCGGCTACTGCGAGACCATCAAGGCCCCGGCCGGCGCGCGGGGCCGGCACAAGAAGCAGACCGGCGGCCACGGCCAGTTCGGCGACTGCGTCATCGAGATCCGCCCGCTGCCCCGCGGCGAGGGTTTCGTGTTCGAGGACAAGATCACCGGCGGCGTCGTCCCGCGCCAGTACATCCCCTCGGTCGAGGCGGGCGTGCGCGACTTCATCAAGCGCGGGCCGCTCGGCTTCCCCGTGGTCGACCTCGCCGTAACGCTCGTCGACGGCTCCTACCACACGGTCGACTCGTCCGACGCCGCCTTCCAGGCGGCCGCGAAGCTCGGGATGACCGAGGCCCTGCCGAAGGCAAAGCCGGTGCTGCTCGAGCCGATTCTTTCGGTCGAGATCGCGATCCCGAGCGAGGCGATGTCGAAGGCGTCGGGCCTCGTGACCGCAAGGCGCGGGCAGATCCTCGGCTACGACTCGCGGCCCGGCTGGCAGGGCTGGGACGTGCTCAACGCCATGATCCCCGAGTCCGAGATCGGCGACCTCATCGTCGAGCTGCGCTCCGCGACCGCCGGCGTCGGCACCTTCTCGACCAAGTTCGACCACATGGCCGAGCTCACCGGCCGCCCGGCCGAGATGGTGATGCAGGCCCAGAAGGCCGCCGCGGCGCACTGAGGCGCGCTCCCCCTCCTCTCCCCGCTTTGCGGGGAGAGGGCTTTGCGCCGGAGGGCGCAAAGCAAGCGGAGCCGAAGGCGTAGCGAGGGTGAGGGGCCTGGGGCACGCTCGGCCGCTCCCCCGGCCTCTCACCCGCTCGCTTCGCGAGTCGGCCTCTCCCCGCAAGCGGGGAGAGGTGTCTTAAGCCGCCGCCAGCCCCTCCCGCCGCACCCACTCGTGGGTGCGGTCGAGTGCACGGCCGAGGCGGTCGAAGAGCTCGCCGATCTCCTCTTCCGAGATGATGAGCGGCGGGCAGACCGCGATGCGGTCGCCGGAAAGGGAGCGCACGATCAGCCCCTCGGCTTGCGCGAAGCCGACGCACTTCACCGCGACGCCCTTCTTCGGGTCGAACTGCCGCTTCGTGGCCTTGTCGGCGACGATCTCGAGGCCGCCGATGAGCCCCAAGCCCCTCGCCTCGCCGACGAGAGGGTGCTCGGCGAGCGCCGCGAGGCGCCCCTCGAACAGCGGCGCCTTCGCCTTCACCTGCTCGACCATGCGGTCGCGCCGGTAGATCTCGATCGCCTTCAGCGCCACGGCGCAGGAGACCGGGTGGCCCGAGTAGGTGTAGCCGTGGCCGAAGAGGCCGATCTTGCGGCTCTCGTCGAGGAGGGCCTGGTACATCGCCTCGTTTACCATCACGCCGCCGAGCGGCAGGTAGGCCGAGGTGACGGCCTTGGCGAAGGAGATGGTGTCCGGGCGGATGCCGAGCTTCTCCGAGCCCCACATCGTCCCGAGGCGGCAGAAGCCGGTGATGACCTCGTCGGCGATGAACAGCACGTCGTGCCGCTCGCACACCGCCTGCATCTTCGGGAAGTAGCCGGCCGGCGGGATCAGCGCGCCGCCCGCCCCCATGACCGGCTCGGCGATGAAGGCCGCGACCGTGTCCGGCCCCTCGCGCTGGATGATCTCCTCCAGCTCGTCGGCGAGCCGCGTGGAAAAGTCCTCCTCGGATTCGCCGGGCTCGGCGAAGCGGTAATGGTGCGGGCAGGAGGCGTGGAGGATGTTCTGGATCGGCAGGTCGAAGTCGGTGTGGTTCGCCGGCAGCCCCGTGAGCGAGGCCGACGCGACCGTGACGCCGTGGTAGCCCTTGAGGCGGGCAATGATCTTCTTCTTCTTCGGGCGCCCGAGCGCGTTGTTCATGTACCAGGCGAGCTTGACCTGCGTGTCGTTCGCCTCCGAGCCGGACGCCGTGAAGAACACCTTGGACATCGGGACCGGGGCGATCTCCTTGAGCTGCTCGGCGAGCTCGATCGCCGGGTCGTGGCTGCGGCCGGAGAACAGGTGCGTGAAGGGAAGCTTCCGGAACTGCTCCATGGCGGCGTCGATCAGCTCGGCGTTGGAGTAGCCGAGCGCCGTGCACCACAGCCCCGCCATGCCCTCGATGTAGGGCTTGCCGTCGGAGTCGAAGATCCACGCGCCCTCGCCGCGCTCGAGGATCAGCGGCCCGGTCTCGCGGAAGCTCGCGAGGTTCGTATAGGGGTGGATCAGGGTTTCGACGTCGCGGGCGGCAAGGTTCGAGAGCACGGGCGGGTCTCCGGCGGGAGCGGAATCAGGTAGAGACTACGCCCGTCGCCCCGGGCGACCAAGCGACGGGCAGGGCCATGATGGTCTTTGGATTCGACATCACGACGTTTCTCTTCCTGGCGCTCCCGATCGGTGTTCTCGCGTGGATCATGTCCGTGAACGGCAAAGGGAGAAAGATGACAACAGTCCCATCTATCTTGCCCATACGGAGCGCCGTTCCGGAAGAAATGGCCGACAAGCCGCTGCTCCTGCACTGCCCGTCGCAGGGCGGGTGGCACGTCGGCGTATGGCACGAAGGAAAGTGGGTGGATCGCGCGACGCGCACGGTGGAGCTCCACCCGGATTTCTACATGGAGTCGCCGCCGCCGCTCGACGAGCGCGGGGAATTGAGCCGCCCGTGGATGGGCTCGACGCTCCCTGAGAAGATCAGGAACGTCGCCCTCTGGATCATCATTTTCCTTTTGGTGCTCGCATTGGTCACGCTGTTCCAGAACCCAGCCCCTGGTCCGGTGCGGTGAAATCCGATTGCAGGAGGCGTACAATGGCCAACGTCAAGAAAGGCCACCTCGCGAAGGCGCCGCAGTGGTGGAAGCACCTGCGGGGCTTCAAGCGGACGTTCTGGCACCGCAACTAGCAGGCGGAGCGGCGCGAGGTCGATCCCGAGCTTGGGCGCGAATCGCCGGTCGACCCCGGTCCGCGCATGCGCTAAAAGCCGCGCCATGCTCAACCCGACCGAATTCACCTCGCAGCCGGCGCCGGGGAAGGATTGCGGCACCTGCACCTTGTGCTGCAAGGTGTTCGACGTGCCGTCACTCAACAAGCCGATGGGACAGTGGTGCCGGCACTGCCTGCCCGGGAAGGGCTGCGGCATCCATGCGACGCGGCCGGAGCACTGCCGCGCCTTCCATTGCCTCTGGATGACCGCCCCCTGGCTCGGCCCCGAGTGGAAGCCCGAGCGCTCCAAGATGGTGCTGACCGTCGATCCGGCGACCCGCTTCCTCCTGGTGCAGGTCGATCCCGGCAGCGCCGCGGCGTGGAAGCGCGAGCCCTACTACGGCCAGCTCAAGCAGTGGGCGGCGGCCTCGCTTCGCGAGAAGCGCCACGTCGTCGTCTTCGTCAACAAGAGCGCGACCGTGGTGCTGCCGGACCGCGACGTGGCGATGGGCACGATCGAGCCTGGCGACCGCATCGTCGCCCGCGAGCGCGCGACCGCGACCGGCACGACGGTCGAAATCGAGAAGGTCCGGGCCGCCGCCTGATTTTTCTTGCCGGCTCACGCCGCCAGGGGCTCGCCCGTCAGCGGATGGTGGCAGCGTGCCGTGCGGGCCCCTTCGTAAGGCGTGGGTTCCGGCATCACCGTGCGGCAGGTGACGGTCGCCCGCGGGCAGCGGGGCGAGAACGGGCAGCCTTGCGGCAGCTTCGCGAGCGACGGCGTCATGCCGGGGATCTGGGCGAGCGGCACGCCGCGCTTGTTGCGGCTCGGCACGGAGCCGATGAGGCCCGCCGTGTAAGGATGGATCGGGCGCTCGAGGACGTCGGCGACGCCGCCCTCCTCGACGATGCGGCCGGCGTACATGACGGCGATGCGGTCGGCGAGGCCGGCGATGACCGAGAGGTCGTGGGTGATCCACAGCATCGCCGTGCCGGTCTCGGCGGCGAGCGCCTGCACCTCGGCAAGGATCTGGGCCTGGATCGTCACGTCGAGGGCCGTCGTCGGCTCGTCGGCGACGAGCACGGCCGGGCGATGCAGGAGGGCGATCGCGATCGCGACGCGCTGGCGCATGCCGCCGGAGAACTGGTGCGGATAGGCGTCGAGGCGCTCCTGCGGCGACGGAATGCCGACCTTCACGAGCGCCTGCGCGGCGCGCTCCCGCGCTGCCTTCTCGGACACGCGCTCGTGCGCCCGGATCGCCTCGATCATCTGCGTGTCGATGCGCAGCACCGGGTTGAGCGTCGTCATCGGGTCCTGGAAGATCATGGCGAGGCGGCGGCCGCGAAGCCGACGCAGCTCCTCCTCGGGCCGGTCGATCAGTTCTTCCCCATCGAGCCTGATGGAGCCGCCCGCGATCCTTCCGGGCGGGTCGATGAGGCCGAGGATCGCAAGCCCCGTCACTGACTTGCCTGAGCCCGATTCGCCGACGAGGCCGAGCACCTCGCCCGGATGCAGGTCGAGCGACACGCCGTTCACGGCGGTGACCGTGCCCTCGCGGGTCGCGAAGGTGACGATAAGGTCGCGGACGGAGAGGATGGGAGCGGTTTCGCTCACCGCGCCAGCCTCGGGTTGAGCACGTCGCGCAGGCGGTCGCCGACGAGGTTGATGGCGACGATCGCGATCACCAGGGCGACGCCGGGGAAGGTCGAGATCCAGTACTTGCCCGAGAGCAGGTAGTTGTAGCCGTGGGCGATCAGCATGCCTAGGGAGGGCTCGGTCACCGGCACGCCGACGCCGAGGAACGAGAGGGTCGACTCGAGCGCGATGGCGTGCGCGACCTGCACGGTCGCGACGACGATGAGCGGCGGCAGGCAGTTCGGCAGGAGGTGCCGGAACACGACGCGGGACTTCGGCAGGGCGAGGCAGCGCGCCGCCTCGATGTACTCGCGCCGCTTCTCGACGAGGGCCGAGCCGCGCACGGTGCGGGCATAGTAGGCCCACTGCACGATAACGAGGGCGATGACGACCTTGTCGACCCCGCGCCCGAACACCGCGAGCAGCACGAGGGCGACGAGGATCGCCGGGAACGAGAGCTGGAGGTCGACGATCCGCATCACCACCGACTCGACGCGGCCCCCGGCGTAGGCCGCGAGCACGCCGACGGAGGCGCCGACCGCGCAGGCGATCACGACCGAGATCGCGCCGACGGCAAGCGAGATGCGGAGCCCGTAGATGATGGCCGAGAGCATGTCCCGGCCCTGGTCGTCGGTGCCGAGGAAGGCCGTGATGCCCGAGCCGAGCGTCTCGCCGGGCTTGAGCACGTTGTCCATGATGTCGAGCTTCGAGAGGTCGTAAGGGTTCTGCGGCGCGATGAAGGGCGCCAGCACCGCGACGAGGACGAGGGCCATGAGCACGGCGAGGCCGATCACGGCGCCGGGCTCCTTGAAGAACTCGGACACGTGCCGCCGCAGCAGGCTCTCGCCGCGGTCGGCCTCGGGCGCGATCGGCTCCGGCGGCAATTCCGGGGCGATCGCGACCCGGTCGGCTTGGACGTAATCGGCCATCTCTAATGCCTGCTATTCCAACGTCCTCATCCTGAGGTGCGAGCGAAGCGAGCCTCGAAGGACGCACACCGCCGAAAAGGCGCCCAAGCGCCGGTGCGTGCTTCGAGGCTCGCGCTTACGCGCGAGCACCTCAGCATGAGGAGGTTTGAGGTGGCCCTCATCACAGCTACCCCTTCGCCTCCGCGAGCCGCACCCGCGGGTCGATCGCGGCGTAGAGGAGGTCGACCAGGAGGTTGATGACGACGAAGATCACGACGGTCATCATCAGGTAGGCGACGATGATCGGGCGGTCGAGGCGGTTGATCGAGTCGATCAGGAGCTTGCCCATGCCCGGGTAGGCGAACACCGTCTCGGTCACGACCGCGAAGGCGATCATCGAGCCGAGCTCGAGGCCGAGCACGGTGACGACCGGGATCAGGATGTTCTTCATCACGTGCACGCCGACGATGCGCGAGCGCTTGAGGCCCTTGGCCCGGGCGAAGCGGATGTAGTCCTGCAGCATCACCTCGCGGGTGCCGGCCTGGGCGATACGGACGACGAGGGCGGACTTGTAGAGGGCGAGCGTCAGGGCCGGCAGGATGAGGTGCTTCAGGCCTTCGAGGGTGAAGATCGCGGTCGGGATGCCGAGGACCGTCACGGTCGGGCCGCGCCCCCCGGCCGGCAGGATGCGCAGCTCGACCGCGAAGAGGAGGATCAGCATCAGGCCGATCCAGAAGTTCGGCAGGGAGAAGCCGAGGATCGAGCCCGACATGATGCCGCGTCCGAGCCAGGAGTACGGCCTGAGGCCGGCGAGCACGCCGAGCGGGATGCCGATCGCGATCGAGAAGACGAGGCCCGTGAGCGCGAGCTCGAGCGTCGCCGGCAGGCGTTGCAGGATCACGTCGACGGCCGGCACGTTGTAGACGAAGGAGCGCCCGAGGTCGCCGTGCAGCGCCCGCCAGGCGAAGAGGCCGAACTGCTCCCACAAGGGCCGGTCGAGGCCGAGGCGCCTGGCGATGGCGTCGCGCTCGATCTGGTCGGCGTCGGGGCTCGCCAGGATGTCGACCGGGTCGCCGACCGCGAACATCGCCACGAACACCAGCGTCGCCATCACGGCGACGACGAGGAGCGACTGGCCGAGGCGCCGGATGAGATAGACGAGCATGGCTCCGTTCTATCCCCTCTCCCCGCTTGCGGGGAGAGGGCTAGGGTGAGGGGCCTGGGGAGTTCGCGTTGTCGCGCCCCCGGCCCCTCACCCGCTCGCTTCGCGAGTCGGCCTCTCCCCGCGAAGCGGGGAGAGGGGTTTATGACCCCACCAGCGTCACATCCGGCGCAAGCGGG
>DASVVU010000202.1:0-18177 GCA_036386395.1 Beijerinckiaceae bacterium | reverse complement strand
CTCGCCGTTCTGGCTGTTCCAGCTCATCGTCGGCATCGCCCTCGTGCTGCAAACGACCTACATCCGCCCCGAGTACTTCAGCCGCGAGTTTACCCTCTTCCCGCAGTGGCCGCGGTTCGACCCCGAGCGCGCGCTCGCGCTGTTCGGCCTCACCATGGCGGTGCTGCTTGCGCCGAAGTTCTTCGGATTGGCCCTGATGCTGGTGAGCCCCGAAGGGCGGAAGAAGGCCGGCGGGACGCTCCGGCTCTTCGCCTCGACGCTGATCGAGATCGTGCTCTCGGCCCTCATGGCGCCGATCCTGATGGTGATCCAGTCGGGCTCGGTGTTCCAGATTCTCTTGGGGCGCGACACCGGCTGGCAGCCGCAGCGCCGCGACGACGGCTCGATCCCGTTGCGCGACATCGTGCGCCGGCACCGCTGGCAGACGGCCCTCGGCCTCGTCGCCGGCGTCTCGGCCTTCATGATCGCGACGTCGCTTTTCTTATGGATGTCGCCGACCATCGTCGGCCTCCTGCTCGCGATCCCGCTCTCCTGGCTTTCCGGCCGCCTCGGCGCAGGCCTTGCGCTCAAGCGCTTCGGGCTCCTCATGATCCCGGAGGAGACGAAGACGCCGCCGATCGTCGAGCGCGCGAACGCGCTCCTGGCAGAGAACCAGACGCTCGGCTTCGACGACGCCGACGCGGTGCTCGCCCTCTACCGCGACCCGTCCTTGCGCGAGCGCCACGAGGCGATGCTGCCGCCGCCGCCGCAGCGCCGGCGCGGCGACATCGACCCCGAGCACGTCCTCGCCCAGGCGAAGATCATGGACGCGGTCTCGATCCACGACGCCGTGTCCTGGCTCAAGCCCAGGGAGCGCATGGTCGTCCTCCACGACCGCGCCCTCCTCGATCAGCTCACCCGCTTGAAGCCGGTCGCCGAGCCGGCGGAGTGAGGCCGAGGCTTTAAGCGAACTCCTTCAGCTCCGCCTTGCCGGCCTTGGTGATGCGCCAGCGCAGCGCGTCCTTGCCGCGGCGCTCGAGAAGCTCGAGCTTCTCCAGGCGCAGCACGGCCTTGTAGGTCTGGGACATGGTGTCGAGGCTCTCCTCGGAGAGCCAGATCACGCCGCCGGGCTTCTCGGCCGCGACCCGCAACAGGTCGCGTTCCAGGGGCGACAGGCCTTTACGCTTCGTCGCCATGAGGGAACTCCGGCAGCCGGCGACCACACCAAGCCCAGCTTAGTTCCCTTGCGGCATCCGGTCCAAGCGGATCGTAACGAAATGGTTTACGCCGCCGCGGGTTTGCCCCTCCTTGGTTGCGGCTTGAGGGTTCCCTCAACCCCTGGGCAGCATCTCCTTCACGAGCGCGCTCGCCCTGCCGAAGTCCATCTGGCCGGCGTGCTTGCCGCGCAAGGCCGCGATCACCTTGCCCATATCCTTCATCGAGGCGGCGCCGGTCTCGGCGATGGCGGCTTCGATCGCGGCGCGGGTCTCGCCCTCGTCGAGTTGTTGCGGCAGGAAGCCTTGGATCACCGCGATCTCGGCCCGCTCCTGGTCGGCGAGCTCCTGCCGGCCCGCCTGCGCGTAGATCGCGACCGACTCCTGGCGCTGCTTGATCATCTTCTGGAGGAGTCCGAGGATTTCTTCCTCCGTGGCCTGCCCGCGCCCCGCGCCGCGGGCCTCGATGTCCTTGTCCTTGAGGGCCGCCTGGATCATGCGCACGGTCGAGAGCCGCGGCTTGTCGCCCGCCTTCATGGCCTCCTTCATGGCCTCGGTGAAGCGCTGGCGCATGGGATTCTCCTTGGGGCAACGGGGCGGCGGCGTTGACGCGCGGGGGCCGGCTCCTTAAGTCAGCCCGACGCCACGAGGCTCGCCGGCGGAGCGCCGCGAGCGCGGCCGTTGCCGCCATACAAGAGATCGGACCGATGCCGCAAGACACGCCAGGAGGCTGGGAGGAGCCGCGCGCGACCGCGCTCCTCGTGCTCGCCGACGGCACCGTGCTCGAAGGCTTCGGCATCGGGGCCATCGGCGAAAGCGACGGCGAGGTCTGCTTCAACACCGCCATGACCGGCTACCAGGAGATCCTGACGGACCCCTCCTATGCCGGGCAGATCATCACCTTCACCTTCCCGCACATCGGCAACGTCGGCACGAACGAGGAGGACATCGAGAGCGTCAACGCGGCGGCCTCCTCGGGCGTGCGCGGCGTCGTCATCGGCGCCGCCGTCACCGACCCGTCGAACTGGCGCGCGACCCGCCACCTCGACGCGTGGCTCAAGGCCCGCGGCATCGTCGGGCTCACCGGCGTCGACACCCGGGCGCTGACCGCGCTCATCCGCGAGAAGGGCATGCCGAACGCGGTCATCGCCCACGACCCCGCCGGCAACTTCGACCTCGAGGCGTTGAGGGCCCGCGCCGCCGGCCTCCACCCCATGGACGGCCTCGACCTCGTGCCCATGGTCACCCAGGCCCAGCGCTACGCCTGGGACGAGACCACCTGGGAACTGGGTGAAGGTTACGGCCGCCAGGGCGAAGCGAAGCACCACGTCGTCGCGATCGACTACGGCGTGAAGCGCAACATCCTGCGGCTCCTCGCCAAGGCCGGCTGCAAGGTCACCGTCGTGCCGGCGACCGCCACCGCCGACGAGGTGATGGCCTTGAACCCCGACGGGGTCTTCCTCTCGAACGGCCCGGGCGATCCGGCCGCGACCGGCGAATACGCCGTGCCGGTGATCCGGCGCCTCCTCGACGAGCGGGTGCCGACCTTCGGCATCTGCCTCGGCCACCAGATGCTCGGCCTCGCGGTCGGCGGGCGCACGGCCAAAATGCACCAGGGCCACCACGGGGCGAACCACCCGGTCAAGGACATGACGACCGGCAAGGTCGAGATCACCTCGATGAACCACGGCTTCGCGGTCGACCCCGAAAGCCTGCCGGCGAACGCCGTCCAGACCCACGTCTCCCTCTTCGACGGCTCGAACTGCGGCATCGCGCTGACCGACCGCCCCGCCTTCTCGGTGCAGTACCACCCCGAGGCCTCGCCGGGCCCGCGCGACAGCCACTACCTCTTCGACCGCTTCGTCGCGCTGATCGAGGGCCGCAAGAGCGAGGGCGAGGCGGAAGAGGAACCTGGGGAAAAGGTGCCGCGGCGCAAGAGCGCATAGGCCATCGTTTTCGCTGCCAAGCTCGTACAATCCCTTGACGGGATGCCCCTGCCCCGCCAGCAAGCGGCAAAACGATGCCGAAACGGCAGCGGGGGCCTCATGCGACCGATCTTCAAGCTCACCCTTCCCGCGTGCGGTCTGCTCGCCGCGGCGGGCTGCGCCACCAAGCACCCGGCGCTCACGCGGGCCGACTGGCAGGCCGAGAATCCGCGGGTGCTGATCGCCAAGTCCGTCCTGCGCCTGCAATCGTTCGGCGGGCGCGCCATCGTGAACGTGCCGGCGCTGGTGGACGCGAAGATCGCCCGGGTCCAGGCGCCGCAGGCTCCCGGCAAGGCCGTCGAGACGTATTGCGTCGCGGCCAAGTTCGAGGAGGCGATCGGCAACATCTTCGGCCCGCGGCAGTCGGTCGTCACCATCACCCGCTCGCCGGAGGGGTCGCGCATCCATGCCGGCCCGGGGAATTTCGTGACGTGCTGGGACCCGCCCTACGAGCCGTTCCCCGAACTCGAGCGCCTCAGCCGCGAGCGGAAGAAGCTTCAGGAGGCGTCATAAGCTCCCTGCGAAGGTTTAAAGCGACGCGGGGCCGCAAAGGCCAAGCTTTTGGGCCGAACGGCGCGGGAGTTGCCTGGACGCCCCATCCGGGTTATCGCGTGACAAACCAAAAAACACGACGATTCGACTGCGGGGCATTCAAGATGACGACCTTCGAGGACGAGACGGCCGACGGATTCACGCGGCTGCACAAGGCTTTCGTGTTCCATCTCGGCGTCGCCGCGAGCCTCGCCTGGATGACGGCGCTCTACGCCGCCCTGTATGCGCCCTGGGTGCGCAACATCCGCCCGCTCCTCGATCCCACGCAGGTCGGCCGCGTCGAGAGCACCCTGTCGTTCCTGTTCGGCTTCCCGGCGATCCTGACGGTCGCCTGGATCATGGTCTGGGCCGGGCGCGACATGCTGCGCCACTTCCGCCTCATGAAGAACCAGACCGTCGAGTTCGCGGTCGCCGCCGCCGTCGCCTTCGCGATCTTCTACATGGCGATCGACCGCGCCGTCGCGGCCATCCTGCTCGCCGGCTGAAATCCCCTTCTCCGCAGCCGGAGAAGCGAACCGCGATCTTTCCGGCCGCCTGCGCGTTCTACCCTCCAGTTCCGCTGAACGGAGGCTCGAAGAGATGGCGCGCGCGACGGCTTACGGCAGGCCGGGGCAGTACAACGCCCCCTTGGGCACCGACACCTTCCTGTTCGAGGACGACGGCTCGATCCCGAACAGCCCTCTGCCGCTGATCGTGCGGCAGGGCGCGGTCACGCCCTCCGCGGACGATCCGGCGAGAGCCTTCGAGCAGACCTTCGCCCGGAACGGCTGGACCAACGCCTGGCGCAACGGCATCTTCGACTATCACCACTACCACTCGACCGCCCACGAGGTGCTCGGCATCGCCGCCGGCTCCGCGACCGTGCGCTTCGGCGGCGAGGGCGGCGAGACCGTCGGGCTCACGGCCGGCGACGTAGTCGTGATCCCGGCCGGCGTCGGCCACGCCCGCATCGCCCAGAGCGACGACCTCCTCGTCGTCGGGGCCTACGCCGGCGGGCGGGACTGGGACATCGTCCGCGACTCGGACCCCGGCGCCATCGGCCCGGCCCGCCGGCGTATCGCCGAGGTTCCCCTCCCCGCCGCCGACCCGGTCGACGGCGAGAGTGGGCCGCTGATGAAATTGTGGGGTGCGTGAGCCACGCTCCGGAGCCGATCGCCGGAAGCGTCAGCCCTTGCACAGGACGAAGGCACTGACGGCTTTCGCGTGGTCCGCGAGATCGGCCGGGAGCATCGCCTCCTTCGCCGGACCCGTTTCGAAAGCGACGCCGTTGGTGTCGAGGAAGTTCGCGGCGACCGCGGCCTTGATCGCGAAGTTCACGTTCTGGGGCAGGTCCCCCTTGGAGACCATGATCTTCAGGGCGTTCAGCTTCGCCGTGACCACACCGACGTAGTTGCCGTTGTGGTCGAGAAGCGGCCCGCCGGAATTGCCGGACTGGACGGGCGCGGAGATCTGCAGGAACCGGCTGTCGTCCCGCAAGCCAGCCGTCGCCGTGACGTTGCCGAGGGTGAAGTTGCCGGTGCTGGCGAGCACGTCCGACAGGGGAAACCCGAACACGGCGACGGGCTCGCCGAGGCGGCTGCCGATCCGGAAGGCGGCGACCTTCGCCGGCCTGATGTCGGTCTTCAGAATGGCGAGGTCGTTCGTCGGGTCCCGGGCGACCACCCGTCCGGCCATGGGCTCGCCCCGGTCGGGCAGGACGGCGACGGCCTCGCACTCGCCGGCCACGTGATCGTTGGTCAGGACATAGCCGTCCCGGTTCACGAAGAACCCGGTGCCGGAGGAGAACTTCGACTTGTCTCCCGGCATCGCCGGCGCCGGCGCGGACGGCGCCGCGGACGGGCCCGGAGCGGGCGTGGGAGACGGACGCGCCGCCGCGACAGCCGGCCTGCTCGGGGCCGGCGGGGCCTGGAAGGGAGCTCCGGTCATGACGGCCCACAGGGACGTGGAGGTCAGGACCGCCAAGCGCTCGCCGCCGACCACGCCCTTGGAGTTGTCCCAGACCAGCGTGAAGCCGAGGATGCCGCGGCCGTCCTCGTGGTAGCGCATGTACGAGTCGACCCCGCGCAGGGTCGAGGAGATCGCGAAGAAGTCCGGGCGCAGCACCTTGTAGTTGATCTGCGCCCCCTCTGCCTGGAGCCTCGTGACGAGACGGGCGAACATGGTCCGCAGGCCGAGCCTCGGGAAGTGGCTGTAGGCCATGCCCAGCCGGTCCTGAGGGTCGCGGAACTTCAGCCCGCTGTCCGTGCGCTCGCTGCGCAGGCCGAGGCCCATCGGCACCCAGATCGGGCGGCCGCGCTCGGGATGGGCGACCTCGCGGAAGCCCCACAGGGCGAACTGCTCGTCGGCAAGCTCGATCAGGCGCGCGGACTGCTTCCCGTCGAGGGAGCCGCTCGGCGGAAATCCGTTCTCGCTCTGGAAGCGGGCGACGGCGTCGAAGAGGCGGCGCGAGAAGTCGAGGTTCGGAACCACGGTCGTCCAGTAGCCCGCGGCCGCCAGCCTGATCTGGAGCTTGACCCGCTGCTCGGCGCCGAGCCTGAGGAAGGCCTGCTCGGCTTCGGCATAGCCCGGCGGACGGGCCCCGCCGGATTGGGCGGCCGCAGGGGCCGCCAGGGCGCACAGCACCGCGAACGCAACAAGCATCAACCGCAATGCAGCCCCCGGCGCAGACCAGTGTCCGACGAGAATGACGCCCGCGCCGGAGGCGGTCAATCGCATCCGCCCGGCGATCAACCGTCCTTGCAGAAGAGGAGCCACTCGGCGGCGTTGAGGGGCGGCAGGTCGCGCAGGACCTCGTCGATCCGGCGGACAGGGGGGCCGAGCATACGTTCAACTTTCGTTATAAGACCGGCCGGGAAGCCCATGCACCATATCAGGTAATCGCCGACGCCGAAGGCGTAGTTTTGGGCGTACTCGCCCCCGAGGCGGCGCAGGCTCATGCCGTTCTCGGCCGCAAGCCCGAACAGCTCGTCGCCCGGCCTCGAAGGCCATGCCCTGAATAGGCCGCGAGTCAGGCCCGGTAGGCGTCGAGCTCCGTCACAGCTTCGTCCGGTGGAACAGCGGGCGCGGCAGGGCGCGGACCACGAGCATGATCCCGCGCCAGAACGCCGGGGTGTAGAGCACGTCGCGCCCGCCGTCGATGGCGGCGACGATGTCCCTCGCGACCTTCTGCGGGCTCGCCCACAGGGGCCCGCCTTGGGGCAGGTGCGCCGTCATCTTGGTCGACACGAAGCCCGGGCGCACGTCGAGCACCCGCACGCCGGAGGCCCGCAGGCGGTGGCGGAGGCCTTCGAGGAAGCGCTGCAGGCCGCCCTTGGCGGCGCCGTAGGCGTAGTTGCTTTGCCGGCCCCGGTCGCCGGCGACCGAGGTGATCGCCGCGAGCGTGCCCGCGCCTTGCGCTTCGAAGCGGGCAGCGAGAAAGTTCGCGAGCACGGCGGGGCTCGTAAAGTTGAGGAAGAGCGCCTCCTGGAGGGCGGCCGGGTCGCCCTCGGTCCGCTTCTGGTCGGGAAGCGTGCCGTAGGCGATCAGCGCCGCGTCGAGCCCGCCGAACGTGTCCCACGACTTCGCGGCGACCGGGCCGAGGCCGTCGAAGTCGCGGAAGTCCGCGACGATGGTCTCGACCGCGGCGGCGCCGCGCACCGCCAGGTCGTCGGCGAGCCGCCCGAGGGCCTCGGCGTCGCGGGCCACGAGCACGAGCCGCTCGCCGCGCTCGGCGAGAAGCCGCGCCGCCTCTCCAGCGATATCCGAGGTGGCGCCGAAGAGTGCCGTCCGGCGGGGGGAAGCTTCCGTCATGGCCGTAACCCTAGCGGAGGCCGACGCGGCGCGCGAACGCGGACGAGCAGGCCGGGTCCATCGCGTCCCTGAACCGCTCCGCGGCCGGATAGCCGCGCCGGAAGCTCTCCGGGCTCATCGCGGCGTCCTTTGCCGGATAGATCCGCCCCCCGGCCTCGACGGCGATCCGTTCCAGGCGCTCGAGAAGCCTCAAGGTCCCCTCACCCCGGTTCGGGAGGTCGAGCGCAAGCGTCGCGCCCTTCATGGGGAAGGACAAGAGGCCGGGGGACGGCCGGTCGCCGAAGACCTTGAGCACCGCGAGCGTCGCCCCCTCCCCGGCCGCGACCTCGCGCAGTATGGCGGCGACGGCGTCGCGGGCCTCGGCCTTGGGGACGACGGCCTGGAACTGGAAGAAGCCTCGCGGGCCGTAGAGCCGGTTCCAGGCGCCGACCGCGTCGAGGGGATAGAGCACGCCCTCGTAGGAACCGCTGCGGCGGGCGATCCCGCTCCGGCTGAGCCTAGAGCCATAGAGGGTGTTGAAGAGGCGCGCGGAGCGGCGCGTCACGGCGGAGACCGGCGGCGTCAGCGGCACGGAAAGGCGCGGCTCCCGGGCGGGCGGCGGCGCGCCCTGCCCCGGCGCGTGGCGGGCGCGGGAGAAGATGCCGCGCCCGAGCGCCGCGCCCTTGGCGAAGCCGTCGATCCACGCCGCCGTGTATTCCCACGCGCCGTCCGACTCGACCGAGAGGGCGAAGAATTCATCAAGGCGGCCGAAGCGGATGTCCTCGGCCTCGACGGCCAGCCCCTCGACCCGGCGCAGGCGGAAGGTCGCCCGCAGAATGATTCCGGTGAGGCCGAGGCCGCCGATCGTGGCGGCGAACAATTCGGGGTTCTCCTCGGCTGAGCAGCGCAGGACGCGCCCGTCGGAGCGGGCGAGGTCGAAGCTTTCGACGTGCGCGCCGAAGGTGCCGGCCACGTGGTGGTTCTTGCCGTGCACGTCGTTGGCGATCGCACCGCCGACGGTGACGAAGCGGGTGCCGGGGGAGACCGGCAGGAAGAACCCTCCCCCGCCGGTGTCCGGGTGGCACAGGACCGCGAGGATGTCGGCAAGCCGCACGCCGGCCTCGCAGGTGAGGCGCCCGCTTTCGCGGTCGAAGGCAATGAGCCGGTCGAGGCCGCGGCAGTCGACGAGGAGGCCGTCCGGGTTGAGGGCGACGTCGCCGTAGGAGCGGCCGCAGCCGTGGGCGAGGACCGGGCCCGCCTCCTCCCGCAGGACGGCGAGGAGCGCGGCCGGGCTCGCCGGGCGGGCGACCCGGTGCCGCGCCGTCCGGGTTCGCCCCCAGCCGGCGTAGGCGTCGCTTACGGCGATCACCACGAGGCGCCGAACAACACCACGGCGGTAAGCGTTCCGAGCCACAGCGAGGCCCGATCCTTCAGGGCGAACACCACCGGGTCCTCGTCCATTCGCCCGTGCACGGCGAGGTGCCAGATGCGCAGGGTCCACAGGAGCAGGACCGGCGTCATGGCCCACAGGACCTGCGGAGTCCGGTAGATCGCCCGCGGGTACTGGTCGTTGATGAGGTAGATCGTGAAGATGACGATGGCGCCGATGCCGCAGCTCACGCCCGTGGCCAGGAGGAGGGGCAGGTCCTTGCCCGTGTAGCCGCGCGAGCCGAAGGCCTCGCCGTCGCAGCGCACGCCGCGCGCGATCTCGGCGTAGCGCTTGACCACCGCGAGACCGAGGAAGAACAGCATCGCGAAGGTCAGGAGCCAGGGCGAGACGCGGTCCGGCACGAGGAAGCCGCCGGCTACGATGCGCAGCGTGAACAGCCCGGCGAGCACGATCACGTCGACGACCGGCGTCCGCTTCAGGGCGAAGCTGTAGGCAAGCGTCGCGGCGAGATAGGCCGCGAGCACGACCGTACAGCCGATGGGCAAGGCGAGCGAGAGGAGGCCGGCTGCGACAGTCAGTCCGGCGGCCGCGACGGCTCCGTGGCGGATCGGGATCTCCCCCGCCGCGAAGGGCCGGCCGCGCTTGACGGGGTGCGCCCGGTCGGCGGCGAGATCGCACAGGTCGTTGACGGCGTAGGTCGCCGAGGCGAGGAGGCCCATGCACAGGAACAGGCCAAGCGCCTGCGCCAGGGTGCCCCAGGCGAGCTCGTGGGCGAGCACGGGGGCCACGAACACAAGGAGGTTCTTGGCCCAGTGCCCGAGGCGCAGCGCCCGTGCCCAGGTCCATGCCCGGGCCACAAACCATGCCCACGCTGCTTCGATCGGACCCGCGACAACAGTCGCAGTCAAGCCTTCCAAACTGCTGTTGTGGTTCGCCATGTCCCGGGCCGTTTCCTCGCTCCGGGAGCTTAAGCCGGATGCTTGTCCAAGCGGTTAAGAGGGCCGGACTTGTTGCCGCGATCAGGCTGGCCTCTCTGCAACCCATAGTTTTGAATGTGAAAAGGAAAATAAGCTTTGGGGAAAGCACGATTCAGACTTGCGTGGGATCGGCTTTTGGGGTTCTGTGTCAGAACATAACAGGAACAAAACACAACCCCAAGTTCCAGACGGGGTGCTTGAAATCAGAATAGGAGCGTACGCGATGAAAACGAACCACGATGTCAGGGGGCTGCTGTCGAGCCTTGCCGACGCTCAAGCGATGGCGACGGCGCTCGGCTTCGGCTTCGTCGCCTTTCTGATCGGAATGGCGATCCTCGAGACCTGCAACGCCGCCGAGGGCGAGGAGGATATCGCCGCGACCGGCTCCTTGCCGCGGTCCGCCGTAGGTTAACCGAAGCGAAGCGTCAGTCTTGGGAGATCTCGCGTTCCCATTCGCGTGTCTTCACGACGCCGATGGCTTGGCCGAACCTCCGCCAGCGGGATTTCTGCAAATATCCGAGCAACTGACGGAAACGATCCCGCTCCGTTTCTCGAAGCTTGCGCAGCTCGCGCTCGTTATGCAGCGCCTGCCTGAGGTCCTCGACGAGGTTCTCGTGTTCGGCAAGGTCGCCACGGACGTCGGCGAGATGGGTCTCGAGCGCGACGACACGGGCCTGTGCCTGTTCCGCCGTCCGGACCGCCTGCTCCAATTCCTTGATCCGAGCCCTCTCGGCGGCCAGATCCCGCTCCAATTCCACGATCCTGCCTCGTGCCGTGGCAAGATCCTGCTCCAATGCGACGCCTCGGACTTGGGCGTCTTCGTTCGCCCGGACCGCCGCATCCAGATCCCGCTGCAGCTCTGCAATCTTGTCCTGTGCGGTCAGGAGCGCTTCCTCGACCGGAACCAGCTTGCGGCTCAATTCCAGGTTCTTGGCGCGTTCCTCGACGATCTCCCGGCCGAGCCGGTCCTGCCCGTCGGAGCGCTCTTTCCACAAGGTCAGCAACTCGCCGACCCTGGCGTCGACCTCCGCCAATTGCGCCTCGATGCCGACGGAGATGTTCTCCCCCATAAGATCAACCCTTGTCGCCTAATCCAAAAGCCGGCCACAGACCCGTATAAGGGGCTCGGTCAGTTCGCAAGAAGCCTGCCACGGCCATGTGCTTCGGGCCGAAGCCCACGCCGTCGCAAGAGCGTCGCCGCGAGCTTGGCCTCCTGCCCCGCTCGGCTTGCTTTGCGCGGCTCGGCGCCTTCGATCATGATCTTGGATAGGAACATCCCGAGATCGCGCTCGTCCTTCGACGCTTCGCTCGCCCGCATGGGAGAGAACGTGGCGTCGCATTCGACCCTGAGGATCACGACGTTTCGGCTGCGGGCGAACTTCAGGGGCGCCTCGACGCGGATCGGTTTCCAGGGATCGACGGGGCCCGAATAGACCGGCTGGTCGTCGACCGAGATCCGCACGTTCTGCGGCGTCGAGTCGGCGGCCCCCGAGGCCATGAACTCCAGGACGACCCGGCCCTCCTGGACGAAGCCGCCGAGCAGCAGCCTGATGAAGCTGCGCGTTGTGCTCGTCCATACGCCGCCGCCCGGCTCGCCCGGATTGAGCGAGCCGCTTTCTGAGCGCGCGAGGACGTCGTGGTTGAAATCGACGAAAGCGCCGAGGGGGAGGACGAACGGCCGGTCGTCCCTTAGCTTGAAGAGCGGCGCCTCGGCCGGCAGGCGGACGTGCCCGAGCCGGTGCGAGATCCGCGCGACGGCGCGCTGCCATCTCTCGCTCGCGACGGCCACCATCGAATTGTCCCGCGCGACCGACCGCCAGTGCCAGTAGGCGGTCGCCCGGAACGTGCTCCGGAAGCCGGTGCGGGCGGCAAGGAGAAGAAGGAGGTAGACGTCCTCGCCGACCTCGAGCTGTGGATCCTCCAGCACGGTCGCGTCGAGGAGCTCCCGGCGGGCGATGAACGCGTTCGAGGTGATGTAGTTGTCGAACGCGGCCAGCCGCGACAGGTCGTGCGGATCGAGGAACTGCAGTTCCCGCCGCTCCGCGAAGTCCAAGCCGAGCGGCCCGGCGAAGTTCGGCGGCGCCGGAGCGGCGCCTTCGTCCTCCACGCGGACGGTCCCTCCATAGAAGAAGCCGGTCTCCGGATGGCGCGAGGCGAGCTCGACGAGGCTCGGGAAGTGGTCGGGCGCGACCGTGTCGTCGTCGTCCAGGATGGCGAAGAAGGGCGCCTCGACCCGGGCGAGGCCGGTCCAGAGGGCGGTGCTCCGGCAACCCGTATCGGCGCTCCTGACGTAGGCCGTCGTCACGGTCTGGGTTCGGAACCCTTCCGCGAAGGCCCGCAGCTCATCGTTGCCCTTGTAATCGACCACGATCGCCCGATAGGAGCCGCCGTCCTGCCGCGCAATCGCGCGCAACGCGCGTCCGAGGACCTCGGGAGGGCGTTCCCCGGCCCTGACGATGACGTCGACCACGGCCCGCTCGCGAACGCGGATCGGGACCGGCTCCGCCTTCTGGACGCTCCTGAGCGCCCTGGTCCGGGCTTGCCGCGCATCCCCGATGACGCTTTGCGCGAACGCGCAGCATCGCGCCACCAGGACCTCGAGGTCGAACTCGTCCCGCAAAGCCTCGCGGGCCGCGGCGGCGAGGCGCTCGCCGCGGGCGGGGTCTTCGTTCAGCCATGCGAGATGGCGCCTCACCCGCTCGACGGCTTCGGCATGGCCCGCCCGCGGATCGATGTAGAGCACGGCGTCTCTCAGAACGCGACGCGCGAACGCAAGCTCGTCCGTAACGATCACGGCCCCCGCCGCGGCGGCCTCGAACAGCCTCGCCGAGGGCACGTCGGCACCGCGCTGCGCGTCGGTGTGCAGGCACAGGGCGACGCCGCGCTCGCCGAGCCCTCCATCCTCCGAGACCTGCTCGGGTGAAGACTCGAGGAGGCCGGCGGCTTCCAGCATGGCGACGAGGTCCCGCTCCGGACGATCGTCGCCGCCGCGCACTCCGTACCCGAGCTCCCAGCGCCCGCGCCCTGGCGGCAGGCGGTCCTCGAAGGAGGCCGTCGGCAGGAAGAGGAAGTCGGATTTCGGCTTCTCGATCCCGAGCGAGAACTCGATATCCCTCAGGCAGGACCGGATCGGGCCCGAGCCGACGAGGTATCCGTCGTAGCTCAGGATGGAGCGCAGTCGCCGCGGTTCCCGATGATGGAGAAGGGGCGGCGTCCACATCGCCCCGAAGGTCGGGACGCCGGTCAGCTTCGGCGAGATCTCGTCGAGCGCGATGACGAAATCGGGGTTGCAGGCTTCGACATCGTCGGAGGTGACGACCGCGAAGGCCCGGTGGCCGAGCTTCTCGGCGGCCCGCCTGAAGCGCCGGATGAAGGCGGCTTCGGCCGAATCGACCAGATTGGGCCAGCTGTCGATGAGGGCGATGTCCATTCGGGGTGTGCGTTCCAATCGTAGAATCGTCCGGACGTGCGACGATTCGGCACTCGGCCGGCCTGTTTCGACAGCTCCGGCCGTGCCTTCCGATGCGGCAGGCTCCTGCTCGAAAGCCGGGTAATCCGCCGCCGTGGCAGGGTCAAGACGAGCCCTGACCGTGTGCAGGGGCCGCTCAAGGCTCTTCCATGGCAAGGCCGGATCATGCTTAAAGGCGGGCCTGATCGGGCCGGCGGACCATCGACCGATGCCGGCTTTTCGCTCGGGCCGGGCGCAGGCGCACGCTGCGGCCCCAGGATGCCTCATCCGGGGAGCATGATGGAACAGGCGCTGGACGGCCCGGTCCTTCGCGTCCGCCCGCTCGGGTTCAACGCCGCACTGACGCTGGCCGGCCTCATCGCGGCGCTCCTGGTGCCGAGCGTGATCTGGATCTTCAAGGAAGAGATCGTCTGGCCCTGGGACCAGGCTTGGTACGCGGAGATCGCGCTGCACCTCGCCCACGCGGCGAAGGACGGCCCGCTCGCATGGGCCAAAGCCATGCTCTACGCCGTGACCTCGAAACCCCCGCTGCTGCAGTGGACCGGCCAGATCGCCGTCCCGTTCGCGGCCCTGCTCGGCAGCTACGAGCGCGCCTTCCTCCTGGTGAACGTCGCCTTCAACGCCGCGACGCTCGCGGTCGTGTTCTCGACCGTGCGGCGCCTCGGCGGGTCGCCGCTGGCAGCGATCGCGGCGGTGCTGCTCTGCGGCGGAGCCTCGCTGTTCATCGGGATGTCGCACCAGTTCTTCGTCGAGCCCGCCCAGGCGCTGACCGTGGCGGGGCTCATGCGCCTATCCCTCGAGACCGGGCGCCTGCCGGCGATCCGGCTCGCCGCCGCGACCGCCATCTGGATGGCGCTGGCGTTCCTGGCCAAGACGACGAGCGTCGGCTTCACGGTCCCGCTCCTCGCCTACATCGCCGTCGCGCGCTTCGCCGCCGCGCGCGTCCCCAAGTCGGCAACCACCCGGGGAGACCTCGCGCTCGCCGGCCTCGCCGTCCTGCTCGTCGCCGCGACGGCCGCCTGGTACGGGGTGAACTGGCCGAGCGTCGCCGCCCACATCAGGAACGCCACCATGACCGAGGTGGCGCTGCACTACGGCTCCATCGGAACCCTCGGGGAAAAGCTCGGCTTCTGGGGCTCGGCCCTGCTTCATGCGCTGACGCCGTGGTCCCTTCTCGGCTGCGCGGTCGCGCTCGTGGTCCTGACGGCGCTCGGCGGCGCCGCCTTGCGCACGCTCCGGCTTCCTGCGCGGACGTGGCTCGCCGAGGCGGTGGCGTCCGGGACGCTCTTCGCCTTCTGCCTTGCCGGGACGGTCGCGGCAGGCATTCTCGCCTACGCCAGCCAGATCAACGAGGAGACCCGCTTCCTCGCCCCGATGATCCCGCTCGTCGCGGTGCTCGCCGGCTGGAGCCTCTCGTCCCTGCGGCGGGAGTGGCTGACCGCGGCGGCGGCCGTCCTCTTCGCGGCCAACGCCGTCGCCGGGCACCTCCATGCCCATGGCGTCATCGCCCTCCCGCCCGCGCAGACCTCCGTGTGGCTCAAGCCCTACCGCGTCGAGCCCGACTCGGTCCGGCGCTTCGAGCGGGCGGTGCGCCTCTCCTGCGACCCGAAGAGCACCCATCGTCATGGGGTCGTCGGCGTCGAGAGGCCCGACTTCAACCTCAACTCGGCCGCGTTCTTCTCCGAGAAGCAGAAGGGAGCGCTCGGCTACCGCTGCCAGTACACGTCGCTCGGCTATGCCGAGACCGACGTCGAGCGGGCGCTGAAGCGCATCGACATCATGGACAGCGACTACTTCGTCACCCTCCCGGCGGACCGGATCCCGGCCGACCCCAAGGACGTGCTGAATCAGGTCGCGAAGCCCGTCGCCGAGCGGATCGCGGCGAACCCGGGCTGGGAGCGGATCACCGATCCGTCCGAGCCGGCCCAGGTGTTCCGGCGCCGGCGCTGAACGCCCTTGGCCTCGAAACGTTGAGAAACGGCCCATTGTGCGATACGCGCCCCCGATGAACGATTCCGCCGAGCGCCTTGCGACCGCGAGCCCCGACGGTTCCGGCGCGGCGAAACCGAAGGGCGGCGCGCTGGCCCGCAGGGCCTTCCTGGCGCTCAAGCTTGCCGCGACCGTGCTCGCGCTCGTCCTCGTCGCGCGCCTCGTCGACCCGGCCGCGATGATGGAGCGGGTGCGCAACACGAACCCGTGGCTGTTCGCCCTCGCGCTCGCCCTCATGGTGGTCCAGGTCCCGCTCGTCGGCCTGCGCTGGCGGCTCGTCGTGCGTGCCATGTCGGACGAGCGGGCGGTCGTGCCGGGTCCGGCGCGGTTCCAGCAGATCGCCTGGATCGCCCAGTTCTTCGGCCAGATCATGCCCTTCGTGGCCGGCGACGGCATGCGCGTCGTTCTCCTGCGCGAGGCCGGCCCGAGCCTACGGGTTGCCTTCAAGAGCACCCTTCTCGACCGCGGCATCGCGGCGCTCGCGCTGTTCGCGATGGCGCTTCCGGCGGCGCTGTTCTCGCGCGTCCTCGCCGCGGCCGGGGCCTTCCTTCCGCCGGTGATCCTGTTCATCACGGCGGGCCTCCTCGGCGCGGTCGCGATGCTCGCCTGCGTCGACGTCATACACCGGTTCGGGGCGCGCTGGCGGATCGTCGGCGCCGTGACCGAGACGATCCGCGACATGCGCGATATCCTGCTGAGCCGCTTCTACGCGCCGCGGGTCGTCGCCCTGTGCTTCGCGATCCACGGCATCAGCATTCTGGCGTTCTGGCTTCTGGCCCAGGGGCAGCGCCTGCCGTTCGACCTCGCCGACGCGGTCGCGATCGTGCCTCTCGTCCTCCTCGTCTCCATGATCCCGATCGCGGTCGGCGGCTGGGGCCTGAGGGAGGGCTTCGTGGTCGCCCTTCTCGGGGCGGCCGGGATCGGGACCGACGGCGCGCTTCTCCTCTCGCTGTCGTTCGGTACGGTGGTGCTCATCGCGGCCTTGCCCGGGGTCGCCATCCTCGCCCTGTCGACCCGCGCGAGCGGCTCTCCCGCCGCGGAACGGACCTGATTGCCATGCTCGACGTCACCCCGCCCCGTGCCTCGAGGCCCTCGAACCCGCGCAAGCGCGAGATTTGGGACAACGCCGAGCGCGAGGCGCCGGCGCGCCGCGGCTGGCGCGAGAAGGCGTCGTTCTTCCACGCCGAGGACAATGCCTACCTGCGCTTCCTCATCCCGCCGGGCCTGAGAGTCCTCGAGATCGGCTGCGGCACCGGCGACACCCTCGCGGCGCTCGAGCCCTCGCACGGCGTCGGCATCGACTTCTCGCCGGCGATGGTCGCCGAGGCGCGCCGGACGCATCCGGACCTCGAGTTCCACGTCGGCGACGCCGAGGATCCGGCCGTCCTTGCCGGGCTCTCCGGCCCCTTCGACGCGATCGTGATCGTCGACACTCTCGGCTTCGTCGACGACGTGCAGGCGCTCCTCGAGACGTTGCATCCCCTGTGCACCCGCGAGACCCGGCTCGTCGTCGCCTACTACTCCCACCTGTGGCAGCCATCGCTGCGCCTCGCCGAGGCCACGAGCCTGCGCATGCGCCAGCCGGCCCCGAACGTGATGTCGCCGGCGGACCTGCGCGGCATTGCCGAGCTTGCCGGCTTCGATCCGGTCAAGAGCGAGATCCGGCTCCTGTCGCCGTTCCGGCTCCTCGGCCTCGGGCGCCTCCTCAACCGCTTCGTGAGCCCGCTGCCGGCGATCCGGCACCTGTCCCTGCGCCACTACATGGTGGCGCGCTCGGAACGGCACGTGGACGACGGCCTCAAGTCGGCGACCGTGGTGGTGCCGGCCCGCAACGAGCGCGGCAACGTCGAGCCGGCGGTCCTGCGCCTGCCGGCCTTCTGCGACGACATCGAGATCATCTTCATCGAGGGCCACTCGAAGGACGGCACCTACGAGGAGATGGAGCGGGTCAAGGCCGCCTACCCCGACCGCGACATCAAGCTCATGCGCCAGCCCGGCAAGGGCAAGGCCGACGCCGTCTTCACGGCCTTCGACGCGGCGCGCGGCGACGTGCTCATGATCCTCGACGCCGACCTCACCATGCCGCCGGAGCAATTGCCGAAGTTCTGGGCCGCGATCCGCTCCGGCCGCGGCGAGTTCGTCAACGGCTCGCGCCTCGTCTATCCGATGGAGGACGAGGCCATGCGCTTCCTCAATCTCATCGCCAACAAGGCCTTCGCCCTGATCTTCTCGTGGCTCCTCAATCAGCGCATCACCGACACGCTCTGCGGCACCAAGGTCCTGCGCCGCACCGACTACGAGCGCCTCAAGCGTGGCCGCGCCTACTTCGGCGACTTCGACCCCTTCGGCGACTTCGACCTGATCTTCGGGGCATCCAAGCTCAACCTGAAGATGGTCGACGTGCCGATCCGCTACGCGAACCGCACCTACGGCGAGACCCAGATCTCGCGCTTCCGCCACGGCTTCATGCTGCTCCGGATGGTCCTGTTCGCGTTCAAGAAGATCAAGGCGGTCTGAGGCGATGGCCCACATCCCCTCCTCCGCCGATCCGCTCGCCGGCTACCGCTCGGTGTGGGACCGCAAGCCGGTGCTCAGGGTCGTCTACGACGACCTGTTCCGGCGCATCGCCGAGGCTTGCGCACCAGGCACGACCCTTGAAATCGGGGGCGGGAGCGGCAATCTCAAGGCGCGGCTGCCCCAGGTTGTCGCCTCGGACATCCAGTTCGCCCCCTGGCTCGACCTCGTCGCCGACGCGCAGCGCCTGCCCTTCCCGGACGGCGCGCTTTCGAACATGGTCATGGTCGACGTGCTGCACCACATCGAGTACCCTCTCGTGTTCTTCCGCGAGGCCGAG
>DASVVU010000201.1:0-6148 GCA_036386395.1 Beijerinckiaceae bacterium | reverse complement strand
CTCGATCTTGATCACGTCGGCGCCCATGTCGGCTAGCATCATGGTGCAGGTCGGGCCGGCCATGACGTGGGTGAGGTCGATCACCTTCAAGCCGCTCAGGGGACCCATCGTTTCCTCGCTCTCTTCCTTGTCGTTGTCGCTCTCCGGCGGACTGCGGAGCCTTGCTACTCCCCGCGCCACTCAGGCGGGCGCTTGTTGAGGAAGGCCTCCATGCCTTCGCGGAAGTCCCGGCTCATGTAGCACATCAGGATCAGGTCCTCGCCCTCCTCCCGCGACAGGCGCTTGGTCAGGCGCCGCACCGCCTCCTTGGTGGCGCGCAGGGTCAGGGGCGCGTGGCCGGCGATGGTGCGGGCGACCTCGTCGGCGCGGGTGCGCAGCGCCTCCACGTCCTCGACGACCTCGGTCAGGAGGCCGAGGGCCTTCGCCTCCTCGGCCCCGACCATGCGGGCCGTGAAGATGATGTCCTTGACCCGCGCCGGGCCGACGAGGGCGGTGAGCCGGCTGATGTTCGACATGGAGAGGCAGTTGCCGAGCGTGCGGGCGATGGGGAAGCCGAACTTCGCCGTCGTCGTGCCGATCCTCAGGTCGCAGCAGGCCGCGATGCCGGCGCCGCCGCCGGCGCAGGCGCCGGCGATCGCCGCGATCGTCGGCACCCGGCACTGCTCGAGGGTGCCGAGCACCCGGTCGATCCGCCCCTCGTAGTCGAGGGCGTCCTGCGGCGTCTTGAAGGCGCGGAACTGCGAGATGTCGGTGCCCGACGCGAAGGCCTTGTCGCCAGCTCCGGTGAGGATCATCACCTTGACCGAAGGGTCGTCCTCGACCTCGCGGCAGATCTCGGCCATGCGCTCGTACATGGCGAAGGTCAGCGCGTTGCGGGCCTGCGGCCGGTTGAAGGTGATGCGGGCGATCCCGTCACGCACCTCGTAGAGGAGGTCCGTGTCGGCGGACGGGGCGGCGGCTGTGGCGGCTGTGGCGGTCATAAAGGGTTCCTTGAGCTTCCCTGGTGCCTCAGGCAATGCCGTCGGCCTGAACCGTTGGGTCAACTCGGCCGACGGCCCGGTGTTCTGACTTCCGCAACGGGCGCGGCGCGTGGCCGGGTCTTTTGCATCAAACCACCATCGGCGCAACCGAAGCGTAAGTCGGAGCAAGCGTTGCCGTTATGGACAAACCGCTTAGAGGAACCGCCGCGAACGCGGGGCGTTTCCCACGCAAGAGAATGAATACGGTGAGATGGGAACGATAACAGCCATGTTTTCCCTCAACAAACCTGGACGTCTCGACAGCGAGCCGGAGCCTAAAACGGCTTTCCTTCTCGGCCTGACTGTAGGCGCGGTCTTACCGTTGCTCGTATTGGCCGTCAGCTCGGCCTGATGCCGCGGGGGCTATGCTGGATTACGTTTCAACGATTGCCGGTGACCGGCCTTATGGGTAGGCTCACCGTGTCCTGGACTCGAGCTTTTGGCCTCCGCGTTGTCGGGTTTCAGCCACTCCGCCGGCCACCATTCCGATCTTCTTCCCGCGGCGGATTGCGAGCTGATCGAGCGGAAGCTGCCCGCCATCGTGGGCTGGCTCGCTTCGGATACGGCCTACCTCACCGCCTATCTCATGAACTTCCAGTCCACGCACGGCATCGGCGGACCGGCTCTCGAGTTCGGGGTCTATCACGGCAAGTACCTCCTCCTGCTGCTGCATTGCGCGCTGAAGCATGGCGAGTGGGTCGGCGGCTATGACACCTTCCATCTGAGCGCGCCGGAAACGCCATGGCGGCACGCCGCCGCATTGTTCGGGTCGCACGACAGGATGGCGCTCTGGAAAGCGGATTCGCGCACTCTGACGAACGACGCCGTGCTGCTTCAGATCGGCGTGCCCCCGCGCTTCGTCAGCGTCGACGGAGATCACTCGGCCGAGGGAACTTTGCACGACCTGCGGGTGGCGTCGGAGGTCATGGCTGACGACGGGATCATCGCCCTGGACGACATGTTCAATGCGATCGCGATGGGCGCCGCCGAGGGATCCTTCCGCTTCCTCGGCTCGCCTGGCTGCAAGGTGGTGCCGTTCGCGTACGTCGACAACAAGACCCTGCTCTGCAACCGCGACCATCACCGGTTCTATTTCGACGCCGCGCGGAGCATCCTGGACAATTGCCCCGACCTCGCACTCGTGAGGGCTTTCAGGCGCAACGAGGCGGGATCACGGGTGGAGCTCGTGCAGAAGCTCGCCGGCGTGGACGTGATCCTCTTCCTGCAGGACCTGGACGAGCCGGCCTGATCGTCCCAACGGCCCTATCAGCTTGCGCCGCTGCCGGCCCGCCTGCGCCGGAAGAGGCCGCTCACCCGCGCATGAAAGCCTGGGATCGACCACAGGATCGAGAGGATGGTGATCGCCGCCAGCGCCCCGCTCACGGGGCGCGTGAAGAACGGCGCGATGCTGCCGCCGGACAGCACGAGGCCCCGGGTGAGGTTCTTCTCCAGGAGATCGCCCAGCACGAGGCCGAGGATGAGTGGGGCCATGGGGAACTTGAGCTCGCGCAAGGCGAAGCCGATGAAGCCGAAGGCCAGCATCACGTAGATGTCGAACACCCGCGACGTGATCGCGTAGGCGCCGACAACGCAGAGCACGAACACCACCGGCATCAGCCGCTCGCGCGGCACGAGCAGGATCCACAGCAGCGGGCGCACGAGGGTCAGGCCGAAGAACAGCTTCGACATGTCGGCGATGAGCAGCATGGCGACGATCTGGTAGAAGAACTCCGGCGTCTGCAGCATCAGGTTCGGGCCGGGGTTGAGGCCGTGGATCAGCATCGCGGCCATGAGCACGGCGGCCGGCGCCGAGCCCGGCACGGCGAGCGTCAGGACCGGGATGATGGCGCCGGGCACGCAGGCGCTCTCGCCGGTCTCGGCGGCCATCAGGCCCTCGATCGAGCCCTTGCCGTACTTCTCCTTCTCCTTCGAGGCCCGCCGCGCCGCCGCGTAGGACGACCACGCCGCGGTGTCCTCGCCGAGGCCCGGCAGGATGCCGATGAAGGTGCCGATCGCCCCCGAGCGCAGGATCGTGCGCCAGTACTTGAACACGTCCTCGAGGCGCGGGATGACCGAGTCGATCGTGCTCGCGACGGCCTGGACGGCGGGCCCGCGCATCGCCTGCAGCACCTCGGCGACGCCGAAACAGCCGACGAGGGCCGGCAGGAGGCCGATGCCGCCGGCGAGGTCGGTCGAGCCGAAGGCGAAGCGCTGGTAGTTATAGTAGGGCTCCTGGCCGATCGTCGCGATGAACAGCCCGAGGAAGCCGGCGATGTAGCCTTTGAGTGGATCGCCGCCGGCGAGCGTCCCGGCGATGACGATGCCGAACACGGAGATCCAGAAGAACTCGAAGCTCTGGAACTTGAGCGCCACTTCGCTCAGGATCGGCGTCAGCGCCGCGACGCAGAGGATGCCGAACAGGGTGCCGAGCCAGGAGCCCGAGGTCGAGATGCCCATGGCGCGCCCGGCGAGGCCCTGCCGTGCGAGGGGGAAGCCGTCGAGGGTCGAGCAGGCCGAGGCCGGAGTGCCCGGGATGTTCAAGAGAATCGCGCTGCGGCTGCCGCCGTAGATCGCGCCGACGTAGATGCAGACCAGCACCAGGATCGCCTGCTCGTGCGGCATGGTGAAGGTCAGCGTCGTCATGAGCGCGACGCCCATGGTGGCGGTGAGCCCGGGCAGCGCCCCGATGACGATGCCCAAGAGCGTCGCCCAGAAGACGTTGAGGACGCCCCAGCCGCTCAAGAGGTGGGCGAGCGCGCCGCCGAACTGTCCGAGGCTGTCGAGCATCGGTCGGCGCCCTTCAGGGAAGGCGGACGAGGAAGACGCGCTCGAACACGAGCGTGACGAGGATGCCGGTGCCGAGACCGATGGCGAGGGCGACCCCGAGGCGGCGCGCCCGCGCCGCAGGCTCGAGGCCCGGCCGCCATTCGAAGGCCGCGACGAAGGCGGTGACGAAGATCGTCGCCGCGAGCCAGAACGGCATGCGGCCGATCAGCCCGACGATGAAGACGACGCCGAGAGCGGCGGCGAGCACGAAGCGCGCGTTGCTGTTGCCGGTCTCCCGCCGCTCGCCTGTTCCCACTGGTCCGAGCGCGTCGGCCCGGATCGCGCGGACGGCGAGCCAAAGGCTCAAAAGCCCGGTCACCACGCCGTAGAAGCTCGGAACGAGGGCGGGCGCAGTGTAGATCTGGCCGCCCTGGTCCGTGTAGGTCGGCATGCGGAAGGTCAGGGTCAGGATCGCGGCGCTAAACGTGAGGAAGGCCGCCGCGACCCACAGGTCGGTGCGCGGCGCGAGCCGCTCCTCGTGCGGCAGGAGCGGCAGCGGCTCGTCGGCCATCGGCGTTATTGCGGACGCGGGATGCCGATGGTCTCAGGCGAGGCCTTGGCCTTGCCGGCGTCGAAGTAGAGCCAGACCGTCTGGGTCACCATCTTCATCGCCTCGCGCGCGGCCTCGTCGCCGGAAATCGGCGTGAACAGGGCGGCGCGGGCGGCGGCGTACTTCTTCAGGGGTTCGGAGTTGGCGATCTTCTTCTTCCAGATCATGTCCATGGTCTGGACGACGGGCTCCGGCGTGCCCTTGGGGACCCAGATGCCGAAGTAGTTGAGCGGCGCCGGCATGTTCGGCAGCCACTTCGTCACCGGCGGGATCTCGCCGTAGCCTTCGAGGACGACGGGCTTGTCGGCCTGCACGGCAAGCGGGATCAGGCGCTTGCCCTTGATGAACTCCGACATCTCGACGAGGAGCTGGGATACCGCCTGGGTCTCGCCCGAGACGGTCGAGAGCACCGCCGGGTTGCCGCCGTCGTAGGTGACGTGGCGGTACTCGACGCCGGGCGCCGACTTGCGGATCGTCTCCATCATGTTGTGGCCGGCCGACGAGAGGCCCGCCGTCGCGACCGGCACGTCCTTTCCGCTCTTCTTCAGGGTGTCGAGGAACTGGCCGAAGTCCTTGAACGGCGCGCCGGGGTTCGCCGAGACGGTGTTCACGTTGGCGACGGCGAAGAACAGGTTCCAGTCCTTGAGCTGGCTGTCGAGGAGCCCGAGCACCTTGTAGCCGCCGATGTCGACGGCGGCGCCGGCCGCCCAGGTGTAGCCGTCCTTCGCGCCCTCGAGCACGCCCTTGGTGCCGATCGAGCCGGAGGCGCCGGGCTGGTTCACCACCACGATCTTCTGCTTGAGCTCCGATTCGAGCTCGGTCGCGACGATGCGGGCCATCTGGTCGGTCGAGCCGCCGGCGGCCCAAGGCACGATCAGGTTGATCGGGCGGTCGGGCTTCCAGGGATAGTCCTGGGCGGCAGCCTGTCCGGCAAGCAGTCCAAAGCCCGCGGCGGCGATGGCGGCGAGAAGCTTGCGCATTGTCCCTCCCTCCGGCCTGGTCAACGGTCCGGTTTATGGCCGCAAGACTGTCCGGCGGCCAGGGGCCCGTCAAGGCTAACCGACCGGTTAATTAGACGGGGCGCGCCGGCTTGGGTTATGACGCGGCGATGAAGCTGTCGCTGTGCAACGAGGTCGTCCGCGAGCTGCCGTTCGGGCGCCAATGCGAGCTTGCGGCGCAGCTCGGCTACGCGGGCCTGGAGCTTGCGCCCTTCACCCTCGGCGACGAGACCTACCGCATGCCTTCGGCCGAGCGCTCAAAGGTGCGCCGCGCCTGCACCGATGCCGGCATTGCCATCAGCGGCCTGCACTGGCTCCTCGTCGCGCCGAAGGGGCTCTCGATCACGACGGCCGACCGGGCCGCGTGGGAGAAGACCGTCCACGTGATGCGCCGCCTCGTCGGCCTCTGCGCGGAGCTCGGCGGCCAGTACCTCGTGCACGGCTCGCCGGCGCAGCGGCAGACCGGCGGCGACCCGGACGCGGCGAGGCGCGCCGAGGCCGCCTGGGCGGCGGTCGCGCCGGAGGCCGAGAGCGCGAGAGTCGCCTACTGCATCGAACCGCTCGCATCCCGCGAGACCGACTTCGTCAACACCCTGGCCGAGGCCGCCGCGATCGTGCGGCGCATCGGCAGTCCGGCGCTGCGCACCATGATCGACACCTCCGCGGCGGCGCTCGCGGAGCCGGAGCCGGTGGCGGCCGCAATCGAGCGCTGGATGCCGACGGGGCTTATCGCCCACGTCCAGCTCAACGATTCG
>DASVVU010000200.1:0-7459 GCA_036386395.1 Beijerinckiaceae bacterium | reverse complement strand
CCTCGCGGGCCGCGAGGTCGACCGCGAGCACGTCGTTGCCGTCGATCTCCTCGGCGATCAGCCCGAGGCTGCGGGCGCGGGCCGAGGGGCCCTCGCCCGCCGTCATGGCGCGGGTGCGGGTCGTCGCCGCGAAGCCGTTGTCCTCGCACACGAACAGCACCGGCAGGTCGAACACCCTGGCCCAGTTCAGCCCCTCGAGGAACGGCCCGCGGTTGATGGCGCCGTCGCCGAAGATGCAGCACACGATCTTCGCCTCGCGCCTCAGCTTCACGGCGTGCGCCGCACCCGCCGCGACGACGATGTTGGCGGCGACGACCCCGTTCGCGCCGAGCATGCCGACGGAAAAGTCGGCGATGTGCATGGAGCCGCCCTTGCCGCCGCAGTTGCCGCCTTGGCGTCCGAACAGCTCGCGCATCATGGCCAGCGGATCGGCGCCCTTGGCGAGGGTGTGGCCGTGGCCGCGGTGGGTCGAGAGCAGGACGTCGTCGGGCAGGAGGTTCGGGCACACCCCCGCCGCCACACCCTCCTGGCCGATCGAGGGGTGGATCGCCCCGAGGACGAGCTTCTCGCGCAAGCCCTCGAGCGCCAGCTCCTCGAAGGCGCGGATGCGCCACATGAGGCGGTGGTGCGCCGACAGACGCTCCACGTCGAGGTTGGGCGCGACGCGCTCGTTCACCTTAAGGATGCCCCCGGTCCGCCTTTGCGGCGGTTCCTTCGTTCTTTAAGCCTCGATCTGGCCGGACGCTACTAACCGGGTTAATGCGCCGGTCAACCGCCTTCCTCCGTCGGCCTCGAAAAGCCATGCCCCTCGTCCATGCCGTCGCGCCGGGCGTCGTCGCGGCCGACACCATCACCAAGCTGCCGCCGGACGCCGCAGGCCAGGTGGTGGTCTCGGGCTCGCACGGCGGGCGCTATCCGGGGTTCCTCGCCGCGAAGGCGGGGGTGCGCGCCGCGATCCTGAACGATGCCGGGATCGGCAAGGACGCAGCCGGCTTGGGGTGCCTGCCGTATCTGGATGCCCTCGACATTCCTGCCGCGACCGTTTCATGCGCGACATGCCGGATCGGCGACACCGAGGACATGCTGGCGCGCGGCCGGATCAGCTGCTCGAACCATGCCGCCGTCCAAGCCGGCGTGTATCCCCAGATGGCGTGCCTTGAAGCCGCGGTCCTTTTGACGAGCGCGCCGCATGTGCGTGCGTCGGAGCCGCCCGAGGTGGGGGAGGGGCGGGGCGAGATCGCGGAGGTGGGCGCCCGCCGCATCGTCCTCGTCGACTCCGCCGCGATGGTGAGCCCGGAAGACGCCGGCAGCATCGTCGTCACAGGCTCGCACGGCGGCCTCGTCGGCGGCGATCCGGCCATGGCGCTGCGCACGGACGGCTTTGCGGCGGTGTTCAACGACGCCGGCATCGGCATCGAGGAGGCGGGCGTCGGGCGCCTTGCGGCCCTCGACCGGCGCGGCATCGCGGCATTCACCGTCTCTGCGGCCTCCGCCCGCATCGGCGAGGCGCGCTCCTCGTTCGAGGACGGGGTTATCTCGCGGGTCAACGAAACGGCGGCACGCCTCGGCGCCGCGCCCGGGATGCCGGCCCGGGACGTCGTCATGCTTTGGGCGAAAGGTTAACCCGCGAAATTCCGTGACCATTGAACCGAACCGGGGCCATTGCGTTTTCCTTGTAACCAGTCACGAGGGAAACCCCTGCCATGAATCGCAAAGTCTTGGCCCTTGCCGGGCTCGTCTCGGCTGCGCTCGTCGCGCAGGACGCATCCGCCGCCCCCTGGAACGATCCCTATTACAACAACCCGCCGGCGCAGGCTTACGGCGCCCAGGCCCGATACAGCTACTACGGCGGCCAGCAGCCGCAGTACGGCTACTACGGCGGCCAGTCGCAATACTACGGCGGCCAGGCCCAGGAGGAGTTCGGCGGCGACGTGCGGCCCCAGGCCTCGCCGATCCCGCGCCAGCTCGTCTCCTTCGACACCCGCTACGCGCCGGGCACCATCGTGATCTCGACGGAGGAGCGGCGGCTCTATTACGTGACGAGCCGCGGCGAGGCGATCCAGTACGCGGTCGGCGTCGGGCGCCCGGGCTTCGAGTGGTCCGGCACCAGGACGGTCTCGATGAAGCGCGAGTGGCCCGACTGGCGCCCGCCGGCCGAGATGCTGCGCCGCCGCCCCGACCTTCCGCGCTACATGCCGGGCGGCGAGGACAACCCGCTCGGCGCCCGCGCCATGTACCTCGGCGGCACCCTCTACCGCATCCACGGCTCGAACGAGCCCGAGACCATCGGCCAGGCGGTCTCCTCCGGCTGCATCCGTATGACCAACGACGACGTGGTCGACCTCTACAGCCGCGTGAAGGTCGGCACCAAGGTGGTGGTGCTGCGGTGAATTCTTCCTCTCCCGCTCGCGGGAGAGAGGTTGGGATGAGAGGGCGGCGCCGGAAGGCGCCGCTTTTCGTTCAACTCCCGTCGGCTTTCGCGCCGCCGTCGCGCCAGGCGCGGTGCTGGGCGAGGTCGCAGGCCCTGGCGACGAGGCGCCGGCGCTCGCGGCGGTCGAGGGCGAGCCCGGGGACGGAGACTTCGACGCACTCGTAGCAGGACTCCTCGTCGTCGCAGTCGAAGACGAAGGAGACGCAGCGCGGCTCGCCGCGCACCACCGCCTCGAAATGTCCCGTCAGCCTCGCCATGCCCGATCCTGTACTCTGAAAAATATGGCCGAGACCGGTGGTTGGTTCCCTGCCGGCAGACGATCCACAGGAAAGCGGCCGCTCTCAGTCCGCCACCGCCGCGTCCGCTGCGCGGGCCGCGGAGCCGCGCAAGGGCTTCTCCTCCATCAGGATGAGGAAGAGGAGGGCGAGCGCGAAGCCGGCGAGCGCCGCGGCGAACACCCAGCGGAAAGCGCGGGCGAGGTCGGCGGCGCCGGCCGCGACCGTGATGCTCTCGAAGCTCAAGGACCGGCCGGCGGCGCCGGCGCCGCTCAGCACGATGGCGCCGAAGACGGCGACGATGAGGGCGCCGCCGAGCTGGCGGAAGAAGTTCGCGACCGCCGTCGCGGTGCCGAGCTGGTGCGAGGCGACGGCGTTCTGGATCGACACCGTCGCGACGGGGAGGAGCGTGCCGAGGCCGAGGCTGATGGCGGCGAGCACCGCCTCCGTCCACGGGAGGGAGAGGCGGCCCGCCGTGGCGATCAGGACCGCGGTCGCCGCTATCGCCACGATGAGACCCGCCGTCGGCAGGCGCTTGTAGTGCGCGACGCGGGCCATGGCCCGGCCCGAGAAGGTCGCGCCGATGACCGTGCCGACCATGAGCGGGATGAGGGCGAGGCCCGAATTCGCGGCCGAGAGGCCGAGCACGGCCTCGAAATAGACCGGCACGTAGATGGTGAGGCCGATGTAGGTGCCCATGCCGAAGCAGGCCGCGAGCGTCCCGGTCCGGACCACCGGATTGCGCAGGACTTCCAAGGGGATGAGGGGCTCGCGGGCGGTGCGCAGGCGAAGGGCCAACGCCGCGGCGAGCGCCAGTGAGGCCATGACGAGGCCGATGATCGGCAGCGAGGCCCAGGGGTAGCGCAGGCCGCCCCAGTTGAGGGCCAGCAGCAGGGTCACGGTCGTGCCCATGAGGAGGAGGGCGCCCGCGACATCGAGGTGGCGGCGGCGGTCGTGCCGGGGCAGGCGCTTCAACGCCGCGTTGCTCATCCAAAACGCCAGCGCGCCGAGGGGCACGTTGATCCAGAAGATCACGGACCAGTGCAGGTGCTCGGCGAAGAAGCCGCCGAGGACCGGGCCGAGGAGGCTCGCGGAGACGAAAACGCTAGCGATATAAACCTGATAGCGGCCGCGTTCCTTCGGCGCGACCACGTCGGCGATGATGGTCTGGGCGAGCGAGATCAGCCCGCCGCCGCCGAGGCCCTGGAGGAGGCGGGCGAGGATCAGCACCACCATGGTCGGGGCGGCGGCGCAGGCGATCGAGCCCAAGACGAAGGTTACGATACCGATCAAAAGCGTGATGCGGCGGCCGTGGGTGTCGCTGAACTTGCCGTAGAGGGGCGTGACCGTCGTCGCGGCGAGGAGGTAGGTGGTCACGACCCAGGGCATGTGCTCGACATCGCCGAGCTCGCGGCCGATGGTCGGCAGGGCCGTCGCGACGATCGTCTGGTCGAGGGCGGCGAGCAGCATCGCCACGATGATTCCGGCGATGATCGAGCGGATTTCCCTGTGGCTGAGGGGACTTGGCCCGGAAGGGCCTGGGTCTGGCTGGCCCGGCGGCGGGCTCGCCGGGCGCGGTCCCTTGGCCTGCCCGAGGGACTCGTGGGTGGAACGGTCCATGGGGTGCCTTGTTGTCCTGGCGGGCCGCCGGCGGGCTGCTGCGGGGCCGCCGCCGGACCCTGCGCCAACGCGTCGGGGCGCGCGTCGTTTCCCCGACAATGTCGCGCAGAAAGGCCGACGATGTCGGGGAAAGACACCGATCATGTCGAAAGACGTCCGACGATGTCGGAAAGGGCGCGTCGTGCTTGACTTGGGGCGCCGACATACCCAATTGAACTCGCGAGTTCAATTCATGCCCGTCCCCATGAGCCAGGAAGACAGCCAGAACCGGAGCCGGCCTCCGGGCCCGGAGCTCGGGCCCGCCTTCGCGGCGCGCCGCCGGCGCATCGTAGAGGCGGCGGCGCGGCTGTTCGCCGAGGCGCCTTATGCGGACGTGCACATGGACGCGATCGCGGCGGCGGCGGCAGTCGCGAAGCCGACCCTGTACCGCTACTTCCCGGCGAAGGAGCGCCTCTTCGTCGAGGCTCTCGACGCCACGCTCTCAGGCCTCAAGGCCGAGCTCGAGAGCGTCCGGGCGGGCGCCGGCAGCGCCGAGGCGCGGTTGCGGCGGATGATCGCCCTCGTCCTTTCCCGCGTCGGCCGGCTCGCGCCCGCGATCCAGGCCGCCGAGGGCGAAAGCCGCGAGAGCGCCGCCGACAGCCGCCGGGTCCTGCGCCAGGGCTTCCGCAATCTGCGCGAAGCCATCGGCGGCGTGGTCGCCGAGGGCGCGCGGGACGGGGACTTCGGCCCCGCGGACCCCGACCTCGCGGCGCTCGCGATCCTCGGCGGCGTGCGCATGGCGGCCCACGCCCAGGTCGGCGCCGACCGGCTCCCCGACGCCATGGCCGACCTCTTCCTCAACGGACTGCGGAACCCGGACGGCCCGTCCCGCCGTTCCGCTCTCAAGCTCACCGGAGCCTTCGCATGAAGCGCCTCGTCGCCCTCGTCCTGTTCGTGGCCGCCCTCGCCGGGCTCGGCTGGTGGGTCCACACCCACCACAACGGCAACCTCCATGGCGCGTGGTCCGAGGCCGTCGCCGCCGTGAAAGGCCTTGCCGGCGGCGAGCCGCCGCGGCAGGCCGCCGATGCCAATGCCATCGCAAAGGGCCAGGACCCTGCGCCCGCCGGCGCCTCCGGAGCCGGCTCCCGCGGTGCCGGCGCTGCGCCGGGCAGGCGCGGACGCGAAGGCGGCGGCGAAGCCCCCCGCGTCGCCGTCGTGACGGCCGTCGCGCAAAGCGTCGACATGCCGGTCACCCGCACGAGCGTCGGCTGGGTCGAGCCCGACGCCATCGTGACGGTCAGGGCCCGCATCGACGGGCAGGTCATCGAGCAGAAGGTCCGCGACGGCGAGGTCGTGAAGGCCGGCGACGTGCTGTTCCGCCTCGACGACCGCGAGATCCAGGCCCAGATCGCCCGCGACGAGGCGATGCTCGCCAGGGACCAGGCGACGCTCGCCAAGACCCAGGCCGACGTGCGCCGGGTCCAGGAGCTCCTGTCCAGGGGCTCCGCCTCGCAGCAGCAGTTCGACGTCGTCAACGCCGAATCGAAGGTCGCGGCCGCGAACGTCGCCGCCGACCAGGCGACCCTCCAGGCCGACCGGATCAAGCTCGACTACACCGTCGTCAAGGCCCCGATCGCCGGCCGCGTCGGCGTCGTGCGGGTCACCCCCGGCAACCTCGTGCGGGCGAACGACACCGGCGACGGCCTCCTCACCATCACGCAGTTGAAGCCCCTGCGCGTCTCGTTTTCGCTCCCCGAGCGCGAGCTCGACCTCGTCCGCACGGCGCTTGCCCGCAAAGGCCAGGCGCCGGTGCGGGCCTATTCCTCGGGCTCGACCGAGGCCGTCGCGACCGGCAAGCTGTTCTTCGTCGATTCCGCCGTCGACGCGCTCTCCGGCACGGTCACGGCCAAGGCCATGTTCGACAACGAGGGCGACCAGCTCTGGCCCGGCCAGTACGTGCGCATCGAGGTCGACCTCGGGGTGCGCCCGAACGTCACGACAATCCCCCTCGTCGCGGTCTCGCCCGGCCAGGGCGGCTCCTTCGCCTTCGTCGTGAAAAGCGACGGCACGGTCGAGCGGCGGAAAGTGGAGATCGCCGACACCCGCAACGAGATCGCCGCCGTCGCCTCCGGCATCCAGCCCGGCGAGAAGGTCGTGGTCGAGGGCCAGGCGCGCCTGCGCGACGGCTCCCCCATCGTCGAGAAGCCGGCGCCGGGGACGCCGGGCGCCGCCACCGACCGCACCGCGCAGGCGCAGTAGGGAGCGCCCGATGAACATCTCCGAGCTCTTCATCCGGCGCCCGGTCGCGACGATCCTCCTGTCGATCGCGCTGACGCTGGGCGGCCTCTTCGCCTACCGGTTCCTGCCCGTGGCGGCGCTGCCGACGGTCGACTTCCCGACGGTCTCGGTCTCGGCCCAGCTCCCGGGCGCCGCCCCCGAGACCATGGCGACGTCCATCGCGACGCCGCTGATCAAGGAATTCTCGACGATTCCGGCGATCCAGACGATCAGCGCCACGAACTACCAGGGCTTCACCTCGATCACCATCGAGTTCGAGCTCAACCGCAACATCGACCAGGCCGCCGCCGACGTGCAGGCCGCGATCGCCCGCACGCAGCGGCGCCTGCCGGCCGAGATGACGACGCCGCCGAGCTACCGCAAGCTCAACCCGGCCGACGCGCCGGTGCTGCTGCTTGCCCTCCAGAGCGACACCGAGCCCCTGTCGAAGCTCGACGCCTTCGCCCAGACCGCGATCTCGCCGAACCTCTCGACCATCGCCGGCGTCGGCCAGGTGCAGATCTACGGCAGCCAGAAATACGCCGTGCGGGTGCAGCTCAATCCCAACACGCTCGCGGCCCGCGGCATCGGCATCGACGAGATCCAGAGCGCCATCGCCGCCGCGAACGTCAACACGCCGATCGGCACCGTCGAGGGCAACGCCCAGAACCTCACCATCCAGGCGAACACGCAGCTGCGCAACGCCGACGCCTTCCGCGACATCATCGTGGCGGTCCGCAACGGCAACCCGGTGCGCCTCGGCGAGGTCGCGACGGTCATCGACTCCGTCGAGAACACCGAGATCGCGAGCTGGTACGACGGCAAGCGCGCCCTCGTGCTCGCCGTCCAGCGCCAGCCCGCCGCCAACACCGTCGAG
>DASVVU010000199.1:0-10651 GCA_036386395.1 Beijerinckiaceae bacterium | reverse complement strand
CCCGAACGGCGCCGGGGCGGAGGCGGCGCAGCCCTGATGACGACGCACGTCGGCCCGATACTCCAGGTCGAGCGGGCGGCGGCGCCCGCTCTCGCCGCGGCCCCGGTCGCGGCGAAGATCCTCGTCGCCGACGACGACCCGCGCAACCTCTTCGCCGTCGAGGAGATGCTGCGCGGGCCGGGCATCGAGATCGTCTTGGCCGAGTCCGGCGAGGATGTCCTGCGCCACGTCCTCAGGGACGACTTCGCCGTCATCCTCCTCGACGTGCGCATGCCGCGCATCGACGGCTACGAGGTCGCCGCCATGATCCGGGCGCGGCCGCGCTCGTCCCGCGTCCCGATCCTCTTCCTCACGGCCTACAACAAGGACGAGCTGCACGTTTTCCGCGGCTACTCGGCCGGCGCCGTCGACTACGTGTTCAAGCCGATCGAGCCGCTGATCCTCAAGTCCAAGGTCGACGTCTTCGTCGACCTCTACCGCAAGACCGAGGAGATCCGCCGCCAGGGCGAGGAGGAGCGCCGGCTCCTGATCGAGAACCTGCAGGTGCGCGGCGAGAAGCTCAGGGCCGAGCAGGAGCTGCGCCGGGCGCTGGAGCGCCAGGAGGCGATCCTGCGCTCGCTCCCCGTCGTGGTCACCTCCCGCGGAATCGAGCCGCCGTTCCCGGCCCTGTTCGTGAGCGACAACGTCGAGCGCCTGACGGGCTTCCCCGCCGCCCGCTTCACCGGCGACCCCGAGTTCGGCCTCTCCCGCATCCATCCCGAGGACCAGGACCGCGTCGCCCGCGAGCTCGCCTCCGCCGCCGAGGCCGGAACCTACGCCTGCGAGTACCGCTGGCGCTGCGCCGACGGGGGCTACCGCTTCTTCCTCGACCAGGGCGTGCTGTCCCCCGAGGAGGGCAGCCGGACCCGCGAGATCTTCGGCACCATGTTCGACGTGACCGAGCGCCGCGAGCTCGAGCAGCGCCTCCTGCACGCGTCGAAGCTCGAGGCCGTTGGGCGGCTCACCGGCGGCATCGCGCACGACTTCAACAACATGCTGAGCGTCGTGATCGGCAACCTCGACCTCCTCCAGAACACCCTCGACGGCAACGACAAGGCCGCCCGGCGGGTGCGGTTCGCGATCGAGGGCGCGCAGCGCTGCGCCGACCTCACCAACCGCCTCCTCAGCTTCTCGCGCCGCCAGCCCCTGCAGACCAGCGTCGTCGACCTCAAGGATCTCGTGCCCGGCATGCTGGAGCTTCTGCGGCGCAGCCTCGGCGAGCGCATCGACGTGAAGCTTCAGGCCGACGACGGGCTCTGGCTCGTCGAGGTCGACCCGGCTCAGTTCGAGGCCGCCCTCGTCAACCTCGCCGTCAACGCCCGCGACGCCATGCCGGACGGCGGCAGCCTCACCGTCGCCATGGCGAACCGCGCCGCCGACGAGGCCGCATCCTCAGGGCTCGGCCGCGACCACGTCGTCATCTCGGTCTCGGACACCGGCACCGGCATGTCGGCCGAGGTGAAGGAGCGCGTGTTCGAGCCGTTCTTCACCACGAAGGAGAGCGGCAAGGGCACGGGCCTGGGCTTGAGCATGGTCTACGGCTTCGTGCGCCAGTCGGAAGGTCACATCGAGATCGACAGCGCGCCGGACGCGGGCACGACGATCCGCATCTGCCTTCCCCGCGCCGAGGCCGCGGCCGAGCGCACGGCCGCGATCCGCACGCTCCCGGTGCCGCCGCGGCGCGGCGACGGCGAGACGATCCTCGTCGTCGAGGACGACGAGAAGGTCCGCCAGGTCACGGTCTCAACCCTGCGCTCCCTCGGCTTCGAGGTGCTGGAGGCCGAGACCGGCGACGCGGCGGTGGCGCGGCTCGGCGACGGCCACGCCATCGACCTCGTCTTCTCCGACGTGAAGATGCCGGGCAGCCTCAGCGGCACCGACCTCGCCCGCCGGATCGAGCAGGAATGGCCCTCGATCAAGGTCCTGCTCACCTCGGGTTACGTCGAGGCGGAGGACGGCCTCGACCGCTTCGCGATCATCTACAAGCCCTACCGGGTGACCGAGCTCGCCGAGCGGGTCCACGCCCTCCTCAACGCCCCGGACGAGGCCCAAGCCGAGGCGGCGCCGCGCGCCGCGCGCATCGCCTGAGACGGCCGGCGCCTTACGTCTCCACGATCCCGGTGATGTTGCCCGTGACCTCGCCGCCGCGGCCACGCGGGCGGGCGAGGTACTCGCGGGAGCGCATCTCGGCGAGGCGCGAGACCGTGCGGTTGAACTCGAAGGCCTCCCTGCCGGTCTCGGCGCGGTAGAGGTCCTGCGGCTCGGCGTCCGCCGAGACGATGAGCTTCACGCGGCGCTCGTAGAAGACGTCGACGAGGGTGATGAAGCGCTTCGCCTCATCCCGATACGAGGCCGGGATCACCGGCACGCCTTCCAGGAGGATGGTGTGGTAGGCGCGGGCGAGCGCGAGGTAGTCGGAGGCGCCGAGGGGCTGACGGCAGAGATCGTCGTAGGAGAGCCGCGCCACGCCCATGGCCTGCGCTGGCACCTCCACGGGGTGCCCGTGCACCATGAGCCGCACCGACCTCGGCGCGACGCCGCCGGTGAGGCGGGCGAACATGTCGTCCATGGCCGCCCGCGCGGCCTCGTCCGCCGGCACGTAGTAGACCGGGCTCTCGCCGATCTTCTCGAGGCGGTAGTCGGTGCGGGCCTCGAGGTGGACGACTTCCATGCGCTCCTTGATGAGGTCGATAAAGGGCAGGAACAGGGTGCGGTTGAGCCCTTCCCGGTACTGGTCGTCCGGAGCGAGGTTCGAGGTCGAGACCACGACGACGCCGTGCTCGAAGAGCGCCTTGAACAGACGCCCGAGGATCATGGCGTCGGCGATGTCGGTGACGGCGAACTCGTCGAAGCAGAGGAGCTTCGCCTCCGCGGCCAAGGCGGCGGCGACCGGCGCGATCGGGTCGTCGCCCTTGACCTCGCCGCGCTTGAGCTTCTGTCGCCAGTCGTGGATGCGCTCGTGCACGTCGGCCATGAACATGTGGAAGTGCGTGCGCCGCTTCGAGGCGAGGGGCGCGGCCTCGTGGAAGAGGTCCATCAGCATGGTCTTGCCGCGCCCGACCGAGCCCCAGATGTAGACGCCGCGCGGCGTCTCGGCCGCCGGACGCTGGCCGAGGAGCCAGCCGAGGCCGCTCGGGCGCCTCGCAAGGCGGTGCGCCTCCAGGGCGTTGATGAGGCCGTCGAGCTTCAAGGCCGCCGCGACCTGCGCCGGGTCGCGCTCGATCGTGCCGGCCGCAACGAGGGCCTTGCAGCGGGCCGAGACCGGACGGGAGACGAAGGAGGCGTGGCGGGCGTCCATGGTGCGGTGCGCTTAGCGGCAGCGCGTGCTCGGCGCAAATTCGCGCGGGCCCGAGGGGCGATGCCGGCTCGTCCAGTTTGACGGCCAAGCCTTGCATCTATGTCAACGCAGGATTGCAATAGATTGCAGGGCTCAGGATGATTTCATGTGCGCCAACGCACATGAATGCTCCGTCTCCACTTCCACATGCCTCCCGCATGCGCCGTACCCGCGCGCCCGGAGACCGGCCCGCCGGTCGCGCGTTGAAAGACCAAAGCAGCGTGAGCCGTAAATCTTGTGGAGACGATCATGAGAATTCCCATCCTTGCCCTGGCGGCGGCGCTTGCGCTGCCGTCGGCGGCTTTCGCCCAGACCGCGAAGGAGAACTTCAGCTACAGCGCCCCCTCCGGCATGTTCAGCGAGGGGACGGCGAAGTGGCAGCTGTTCCGCTTCATCGAGGAGGACCAGGAGCGCACCGCGGCGCTCCGCGCCGGCCAGGACCCGGTCGCCACCGGCTCGGTCCAGGGCAGCGCCACCTCGAACGAGAGCGTCCGCCGCCCGGGCGAGGCCGGACGCCGCCGCGCGCCGTAGGAGGAGCCGGTCAGCGGGTGAGCGACAGGGGCGCGCCGGACTTCGCGAGCACCCCCTCGAGGCCCGCGCCCGCCGGGCGCAGGCGGGCCGCGACGGCGCCGCCGGGCTGGTAGAGGTAGACCTCGCCGTCCCGGAAGTCCCAGGCGTTCACGCGCCCGAGGTCGCGGTTGGCGCAGCCCGAGGCCGAGGCGCGGTAGAGGTCGAGGGCGGGGGAGCTCGAGAGCTGGACCCGGCAGCTCCCCGAGGCCTCCTGGGCGGTCCAGCTTCCGACGACGGAGGAGCGGGTCGGCGCGACGGACGCGATCTGCGGCGGGGCGGACGGGGGCGGCAGCGGCTCGACGGGCGCTGGCGTTACGGGCACGTCGGCGACGACCGGGCCGGAGCCGGGGACGCCCGGGGGCGGCGGCAGCGGCTCCGACGAGACCGGACCGGATGGCGCCGCAAGGCCGGGCTCGACCACGGGGCCGGGCGCCGGCGAAGGCGTGTTGTAGACCGGCCCCGTGCTGACGACCGGCCCGGGACCGCCCAACCGGGACGAGCCGCCGCAAGCGCCGAGCGCCAGCGCAGAACTCAACGTGAGCGCGAGCCCGATCCGCATCCTTCGGCCCCCGATTCCTTCTTCTCGAGAGGCGAGGGAACGCAGGTTTGGCCGCCCGGCGCAACCGCTCGCGGAGAAGTTTGCCGCGGGTGTGGCCGTCGAGCGACGGTCGAACAGCTTACTGCTTCGGCGCAGCCGGTGCCGCCCCCGCTTCGGCCGGCTTCGCCTCCGCCGGCGGCTGGTCGAGCCGCTCGATCTTGGCGTTCTGGCGCAGCTTCAGGACGAGGTCCTGCTGGGCCTTGCGGGTCAGGTACTGCTCGACCTGCTCTTTCATCTCCTCGAAGGCCGGGACAGGCTTCACCCGCTTCTCCTCGACCTTGATGACATGCCAGCCGAACTGGGTCTTCACCGGCTCCGAGACCTGGCCCGGCTCGAGCTTGAAGGCGGCCTCGGCGAAGGGCTGGACCATCCGGTCCTTGGCGAAGAAGCCGAGGTCGCCGCCGTCGCCCTTCGAGCCCGGGTCCTTCGACAGCTCGCCCGCGACCTTGGCGAAGTCCTCGCCGCCCTTGACGCGGTCATAAGCCTTCTTCGCCTCGTCCTCCTCACCGACCAGGATGTGACGGGCCCGTACCTCGTTCTCGGGCTGCATGGTCTTGACGGTGTCATCGTAGAGCTTGCGCGCGGCCTCGGGCGTCACGCTCTTCTTGACCTCGCGCTCGAGGTAGTCGTCGAGGAGGAGCTTGTCGCGGAAGTAGGCGAGCTTGCGGGAGAACTCCGGGCTCTCCGCGATCTTCGCGGCCTCGGCGGCGCGGGCCCCGAGCTTGAGGTCGACCATGTAGCTCACGAGGACGTCGCGCTTTTGCGCCTCGCTCATGCCGGGGAGCGACAGGGCCGGGTCGTCGGCCGCGAGCGCGACGTCGGCCTCGGTCACAGTGACGCCCTCGGCCCGGGCCAGCACCTTGCCGCCGGGGGCGGACGGGGCGGCGGGCGCCGGCGCCGCGGCGGGCGCGGCCGGCTTCGGCGGGGTCTGGGCGCCGGCGGCGAGGGGGGCCGCGAGGGCGAGCGCGAGAAGGCTCGCTTGCGCGAAAAGGCGGGAGGTCGAACGCATGGGCGCTTCCTTGGGCGGCTGACAGTGCGGGATGTGATTCCAGCCTCAGTGGCGGAGGTTTCTGGCGTTTGCAAGGCGTGGGACGGACTTCCCCCCGTTCGGCCCCGCCGGTGCGTCGCCCTGCCACCCCCGGGACGGGCCTTGGCTGATCCTCCGCAGTGCTGGCTGCCGCCCGCTTCGAATGCCTCCGGAAGCGCCCCTCGCGGGTGGGGACGGCCAGACAGGAACACAAATCCTGCCAAGAACTATTTCTGGAAATTGAAGGAAAATGCGTCCCGAGACTGCGAGCGAGCATGACCTCAAGCCGGTCGCTACTCGCTCTTGGCGAGGATTCTCGATAACCGGACGCGCGTTCCCTCCCTTGCGGAGGGGTAGGTGGGACCGGGTGTCTGATCCGGATGGATGGGTGACATTTTAGACCGGATGGATGGACGACAGGTTTTCTGGTCGGCGAGGAGGAGCTTGCCGATGTCATGGAGGAAGCGAAAAGAATGTCCAACAACGAGATGACCGGCGGCGAGGCGCTGGCGCGGATGATCCAGGCCCACAAGGGCGGGCCGATGTTCGGCATGGGCGGGTTCCAGCTCCTGCCGTTCTACGACGCGGCGCGGCGCTTGGGGCTCTCGCACCACCTCATCAACGACGAGCGGGCGGGCGTCTTCGCGGCCGACGCCTACGCCAAGGTGTCGGGGCGGGTGGGGCTTGCCGACGCGACGCTCGGGCCCGGCGCCACGAACCTCGTCACCGGCCTCGTCGAGGCGCTGAACGCCGGCACGCCGATGGTGGTCCTTGTCGGCGACACGCACCGCCTGCACGCCTGGAAGAACATGACCCAGGAGTCGCGCCAGACCGAGATCCTCAGGCCCGCCTGCAAGGAGCTGATCCGCATCGAGCGCGTCGAGCGCATCCCGGAGCTGATGCGCCGCGCCTTCGCGGTCGCGACCTCCGGGCGGCCGGGGCCCGTCGTCGTCGACGTGCCGGAGGATGTCTGCCACGCGACGCTGCCCTTCGAGGACGAGGATTTTTCGGCGAGCCGAGCCCATGAGGCGGCCCCCGCTTTGCGCTGCCGCCCCGACCGCGCCGCAATGGAACGCGCCGCGGCGATGCTCGCGAAAGCCGAGCGCCCGCTCGTGCTCGCCGGCGGCGGCGTGCACATCAGCGGCGCGGCGGAGGCGCTCACCGCCTTCGCGCGGGCGTTCAACCTGCCCGTCGCCCACACCATGACCGGCAAGGGCGCGGTGCCCTGCATCGATCCGTTCAGCGCCGGCCTCTTCGGCCGCTATGACCGCATCGCCAATAAGCTGATCGAGGAATCGGACTGTCTCCTCGTCGTCGGCTGCAAGCTCGGCGAGATCGCGACGAAGCGCTACACCGTGCCGCCCAAGGGCAAGCGGCTCATTCACCTCGACATCGTGGCGGAGGAGTTCGGGCGCACCGTCGTGCCCGACGTGGCCCTATGGGGCGACGCCCGCGCCGGCATCGAGGACCTGCACGAGGCGATGTCCGCCGACGCCGGCACACGCCGCGGCGGCTATGCCGAGGAAGTCGCGCGCCGCATGAGCGCGTGGCGGGAGAGCGTGCGCGAGCGCTACGCGTCCGAGGAGGTGCCGGTGTCCATGGGCCGGCTCATGGGCGAGCTCAACCGGCTCATGCCGGCGGACGGCATCCTCGTCGCCGACGGGGGCTTCGCGGCCCACTGGGGCGGGCTCCTCTACGACACGAAGCAGGCCGGGCGCGGCTTCGTCCCGGACCGCGGCTTCGCCTCGATCGGCTACGGCCTTCCCGGCGCCATGGGGGCGGCCCTCGCCGCGCCCGGGCGCAAGGTCGTGAGCCTCACCGGCGACGGCGGCTTCAACATGATGCTCGGCGAGCTCGAGACGGCGCGCCGCATGGCGCTCTCCTTCGCCGTCGTCGTCGTCAACAACGCCGCTTCCGGCTACGTGAAGGCGCTGCAGCACCTCATGTACGGCGAAGGCGCCTACCACGCCTCCGACCTCGCTGAGACCAACTACGCCCAAGTCGCCAAGGCGCTCGGCTGCGCGGGCATCCGCGTCGAGGCGCCGGGCGCGGTCGGGCCGGCGCTCGAGGAGGCGTTCCGCACGCGCGGCCCGGTCGTCATCGACGTGGTCGTGACCCGCGACCCCGCCAAGATGCTGCCGGCCGTCGACAATCGCACCGTGCAGGTGCGCAAGGGCGACCGGGTGGCTTAGCTGGCGAAAGCTATAGACCTTGTTCAAGGATGTGAGCTGTTGAGCCCACTAAACAACGAGCAGAGCTGCCCGTCGATCGCATGGAAGCTTCGTGTTTCGGCGGGGAGGGACTGTCAAGGACGGGCCGAAGGCCCGCCGCCTCCGGCGGCCGCAGGTCCTTGACAGTCCCTCCCCGCCGAAAAATCCTCATCCATGCGCTCGACGGCTCGAACCGACGGAGCGCCGCCGTGAATGTACGCACCCGCAAGAAGCTCATTCCGGAGCACTGCGTCGTGGCGCTCCTGGCGAGCGTCGAGCTCGACAATGGCCGGGTTCTCCCGCCGGGAGCCGAGGGCGTCGTCGTCGGGCTTTGGCAGAATGGCGCCGCCTATGAGGTCGAGTTCACGGAGCCGTTCCATGCCGTCGCCACCGTGGGGAGTGATACGCTGTCATTCCGGGGCCTCGCGGAGCGAGGAGCCCGGAACCCATAACCACGAACCTTCCCGATGATGCTGAAGCGGCGGTGCGCGTTCGGCACTGCCGGAGTTTATGGGTTTCGGGCTCTCCGCTCCGCGGAGCCCCGGAATGACACTAGGCATCGCGGCTTCTCTTGGGTAAGGCAGCCCGCATCGTCCGTTCAAGAAAGCCAAAAGGGAGGTCGTTCCATGAGCCACAATCCCACCCGCCGCGGCGTCGTGGCCGGCGCCGGCGCGCTTGCGACGGGGCTTGCCGCCCCGTGGATCGCGCGCGCCCAGAGCTACAAGCCCGAGTACAAGATCTCGACGGTCGTCGGCGCGCCGTTCCCGTGGGGCCTCGGCGCCGAGCGCTGGGCCGCGCTCGTCAAGGAGCGTTCCGGCGGCAAGATCAACATGAAGGTCTATCCCGGCGCCTCCCTCGTCGGCGGTGACCAGACCAAGGAATTCACCGCCATGCGGCAGGGGGTGATCGACATGGCGGTCGGCTCGACCATCAACTGGTCGCCGCAGGTTGCCGAGCTCAACCTGTTCTCGCTGCCGTTCCTGATGCCCGACCACAAGGCCATCGACGCGATCACCGGCGGCGAGCCCGGGAAGAAGCTGTTCGAGATCATCGCCGGAAAGGACGTCGAGCCCCTCGCCTGGGGCGAGAACGGCTTCCGCGAGCTGTCGAACTCGAAGCACGAGGTGCGCAAGCCCGCCGACCTGAAAGGTCTCAAGATCCGCGTCGTCGGCTCGCCCCTGTTCAACGAGACCTTCACGGCGCTCGGCGCGAACCCGACCCAGATGAGCTGGGCCGACGCGCAGCCGGCGCTCTCGACCGGCGCCGTCGACGGTCAGGAGAACCCGCTCACGATCTTCACCGTGGCGAAGCTCCACACCGTCGGCCAGAAGTTCGTGACGCTGTGGGGCTACGTCGCCGACCCGCTGATCTACTCCGTCAACAAGCAGGTCTGGGGAAGCTTCTCGCCCGAGGACCAGAAGATCCTGCGCGAGGCGGCCGTCGAGGCGGCGGCCTACAACAAGGAGCTTGCCCGCAAGGGCATCACCGCCGCCGATCCCTCGACGCTCAAGGAGATCGAGGGGCTCGGCGTCACCATCAGCCGGCTCTCCGAGGCGGAGGTGAAGGCCTTCCGCGACGCGACCCGGCCCGTGTACGAGAAGTGGAAGTCGCGGGTCGGCAACGACCTCGTGGCCAGCGCCGAGAAGGCCGTGGCGAGCCGCAGCAGCTAGAGCGCACGCCAACTCCCCTCCCCCTTGCGGGGAGGGGCAGGGGTGGGGGTCGCGGGGTCAGGCGGAACGGCTCCGTTCAGCTACACTGCCGATACAGAGCTCCACTTCGCTACGGGTGCTCTACGCCCGCGACCCCCACCCCGCTCGGCCTCCGGCCGAGTCGGCCCTCCCCGCACGGGGGAGGGGAATCACGTTCCGGCCCGCTTTTTCGCCCAAGCGATCGAGATGTCCGCCGAACCCGATCCCGCCCTGGCGCAGCCCGAGCCCGACACGCGGGTGCCGCTCTCGATCGAGAAGGCGGTCGCCGCCCTGTCGATGGCGGCGCTCTGCCTCATCACCCTCGGCAACGTGATCGCGCGTTACCTCACCAACTACTCCTTCGCCTTCACCGAGGAGTACTCGATCGCCCTCATGGTCGTGGTGACGATGCTCGGCGCGAGCTACGCGACCGCCGCCGACCGGCAGATCCGCATCACCTGGTTCGCCGACCTGCTGCCGCCACAAGGCCGGCGCTTGGCCGAGATCGTCGCCACGCTATCGACGGTCGTCATGTTCGGCCTCCTGATCGTGCTCGGCGGACGGGTGGTCTGGGACGAGTACCGCTTCGAGGTGACCTCGCCGGGCCTGGGCGAGCCGCAATGGATCTACACGCTGGCCTTGCCGCTGCTCTCGGCCGCTGTCGTCGGGCGGGCGATCGGCCACGGCGTGCGCGTGTGGAGGAGCCGCCGCCCGCCCGTGCACGACGCCATCGAGCCCCTGTGAGCCGGGCATGATCGCGACCGCGCTCTTCGCCTGCTTCCTCGTCCTCTTCGTGCTGGGCACACCGGTCGCGGTCGCGCTCGGGCTCGCCGGCACGCTTGCGATCTACCTCGCGGACCTCAACGTGCTCGCGACCCCGACGAGCGCCTATACGGGCATCGCCAAATACCCGCTCCTCGCGGTGCCGATGTTCGTGCTCGTCGGCGCCATCTTCGACCGCTCCGGCGTCGCGTTGCGGCTCGTGAATTTCGCGTCCGCGCTCATCGGCCATCGCGCCGGCTCGCTCGCCGCCGTGACCGTGATCGTGAGCATGTTCCTAGGCGGCATCTCGGGCTCCGGCCCGGCCAACGCCGCCGCCGTCGGCGGCGCCATGATCGGCGCCCTCAGCCGTGCCGGCTACCCGCGCGCCTTCTCGGCGAGCGTGATCGGCGCCGCCGCGGC
>DASVVU010000198.1:0-11918 GCA_036386395.1 Beijerinckiaceae bacterium | reverse complement strand
TCCGAGATGCGTCTCGCCGGTGCCCCAGCCGTTGAGCACGACGGCGTCGCCGGGCTTGAAGTCCGGGTGCGACGACACTTCGACTGTACCGGCGAAGTCGATGCCGGGGATCATCGGGAAGCGGCGCACAACCGGCGCCTTGCCGGTGAGCGCCAGGCCGTCCTTGTAGTTCAGGGTCGAGTGCGACACCCGGACGGTGACGTCGCCGTCCATGAGGTCGGCCTCATCGAAGTCGCGCAAGGCGACGGTCTGGCCGCCCTCGCCCTTGTCGATCACCACCGCCCTGAACGCGCCCATGCCGGCCTCCTCTTGTGAGCGCCGTTGTGCCGCGCAGGCGTGCCCGGCACAAGCCGGGAGGGTTCGCCTACTGCGCGGGGGCGAGGGCGGGCTCGCGCACCACCCGCTCCTCGCGGATCGGCAGGTTGATGGCAGCGGAGGCGAGGCCGAGCGCCACGGACAGCCACCACACGAGGTCGTAGCTGCCGTTCATCTCGTACAGCACGCCGCCGAGGTACACGCCGAGGAAGCCGCCGACCTGGTGCGAGAAGAAGGCGAAGCCGAACAGCATGGCCATGTAGCGGGTGCCGAACATCAGCATCACCAGGGCCGAGGTCGGCGGCACGGTCGAGAGCCAGAGGAAGCCCATGGCGGCGCCGAAGCCGATGGCCGTGACGGGCGTGAGCGGCAGGAGGATGAAGACCGTAATGGCGAGCGAGCGGCCGAGGTAGATCCAGGCGAGCAGCCAGCGCCGCGACATCCGGCCCGTGAGCCAGCCCGCCCCGAGCGAGCCGACGGCGTTGCACAGGCCGATGGCCGCAAGCGTCCAGCCGCCGACGGCCGTCGAGAGGCCCCCGTCCTTGAGGTAGGCCGGCAGGTGGACGGTGATGAAGGCGAGCTGGAAGCCGCAGGTGAAGAACCCGAGCACCAGGAGCACGTAGCTGCGGTGCCGGAACGCCTCGGTCAGCGCCTGCGCGATCGACTGGTTGGCGATGGGTGCCGGGCCCGAAAGGCTCTTCGCGTCGCCGGCCCGCGGGGTCGCCAGCGCGAGCGACAGCGGCAGCACCGCGAGCACGCTGAAGGCGAAGACCACGAGGGCCTGGTGCCAGCCGACGGCGTCGATCAGGACGTTGCCGATGGGCGGATAGAAGAACTGGCCGAAGGAGCCCGCCGCGGTGCCGGCCCCGAAGGCGAGGGGGCGCCACTTCTCGGGCAGGAGCTTGCCGAAGGCGCCGAGGACGAGGTTGAACGAGCAGCCCGAGAGGCCGAAGCCGACGAGCACGCCGGCCCCGAGCGTCAGCATCGTCGGGCTCGTGGCGTAGGCCATGACCACGAGGCCCGCCGCGTACATGAGGGCGCCGGCGCAGATCACGCGCACCGCCCCGAAGCGGTCGGCGACCGCCCCGGCGAAGGGCTGGCCGACGCCCCACAAAAGGTTCTGGATCGCGATGGCGAGGCCGAAGATGTCGCGCCCCCAGCCGTAGTCGGTCGTCATCGGGATCTGGAACAGGCCGGCGGCGGCGCGGGGCCCGAAGGTGATGAGCGCGATCGCGCAGCCCGCGACGACCACGAGCTCGGGGGAGATGCGGCGCGCGGCGGACTCGGCCATGGCGGCTTCCAATCGCTTTGAGGAAGCGGGAATCTAGCTCAGCCGGAGGGGGCCGCCAAACGCATCCCGGTCATGGCCGGCATCACCGGACGGAATGGATCGTGTATGTGCACGGTGCCGCGCGAGGGCCGGTCCCCCTTGACGGGCGATCGCCTTCGCCCCGATCTTCGGACCCCATGGCGCGTGAAACCAGGCAGGCGCTCGTCGCCCTCTATTTGACCGCCGCCGTCCTCAATCTCGTCTTCCAGCTTTCGATCCGTTCCGACCCATGCGCCGGAGCAGGGAATTGCGCCGCCAGCTATACGAAGGCGGTGCTCTGGTCCGCGGTCTGGCCGGCCTCGCTGGCCGTTTACTTAGCAGGGCGCATCCGCTTCTGACCCGGTATGTTCAAAGGATGCGAGCGGCGAAGGCCGGCGCCGGAACCGCCGCAACTCCTCGCGCGTTCGCTGTTGGAACAATCCATGAACACGAGGAGCGTCATGACTAAGGCCAAGGAGGTCGCGAAGCCGCGCGGCCACGAGGACCGTCACGTCGAGAACCCGAAGCTCGACCCCGACCCGGCCTCGAACCGGCTCAAAGACCCGGACGACTGGGTCACCGGCCACGAGCCGATGACCGGCGCCCAGGCGTCCTATCTCAAGACCCTCTCGGAAGAGGCCCGCGACCCGGACGCCTTCGACCCCGAGCTCGACAAGGCCGAGGCCTCGAAGCGCATCGACCAGCTGAAGCAGGAGACGGGGCGGTAGGCTGCCTACGGCAGGCCCCGGTCGCGCCAGGGCTTCGTCGAGAAATCGCCTTCCAGGTAGGCGGTGACGCGGAGCGGCCGGTCGTCCCAGGCCTCCTCGCGTCCGACCGGGCCGCAGACGACCTTGAGGACGCTGCCCCAGGCGTCGGGGCCGAGGTCGACCATGCGCTTCACGTCTGGGCAGTTGTAGCCGTCGTCGCGGATCGCCGCCGCCATGACGCTGCGCAGGCCGACCATCAGGTGGAGGTCGCCGGCCCGCGCCGGGACGCTCAGAAGGAGAAGAGCGAGGACCGAGGATCCGGCCGGGGCGAGGCGCATCGTGGAAGGCTCCGTGCCTGTCCACAACGCGCCCGGCCGCTTGTCCGTCGCATTCCCCGCGTTCAACCCCGCCGGGACGAGCGTTGCGGCCGGCGCAGAGGCCCGCCTTGATCGCCACAGAATCCGGCGGTCACGACGGCGGGCCGCATTCAGACGAAGTTCAGGCGCGGCGGTCCATCGTGCCGCCATCCGAAGTCCCGACGGGCGAGATCGGCAGGCACGGTGGCGTACGCCGGCTCCGATCGCTTGCGCGCCCACCTAAATCATTACAAATCAAACAGAATTCATCCAATGCCGAAACTTTCGGTACGGTCGCGCGTTTGACCTGCCTCCGAAGGCGAGCGTTCGCCTGAACCGGGAGGTTTCTCACATGCGGTATGGATTACTCAGCACGGCGGCAGTCGCCGCCTTGGCCTTGAGCGTGGCCGTCGGCGTCGCGCAGACGAGCGGCGGGAGCGGCGGCGCCATGTCGCTGGGCGCGAGCGGTGGCAACGCCGGCAGCGGTGCCGGCACGGGCGGCGGCACCGGCGCCGCGAACGCCCCCACCGGCTCGAGTAACGTCGGCTCCGGCACGGTGTCGGGCCAGAAGAGCGGCGGCCCCACGTCCTCCGGCAACCAAGGCGCGGCGTCCAGCGGATCGGGCCAGCAGGGCGCGCAGTCCGGCTCCGGCTCCGCAACGGGCCAGGCCGGCACGGCCAGCGGCCAGTCGGGATCCGGCCAGGCCGGCACGTCCGGCGGCGCCGCGGGCTCGACCACGGGCAACGTCTCGACGAACATCACCTCGGAGCAGCGCACCCAGATCACCCGCTCCTTCTCGAGCGTCCGCGTCAGCCCCGTGACGAACGTCAACTTCGCGGTCTCGGTCGGCACGGTGATCCCGGCGACCGTCGAGCTGCACGAGGTCCCGGCCGAGATCGTACGGATCGTCCCGGCCTACCGCGGCTATCGCTTCTTCATCGTGAAGAACGAGATCGTGATCGTCGAGCCGGGCACCCGGCGCATCGTCACGGTGATCGAGCGCTCGGCTTAAAGAAGCACGGCGACTTGCGATCGGAAGGGCGGCCTCGAGCCGCCCTTTCTCATTGCGGCGACGCCTCGGGCCTTGCGTTATCGCCGCGGCGGAACGGGCCGAGACGCTCCCGGACGAGACGCCGCAGGGGCGCCTCGGGCAGCTCGATGCCGACGAGCCTCCAGGTCGTGCGCACGAGCCGAAGGCGCAGGCGGAACTGTTGGTCCCCGACCGCATTCGGAGGAAGCCGGACGAACATGTTGCGGAAGCCCCTGAGCTCCGACTGCTGGAACAGCCGCCAAGCGCTCCCGGGCGAGACCACCCGCATGGCGCGGGCGATGCCGCCCGGCATGGCCGCCGCGGGGCTGTCGGCCGTCGATGCCGTGCCGCCGTCGGCCTCCTCCCGCGGCCGCCAGCCGCCGTTGAGGAGCTCGATCACCGCCTCGGGGGTGAGGAGCTGCGACACGATCGGATCCGCGACGGTCGCAGCGGCGTCCGCGACGAGCTGGCGCTCGGTCGCACCGAGGGAGCGGCCGCCGCGCTCATCGAGAGCGACGTTCAAGACCTGCCGCATGAGGGAGAGCCTGAGCGCGCGGAAGTTGACGCGCTCGCGCACGGCCTCGACATCCCGCGCCGCGACGGCACGTCCGAGGCTGTGCAGCGCCACGAAAGGCGAGGCCAGGAACAGGAGCCAGGCGAGCGCGAGCGCGGCTGCGATGCGGAACGTCCAGCGCATGAGCGATGCCGCCGATCCTTGCCGTCGATACGCAGAAGCTCCGCGTCAGAACAGGTGCACGGAATGGGGCGCGAAGAGCCCGATCCCGGCGAAGACGAGGCCGACGCCGCCGAGGCCGATCGCGATCCAGGCCAGGACCAGCGCGCCCGTGATCACGGCGGCCGAGGCGAGCACGATCGCGATCTGGAACGCCGCCGAGGAGACCTCGTAGTGGTGGTAACGGGCGAGCGCCGTGTCGCGCTTCGCCTCGGCCTGCTTCGCCCGCGCCGCCAGCTCCCGGCGGCCTTCCTGGGTCTCGGGCTCGGATTCCCAACGCGCCACGGTCTTCCCCCAGGTGTCGAGGCGCTTCGCGACGGCGTCGGCGACGGCCGGGTCCGCGATCTGCGGCCGGGTCAGCTCGACCTGCTCGGCGGCGGTGCGCACGGCGGTCTGGCGGATCGTCTTCGCCTGGAAGAAGGCCCACAGGTTCGAGGCCTCGACGTTGTAGTTCAGGCCCTCGGTCTGGGCGCCCTTGCCGAGCGTCTCGGCGACGGCGAGGAACAGGGCCAGGATCGCGATCAGGAGCGCGATCCGCTTGTTGGTCTTGTTCGCGTCGCCGTGCCCGCCGTGCTCCGCGTGCCCGCCATGGGCCGTGTGCTGCGCGTGCTCGGCGCGCTCCAGGTGCTCGTGCGCTCCCGCCATGGCCCGCCCCCTTCGTTCTCGCGTTCTCCGCCGCTCTTAAGGCAGGCGCCCGCGCAAGGGAACGCCCGCCGCCTCAGGCCGGCGGGGCCCCACTTTCGTCATCCATCGGGGCGGCGAGATGGCGGAACGCCTCGACGACCTTCTCGTACACCGGCCGCTTGAACGGGATGATGAGCCCGGGCAGGCGGTCCATGCGCTCCCAGCGCCAGGCGTCGAACTCGGGCCTGCCACCGGAGGGATGGCGGATGTCGATCTCCTCGTCCGGCCCGGTGAAGCGGAAGGCGAACCACTTCTGGGTCTGGCCGCGGTAGCGCCCGCGCCAAGCGCGGCCGGCGACGAAGGAAGGCAGGTCGTAGGCGTACCAGTCCGGCGCCTCGGCGAGGAGCTCGGCCGAGCGCACCCCCGTCTCCTCGCGCAACTCCCGCACGGCTGCTTCGTAAGGGGTCTCGCCCGCGTCGATGCCGCCCTGCGGCATCTGCCAGGCGTAGCCGTCGGCGATGGGATCGGGGCCGGCCTCGGAGCGCCGGCGGCCGAGGAAGACGAGGCCGTCCCGGTTCAGGAGCACGATCCCGACGCAGGGGCGGTAGGGCAGCTCGCGGACCGGGCGGGCCGCCCGGCGGCGCGCCATCACCGGCCCTCGGCCGGGTAGGCGGCGGACACCGGCACGAGGGCGATGCCCTTCGCCTCGAGGGAGCGCGACCAGCGCAGGATGCGCTCGACGGTCGCCGGCAGCGCGCTCGCGGTCCCGATCGCGAGGCCGCGCTTCCGCGCCATCTCCTCGAGCCGGGCGAGCTCACGGTCGACCGCCTCGCCCTGGCCCGCGGCGTCGAGGACGACGTCGGCGCGGACGGTGGGCGCGCGCGCGCTCGGGCCGACGGAGCCGGCCAGCGAGCGCGACGACGAGCCGTCGTCGAGGAAGACGAGCCCGCGGGAGCCGATCTCCTTGAGGATCGGGGCGAGCGCGGCCTCGTCCGCGGTCAGCTTGGCGCCCATGAAGTTCACGAGGCCGATATAGCCCGCGAAGCGCCCCATCGCCCAGTGCAGTCGGTCGAGATTCTCCTGCGGCTTCGCCCGGGTCGTGAGGGTGTGCGGGCCGGGGTCGCTGTCCGGGTAGTCGAAGGGCTCCATCGGGACCTGGAGCATGACCTCATGGCCGGCCTCGCGCGCGCTCGCCACGGTCTTGTCGAGGTCGGCGCCATAAGGTGCGAAGGCGAGGGTCACGGGCGGCGGCAGCTTCGCGACCGCTGCCGCCGTGGCGCTCTGGCCGATGCCGAGGCCGGTGACCAGGAGGGCGATGCGCACGGGCGCGCGGGCGGCGGACCCGACCGGGCGGGCGTAGACCTGCCAGGGTTTTGCGCCGTCCGGCCCGGCCTTCGGCAAAAGGCCGTGGCGGCTGCGCTCGACGAGGCGCGGGTCGGGGGCGGGCGCAAGCTTGCCGTCCGGCTCCGGCACCCGGATGATTACGGAGCCCGGCGCCGCCGTCCCGTTCGGGCGCATGATCGCGACGCCGGACGCGTCCTCGACCTCGGCGGCGGTGCGGTTCGGCGGCGCCTCGGCCGCGGGATTGCCGGCGGGCTTGACGGCGGCCGTGGGCGGAGCCGCCGGAGACGTTGCCGGCGGGGCCGCCGGCAGCTCGATCGGGACGATCGCGTGCGGCTCGCCGGCGAGCGGGTCGTCCGCGAAGGTCACGTAGGCCGCGGCGCCGCCCAGGAGCACGACGAGAAGGCCGGACAGGACCGGCGCGACGGGCAGCGTCCAGGTGCGGAAGCTGCGGGGGCGCTCGGCGATGCCTAAGGGCTTCGTCAGATCGTCGGCCGTGACGTCCACGGGAACCCGCCCCCTGCCCTGTTCTTCGCGCGCAGCGACAGGCCTCGAATCGAAAGGCCCGCAGCGTCAGCGGACACTGCGGGCCATCGTGGTTACCAAAGCCTTAAAAGGGGCGTGGCTCAGTTCGGAACGCTGCCCTTGGCGGGGGCGGCGGCGCCCTTCTGGATGCCGCGCACGTAGTCGAAGGCGGCGCTGAGCTGCTTGTCCTTCGCGGGGTCGGTCGGGACGTAGGCCGAGGAGCCGCCGCGCTCCTCCTTGTCGTTCTTGAGGTGGCCGCGAAGCCCCGCCTCGCCCTTGGTCTCGTCCTTGCCCTTCAGCTCGTCCGGGACCTCCTGCAGGATCTCGACGTCGGGGTCGATGCCCTTGGCCTGGATCGAGCGGCCGGACGGCGTGTAGTAGCGCGCCGTCGTGAGCCGCACCGCGCCGTTGCCGCCGAGCGGGATGATGGTCTGGACCGAGCCCTTGCCGAAGGAGCGGGTGCCGAGCACCGTCGCCCGCTTGTGGTCCTGAAGCGCGCCTGCGACGATCTCGGACGCCGAGGCCGAGCCGCCGTTGACCAGCACCACCAGGGGCTTGCCCTTGGTCAGGTCACCGGCCTTGGCGCTGTAGCGCTGCGTCTCCTCGGCGTTGCGGCCCCGGGTCGAGACGATCTCGCCGCGCTCCAGGAAGGCGTCCGAGACCATGATGGCTTGGTCGAGGAGCCCGCCCGGGTTGTTGCGCAGGTCGATGACGTAGCCCTTGAGCTTGTCTGGGCCGATCTCGGCCGAGAGCCGCTCGATCGAGGACTTGAGGCCCTCGAAGGTCTGCTCGTTGAACTGCGTGATGCGCAGGTAGACGACGTCGTCGCCCTCCTTGCGGGCCCGCACGGGGCGGATCCGGATGATGTCGCGGGTCAGGGAGACCTCGAACGGCTCGGACTTCTCCTTGCGCTTGACCTTGAGGCGCACGGTCGAGTTGACCGGGCCGCGCATCTTGTCGACCGCCTGGTTGAGGGTCAGGCCCTGGACCTGCTCGTCGTCGATGTGGGTGATGACGTCGTTGGCGAGGAGGCCGGCGCGGGCGGCCGGCGTGTCGTCGATCGGGGTCACGACCTTGACGAGCCCTTCCTCCATGGTGACCTCGATGCCGAGGCCGCCGAACTCGCCCTTGGTCTGGTACTGCATGTCCCGGAAGCTCTTCGGGTCCATGTAGCTCGAGTGCGGGTCGAGCGAGGTCAGCATGCCGTTGATGGCCGACTCGATCAGCTTCGCCTCTTCCGGCTTCTCGACGTAGTCCGAGCGGACCTTCTCGAACACGTCGCCGAACAGGCTGAGCTGCCGGTAGGTCTCGGCCGAGGCCGCGACCGCGCTCGTGCCCGAAAGCAGGTGCGTCTGGCTCACGACGGCGGTCGCGCCGGCACCGGCCAGCGCGCTGAGGAGTATCAGAGGAATCTTGCGCATCATCCGCGAACCTTCTCGCCCTGCGATTTCGCCCACCACGGGCCCGGATCGATCGACCCGCCGTCTTTGCGGAACTCTACATAAAGCACCGGGCCGCCGGTTTCGACGCCCCCGGTGCCGGCCGCCAGAGACGAAGTGTCGCCCATCGTCGCCACCGGCTCCCCGGCGAGCACGAACTGGCCCACCTCTACCCTGATTTGATCCATGCCGGCCAGCAAAAGATAGTAGCCGCCCCCTGCATTGATAATAAGCAGCCGTCCGAAGGACCGGAACGGTCCCGCGAAGGCCACCCAGCCGTCGGCAGGAGAAGCCACGACAGCACGGGGTCGTGTCGAAATTGAGATGCCCCGGGTCGTGCCGCCGGCCCCGTCCGGATCGCCGAAGTCGCGCACGGTCCTGCCGCCGACCGGCATCGGCAGGGCGCCCTTCGCTTCGATGAAGGGGATCTTGGGGGCAAGGCGGGCAGGGTCCCGGAAGGCCGCGGCGGCGAAGCGCTCCTTCGTCTCGCGGGCCTGCGCCTCGGCGGCGCGCCTCGCCTCGTCGGCGGCAGTGCGGGCGGCGGCAACGTCGCGCTCCATGCGCTCGATCAAATCCTTGAGAGACTGCGCCTCCCGGGCGAGCTGGGCCGCCTTCGCCCGCTCGGCACTGGCGCTGCGCTCGGCCTCTCCGAGGCGGCTCTGGCGGGCCTCGACGAGGGCCGCCGTGCGCTCCTGCTCGCGGGAGAGGTCGGCGAGCTCCTGCTCAAGGGCCTGGCGGTCGGCGGCGAGCGCCGCCCTCAGGCGCACAAGCTCGGCGAGATCCTGGGCCAGCGCCTCGGTCTCGGACCGCAGCTCCGGGAGAACGGCCCCTAAGAGCATCGAGGTGCGCACCGCCGCCAGGATGTCCTCGGGGCGCACGAGCACGGCGGGGGGCGGGCGGCGCCCCATGCGCTGGAGCGCCGCCAGCACCTCGACGACGAGTCCGCGGCGGGCCTCCAGCGACCGGCGGATCGCGGCCTCGCTGCCGGCGGCCGTGGCGATGCGCCCCTCCAGGGCGGCGATTCGCTCCTCCGCAGCGCGCATGCGGCGTGTGCCGTCGAGGAGCGCGGCGTTGAGCTTTGCCCGGTCGGCCTTGAGCTCCGTGATCTCGCGCTCGAGCCGGCGCTGCGCTTCGGCCGCGGCCGCCAGCGCTTCTTGAGCCGCCTTGAGCTCCGCCTCGCGCTTCGCCTTCTCGGCCGCCGCCCGCGCCGCCTCGCGGGCGGGGTCGGTGGCCGGCAAATCCTGGGGATAAGCCGGGCCGCCAAGCGCGAGGAGGCCGGCACAGAGCGCAGCCAGGGCTTTGCGTCTCAGGGCAAGGCGTCGCACGCCGTCAAGCCCCCCATTGTTCCGGCACGCATGCGCCTGCCCCATACGCCGCAATAAGCGGAGTCGGCCGTCGATCCCATGGGACTTCGTGTTTCGGCGGGCGGGGCCTGTCAAGGACGACCGAAGGCCCGCATGTCCAAGCCCGGCCACGCTCATCAAATCAATCCGCTTGCGGCGGTTTCCTTGCAAATTCTCTCCGGTTCGGCGACGAATCGGGTCAAGCGTCGCCGTTGCCTTCAAGGCGAGAGAGCGCCGCAGGAGCGTTCGGCTCAAGGGAGGCTACCCATGAAGACCCTCGGCGTCGCCGCCGTCCTGTGCCTGTGCCTTGCCGCGCCGCCCGCCTCGGCGCAGGCGCAGGCCCCCGCCCCGGCGCAGATCTCCGACGACGTGGTCCGGATCGGGCTCGTCCTCGACATGGCGAGCCTCTATTCGGACATCACCGGCACGGGCAGCGTGACGGCGGCCCGCATGGCGGTCGAGGACTTCGGCGGCAAGGTGTTGGGACGCCCCGTCGAGGTCGTCTTCGCCGACCACCAGAACAAGCCCGACATCGCCGCGAACGCGGCGCGGGAGTGGTTCGATCGTGGACAGGTCGACGCCATTCTCGACGTCGCGGCCTCGGCGACGGCGCTCGCCGTGATCGAGGTCGCCAAGGAGAAGAACAAGATCGTGGTGCTGAACGGGCCCGGCGCCGTGCGCATCACCAACGAGGCCTGCACCCCCGTCTCCGTGCACTACACCTACGACACCTACTCGCTCGCCAGCACGACGGGCAAGGCGACGGTGAAGCGCGGCGGCGACTCGTGGTTCTTCGTCACGGCCGACTACGCCTTCGGGCACGAGCTCGAGCGCGACACCGCCGAGGTCGTGCGCGCGAACGGCGGGCAGGTCGTCGGCTCGGTGCGGGCGCCCCTGAACACGGCCGACTTCTCGTCCTTCCTGATCCAGGCGCAAGCCTCGAAGGCGAAGGTGGTCGGGCTCGCGAACGCCGGCACCGACACCACGAACGCCATCAAGCAGGCGGCCGAGTTCGGGCTGACGAAGGCCGGGCAGAGCCTCGCCGGCCTTCTCGTCTACGTGAACGACGTGAAGAGTCTCGGGCTCCAGACGGCGCAGGGCATGCTCCTGACCGAAGCCTTCTATTGGGACCTGAACGACGAGACCCGGGCCTGGTCGAAGCGCTTCTTCGACAAGACCGGCAAGATGCCGAACATGTCCCAGGCCGGCCTCTACTCGGCGACGACGCACTACCTCAAGGCCGTGCAGGCGGCGGGCACGGACGAGACCGGCGCCGTCATGAAGGCCATGAAGGCGGCCCCGATCAACGACTTCTTCGCCAAGGACGGCCGCATCCGCGAGGACGGGCGCATGGTGCACGAGATGCACCTGTTCGAGGTCAAGAAGCCGTCGGAATCGCAAGGCCCGTGGGACCTCTACCGCCTCGTCGCGACGGTGCCGGGCGTCGAGGCGTTTCAGCCCCTCGAGAAGTCCCGCTGCCCGCTCGTGAGGAAGTGAGGCGCGGCACGGGCCGACATCCCGGCCCCGATCCTACCCCCCGCGATGATAGGGATGGCCGGAGAGGATGGTCAGGCAGCGGTAGAGCTGTTCCAGCACGAGCACCCGGACGAGCTGGTGCGGCAGGGTAAGGGCGCCGAAGGAGAGGACGAGAGCGGCGCGCTCGCGCAACGAGGGGTCGAGGCCGTCGGCGCCGCCGATCGCGCAGGCGAGGGCCGGCGTGCCGCCGTCGCGCCACTTTTCCAGGCGCCCGGCCAGGTCTTCGCTGGGGATCGAGCGCCCGCGCTCGTCGAAGGCGATCAGCGTGGCCGTCCCGGCCCGCTCCAGGACGGTGCGGGCTTCCTCGGCCCGACGGTCGGCGTCGCGCCGGGCGCGGCTCTCGGGGATCTCGACCACTTCGACCGGCGCAAAGCCGGCCGAGCGCCCGAGCGCCTCGGCGCGCTCGCGGTAGCGCTCGGCCAAGTCGCGCTCGGGGCCGCTCTTCAGCCGCCCGACCGCGACGACCGTCAGCCTCACGGGGCGAACCGGCCTAAATCAGCCGGCCAGGCGCTCGTGCGGCCGGTCCGCGCCCCACATCTTCTCGAGATTGTAGAAGCTGCGGACCTCGGGACGGAAGACGTGGACGATCACGTCGCCGGCGTCGATCAGCACCCAGTCGCAGGCCGGCAGGCCCTCGACCCGCGCCGGCCCGAAGCCCCG
>DASVVU010000197.1:0-8159 GCA_036386395.1 Beijerinckiaceae bacterium | reverse complement strand
CACGAAGCGGCAGGAGCCGAAGAGCTGGCGCGCCGCGACGACGTGGTCGCCGGCCCTCAACTGCCCGAGGAGCGAGGCCGTCACCGCCGCCATGCCGGTCGCCGTGGCGCGGGCGGCCTCCGCCCCTTCGAGGGCCGCCATGCGGGCCTCGAACATGCCGACGGTCGGGTTCGAGAAGCGGGCGTAGATGTAGCCGGGGTCCTCGCCCTTGAAGCGCGCCTCGCACTGCTCCGCCGTCTCGTAGACGTGGCCTTGCGTCAGGAAGATCGCCTCGGAGGTCTCGGCGAAGTCCGAGCGGAGCGTGCCGGCGTGGACGAGCCGGGTCTCGAGCTCGAAATCCTCTTGCGCGGGCGCCATTGCGGGGGATGAGTCGTTCATGGCCAGCCCTCTCCGGGGCAGGCCCCGGACACGGATCGCCGGCCGATAGGCAAGGCCGGGCGCGTGCCCCCGGCCTTTTAGCGCCTTGTTTAACGTGGCGCGCAAGCCGGCCGGCTCAAATCACCACGGATGCGCAGGCCCTATGCGCCCAAGGCCGGCAGGTCAAGCCTCCGGCGCCTACTCCCGCTCGATGCGGATCACCTGCGGCGGCTCGGAGGTCAGCCCGTCCGCCTCGATCTTCTCCAGCGCCGAGCGGATCGCGGCCTCGGTCGCCGCGTAGGTGACGAGGACGAGGGAGACCGGCGCGCCGGACTGGCCGTGCGGGTCCCTGGCCGCGGCGACGTCCGAGCGCTTCTGGACGATGCTCTCCAAGGAAATCTCGGCCTTGGCCATGTGGGTCGCGACGCCGGCCGCGACGCCGAGGCGGTCGGGGACGGTGAGGCGGATGTAGTAGCCGCCCTCGTGGCGCTGCATCGGGGCGCGCTCGAGCTTCTCCAGCCGCGCCACCGGGCGCCCGAACGGCGGGCGGATGGTGCCGCTCGCCACGTCCGCGATGTCGGCGACGACGGCGGAGGCGGTGGCGTCGCCGCCGGCGCCGGGGCCGATGAGGGTCAGCTCGCGCACGGCGTCGGCGTCGACGGTGACGGCGTTCGTCACGCCCATGACCTGCGCGATGGAGGACGACTTCGGCACCATGGTCGGGTGCACCCGCTGCTCGATGCCGGTGTCGGTGCGCTCGGCGACCCCGAGGAGCTTGATGCGATAGCCGAGCTCGTCCGCCATCCTGAGGTCGAGGGGCGCGATCGTCGAGATGCCCTCGACGTAGACCGCCTCGGCGTCGATCTTCGTGCCGAAGGCGAGGCTCGTCAGGATCGAGAGCTTGTGGGCGGTATCGAAGCCGCCGACGTCGAAGGTGGGATCCGCCTCGGCGTAGCCGAGACGCTGCGCGTCGGCGAGGCACTCGGCGAAGGACAGCCCCTCGGCCTCCATGCGGGAGAGGATGTAGTTGCAGGTGCCGTTGAGGATGCCGTAGACGCGCCGCACCGCGTTGCCGTGCAGCGCCTCCCGCAACGTCTTGATCACCGGGATGCCGCCCGCGGCCGCGGCCTCGAAGCCGAGCGCCACGCCCCATCGCTCGGCGAGCGACGCGAGGGCAAGGCCATGCTTCGCGAGGAGCGCCTTGTTGGCCGTGACCACGTGGTGGCCGGACGCGAGCGCCGTCTCGACCGTGTCCTTCGCCGCCCCGTCGGCGCCGCCGATCAGTTCGACGACGCAGTCCACCTCCCGCGAGCGGGCGAGATCGACGGGATCGTCGAACCAGGCATAACGGGAGAGGTCGAGGCCCCGGTCCTTCTCCCGTGCCCTTGCCGAGACGGCAGTGACGCGGACCGGGCGCCCGCAGCGCTCGGCCAGCGCGTTGTCCTGCCGGGCAAGGATCCGCACCACCGCCGCGCCGACCGTGCCGAGGCCGGCCACGCCGACGCGAAGGGGCTCCATCATGGGGTGATCCGGGTGAGGCTGGTTGAGGTGCGGCCCGTCATGCACCGGTTTCCGGAACGGATCAAGAAAGCGGGGCCGCAACTGACGCCATGCGCCCGCCGCAATCGTTAACCTTGTAAGAAGAAGGGACGCGCCGCCCTCCCCCGCCGGCGCGAGGATTCTCAGGACGATGCGGCGCGCGCTCGGATGGCTTGCGGTCGCCACGGTGCAGGCCGTGACGCTCCTGTGGGTCGGGGCGTTCTTCCTGTTCGGGCCGGGCTTCGTGCGCGCGCCGACGGCGGCGCAGATTCGCGACCTCGTCTCCCACGGGCAGGTCCGGGTCGCGACGGCGGCCGACGGCACGCTCGCCGGGCAGTGCCTCCTGCCCTCCTTCGTGCCTCTCAAGGACATCTCGCGGCACGTCGTCAACGCCGCGATCGCGACCGAGGACGTGCGCTTCCACCGCCACCCCGGCATCGACCCGAAGGGTCTTGCCAGGGCGTTCGCAGCGAACCTCCTCGGGCGCTCGCGCCAGGGCGGCAGCACCATCACGCAGCAGCTCGTCAAGACCGTGCTGTTCGAGGAGGGCGAGGGCGCGCTCGCCCGCAAGCTCCTCGAGATCCCGATCGCGCTGCGCTTCGAGATGGCGCTGTCGAAGGACGAGATTCTTTCGGCCTACCTCAACCAGGCCTACTTCGCCGGCGGCGTGATCGGCATCGAGGCGGCGGCGCGGCACTTCTATGCGAAGCGCGCCCGCGACCTCAATCCTTACGAGGCCGCGGTTCTCGTCGGCATGCTGAAGTCGCCCCGCGACTACAGCCCGTCGCGCAACCCCGACGCGGCGCTCGCTCGCGCCAAGATCGTGCTGAACCGGGAGATCGCGGCCGGCTTCATGACCGCGAGGGAGGCCGAGCGGGCGCTGCGGACCGGCGCGCGGCCGGGGACGGAGGCGCTCTACGAGGCCGACTGCCGCTACTTCCGCGATTGGGTCGTGCGCGCCGCCAAGGACGAGCTCCGCCGCTCCGGGCGTTTCCGCCTGATCGTCACCCTCGACGCCTGGCGCCAGGCCGAGATGGTCTACGCCGCCGACAAGGCCGCCCAGGCGGGGCAGGCCCGCAACGCCCACCAGGTCGCCGGGATCGACATGGGCCCGGACGGCGCCGTGCGGGCGATGCTCGGCGGCGCGGACTACGGCGACAGCCAGTTCAACCGCGCCGTGCAGGCGCGGCGCTCGCCGGGGTCGCTCGCCAAGCTTCCCCTCTACGCCGAGGCCTGCCGCCAGGGCTTCCGGCCCGAGAGCGAGCTTCTCGACATGCCGCTCGCGCGCGGCTGGCCGACGAACCACGACGGCGCCTACTGGGGCCGGATCACCCTCGCCGAATCGATGGCGTGGTCCCGCAACGGCTCGGCGGCGCGGCTCGAGGAGGCGCTCGGGGTCGAGAAGGTGGTCGCGACCGCGCGCCGGCTCGGGCTCTCCGGCCCCCTCCCCGCCGGCCGCGGCTTCTCCCTCGGGGCGTTTGGCGCGACGCTCCTCGACGTGACCGCCGCCTACGCCGCGGTCGCGAACGGCGGCCTGCGCGCCGAGCCGCACGGCATCCTCGGCGTCGTCGGGCCCTTCGGCGAGATCGCCTGGTGGCGCAAGCGCGAGGTGCCGCAGCGGGTGCTGTCGCAGACCTGCGCCGGGATGATGCGCACGCTCCTGCGCGGGGTCGTGCGCGACGGCACGGGACGCGCCGCGAACTTCGACCGCACGGTACACGGCAAGACCGGCACCTCGAACGACTACCGCGACGCCTGGTTCGTCGGCTTCTTCGGCGACACGGTCTCAGGATTCTGGGTCGGCAACGACGGCCCCGCCCCGATGGCCCGGGTCGGCGGCGCGGGCCTCCCCGCGGCGGCGTTCCGGACCTATGGCGAGGGCGTCACGGCGCTCGGCGGCGGGCCGAAGCGGATCGGACCGGTCGCGGGACGGTGAGGCGGGCGGTCTATCCTACCTTCGCCATGGGCACGACGTTGTGCAGGGTCTTGTCGGCGGTGTCGAAGAAGCGGCGGATGTTGCGGGCGGCCTGGCGGATGCGCTGCTTGAGGAAACAAGCAAGGCACGCGCCGCCGCTTCGGGCCGGCATTGCATCGGCCCGAAACTGGCCTACCAGTACGCCGATGGAAACTCCGGGCGCGCACCGGCGCCGGGGACCGCAGGAGCCCATCCTTTGCCGCAAGCACCGGTCCGCGTCCACGTCGAGAACAATCCGGAGACGGAGCCGGCGCTTCGGTTCACGCCGGCGCACCTCGAGCGCATGCTCGCGGAAAGGCCGGAGCTGCGCGACCGTGTCGCCGTCACCGTCAACGACGAGCCGGCGCGCGCGGCCGAGATCGCCGCCGACGCCGAGATCCTCTTTGCTGTCCGCAAGCCGAGATCGCTCGCCTTCGCCAGGCAGCTGCGATGGGTGCAGAGCATCTCGGCGGGCGTCGAGGGTCTTCTGCCACTGATGCCTCCGGGCGCCGTCCTGACCAACGCCAGCGGCGTCCATCGCGAGAAGGGCGGCGAGTTCATCCTGACCGCGGTGCTGATGCTGAACTACGCGATCCCGCACTTTGCTGCCGAGAAGGAGCGCAGGCGCTGGGCCCCGCGCTTCGAGAGCGTCGTCTCGGGCAAGCGCGCGATGCTCCTCGGCGTCGGCGCGATCGGCGGCGAAGGCGCAAGGCTGCTCAAGCTCCTCGATATCGAGACCGTCGGGGTGAGCCGATCCGGCGGCCCGCGCGCGTACGTCGACCGCTCGGTCACCTTCGCCGAGATCGACGATCTCCTGCCGAAGACCGATTTCCTCGTCTCGTCGCTGCCGCTGACGCCAGAAACCCAAGGCCTGATCGACCGCCGCCGGCTCGACCTCCTGCCCCGCCGGGCCGGGGTCGTCATCGTCGGGCGGGCCAAGGTCTTCGACTGCGACGCGCTCCTCGAAAAGCTTGCCGACGAGAGCCTCGGCGGGGCGGTGCTCGACGTCTTCCCCGAGGAGCCGCTGCCGCCCGAGAGCCCGTTCTGGACGGCGCCGAACCTCGTCGTGACGCCGCATTGCAGCGTTGACGACCACGCCGTCTACATGGACCGCTGCGTCGCGATCTTTTCCGACAACCTCGCGCGCTACCTCAGGGGCGCCCCGCTGCGGAACCTCGTCGATCCTGAACGGGGATACTGATCCTCTGGCGCAAGGGAGGGGTCAGCCCACCTTCGCCATCGGCACGACGTTGTGGAGCGTCTTGTCGGCGGTGTCGAAGAAGCGGCGGACGTTGCGGGCGGCCTGGCGGATGCGCTGCTCGTTCTCGACGAGGGCGATGCGGACGTAGTCGTCGCCGTGCTCGCCGAAGCCGATGCCGGGCGCGACCGCGACGTCGGCCTTCTCGACGAGGAGCTTCGAGAACTCGAGGCTGCCGAGAGAGCGGAATTTTTCGGGGATCGGCACCCAGGCGAACATCGAGGCGGAGGGCGACGGGATCGGCCAGCCGGCCTTGGCGAAGCAGTCGACGAGCACGTCGCGGCGGCGCCGGTACGTCGCGCGCATCTCGCGGATGCAGTCCTCGGGGCCGTTGAGGGCCGCGGTCGCCGCGACCTGCACCGGCGTGAAGGCGCCGTAGTCGAGGTAGCTCTTCACCCGGGCGAGCGCCGCGAGGAGGCGATCGTTGCCGACCGCGAAGCCGATGCGCCAGCCGGCCATCGAGAAGGTCTTGGACATCGAGGTGAACTCGACCGCCACGTCCATGGCGCCCGGCACCTGCAGCACGGAGGGCGGCGGCGCTCGGTCGTCGAAGTAGACCTCGGCGTAGGCGAGGTCGGACAGGAGGATGAGCTCGTGCCGCTTCGCGAAGGTCACGAGCTCGCGGTAGAAGTCGAGGTCGGCGATGTAGGCGGTCGGGTTCGACGGGTAGCAGACGACGACGGCGATCGGCTTCGGGATCGAGCGCGTCACCGCCCGCTCGAGGGCCGGGAAGAAGGCGTCCGTCGGCTCCGCCGGCACCGAGCGGACCGCGCCGCCCGCCATGAGGAAACCGAAGGCGTGGATCGGGTAGCTCGGGTCGGGCACCAGCACCACGTCGCCGGGGCCGGTGATGGCCTGCGCCATGTTGGCGAAACCCTCCTTCGAGCCGAGCGTCGCGACAACCTGGGTCTCGGGGTTGAGCTTCACCCCGAAGCGGCGGAGGTAATAGCCGGCCTGGGCGCGGCGCAGGCCCGCGATGCCCTTGGAGGCGGAGTAGCGGTCGGTGCGGGGCTTCCCCGCCGTCTCGCACAGCTTCTCGATCACGTGCGGCGGCGCCGGGAGATCGGGATTGCCCATGCCCAGGTCGATGATGTCGGCCCCTTGGGCCCTGGCCTGCGCCTTGATCTTGTTGACTTGCTCGAAGACGTAGGGCGGCAGGCGCTTGATGCGGTGGAACTCGTGCATCGCGGGGTCCTCGGGGCGGCCGGCGCGGCCGGGTGTCAGGTGGGGTGTAGCAGGTCGGCGGATTCGTGAAAGCCCTCGGCGTCAGCGGGCCGCCGGCGGCACGGCGGGCGGCTTCGGCGGCTCGACGGCGGCGCCCGCAGCCTTCGTCTCCTTGGCCCTTGCCTCGTTCGCGGCGCGCAGCGCGTCCATCTCGGCCTCGCCGGCCTTGGCGCCGGCCGCCCCCTTGGCGGCAAGCGCGCGCTTCGGCGCGGCGACCCCGACGGGCTTGTAGTCGATGTCGGCGGGACGGCTGGTCTCGACGAAATCGGCGGCCTTCTTGCGCTCGGCCCCGACCCCCACGAAGACGAACCCGTCGCGGACGTAGTTCGTGTCGCCGGAGCAGGCGGAAAGGCCTGCGGCGCACGCGATCAGGAGGGCCCGGCCGAGAAGGCGGCTCGTCGACACTTCGATCTCCGGAAAAGCGGGCTTGCCCGCGAACCATTCTTCGTTCTGGCGATTTTGGTCGCTAGAGCGTTAAAATGACGAAAAGAGGGCCCGGACCTTGCAGGGTTCAAGGCTTGATGAGGAAACGCCAGTCATGCCGCAAGCCTCGCAGCAAGCGCCTCAGGCGCCGCCCCCGGGCGCCCCGCCGGCCCCGCTGCCGCTCCCGAACGTCGAGGAGCTGTCGCGCAACATGGCCCTCCTCGTCGAGGAGGCCGGCAAGGCGACCGCCGCCTACATCAAGCCCTTGGAGGAGCAGCGCGCCAACACGGGCCTTGCCGACAAGGCCGCCGACTACGTCAAGACCTTGGGCCAGGTCGCCGAGTACTGGCTCGTCGACCCGCAGAAGGCCTTTGAGGCGCAGTCGCGGCTCGGCTCGACCTTCCTCGACCTGTGGGCCACGACGCTGAAGCGCATGCAGGGCGAGGAGGCCGCGCCCGTCGCGGCGCCGGACCCGAAGGACGCCCGCTTCAAGGACCCGGAGTGGTCTGAGAACCCGGTGTTCGACTTCCTGAAGCAGGCCTACCTCATCACCTCGCGCTGGGCCGAGAAGCTCGTCGCGGAGGCCGAGGGGCTCGACGAGCACACCCGCCACAAGGCCGAGTTCTACGTCAGGCAGATCTCGAGCGCGCTCTCGCCCTCGAATTTCCTCGCCACGAATCCGGAGCTGATCCGCACCACGATCCAGGAGAACGGGGCGAACCTCGTGCGCGGCATGAAGATGCTGGCCGAGGACATCGAGGCCGGCAGGGGCGAGCTCAAGATGCGCCAGTCGGACCCGGAGAAGTTCCAGGTCGGCGTCAACATGGCGAATACGCCGGGCAAGGTCGTCTTCCGCAACGACCTCATCGAGCTCATCCAGTACGCGCCCGCGACCGAGACGGTGTTGCGCCGCCCGCTCCTCATCGTGCCGCCCTGGATCAACAAGTTCTACGTCCTCGACCTCAACCCGGACAAAAGCTTCATCCGCTGGGCCGTCGGCCAGGGGCTCACGGTGTTCGTGATCTCGTGGGTGAACCCGGACGAGCGCCACGCCGACAAGGGCTTCTCCGACTACATGCGCGAGGGCATCTTCGCGGCCCTCGACGCGATCGAGCAGGCGACGGGCGAGCGCAAGGTCACGGCGATCGGCTACTGCGTCGGCGGCACGCTCCTCTCGGTGGCGCTCGCCTACATGGCGGCGACCGGGGACGACCGGATCGAGAGCGCGACCTTCCTGACCACCCAGGTCGACTTCACCCACGCCGGCGACCTGAAAGTGTTCGTCGACGAGGAGCAGCTCAAGGACCTCGAGGAGGGGATGCAGAAGCGCGGCTACCTCGAGGGCTCGCGCATGGCGAACGCCTTCAACATGCTGCGCCCGAACGACCTGATCTGGCCCTACGT
>DASVVU010000196.1:0-8305 GCA_036386395.1 Beijerinckiaceae bacterium | reverse complement strand
GACCGAGCACGTGAGCGTTTCGCGGGACGGGGACGTCCTCGTCGTCCGGCTCAACAGGCCGGAGAAGAAGAACGCCATGACGCGGGCCATGTACGACGCCTGCGTGGCGGCCTTCAGTGAGGCCGACCGGGACGGCGCGGGCGCGGTCCTCGTCGCGGGCTCCGGCGGCGCGTTCACGGCCGGCAACGACCTTGCCGACTTCCTCGCCGCCGCCGAGCGCCCGGACGCGCGCTCGGCCTTTCACTTCATCACGGCGCTGGCGCGGCTCGAGACGCCCCTCGTCGCGGCGGTCGAGGGCGTCGCGGTCGGCGTCGGCACGACCATGCTCCTGCACTGCGACCTCGTCTACGCGGCGCCTTCGGCGACGTTCCGCCTGCCCTTCGTCGACCTCGGCCTCGTGCCGGAGGCGGCGTCGAGCCTGCTTCTCCCGCGCCGCGTCGGCCTCGCCAAGGCGAGCGAGCTCCTGCTCCTCGCCGAGCCCTTCGGCGCCGACGAGGCCCTGCGGCTCGGGCTCGTCAACGCCGTCGTGCCGGCGGACGCGCTTTATGCCCACGCCCTGGAGCGCGCCAGAAAGCTTGCCGCGAAGCCGCGGGACGCGATCGCGGCGACCCGCCGCCTCATCCGCGGCGACCGGGACGAGATCCTCGCCGCGATGGATCGGGAGGCGGCGGCGTTCCACAAGGCCCTCGCCTCGCCCGCCGCCAAGGCGGCCTTCACGGCCTTCCTGTCGAAGGCGAAGCCGGCCGCGTGACCGGCCCCCGGCCAAGGCCGACGTGACGGGTTGCGCCTATCTGGGCGCCATCCTCAAGGCCCCGTCGAGGCGGATCGATTCGCCGTTGAGCATGTCGTTCTCGACGATGGCCCGCACGAGCGCGGCATACTCGTCGGCGCGGCCGAGGCGCGAGGGGAAGGGGACGCTCGCGGCAAGGGCCTTGCGGACGTCCTCGGGCAGGCCGTCGAACATCGGGGTGTGGAAGAGGCCCGGCATGATGGTCATGACGCGAATGCCGTAGCCCGAGAGGTCGCGGGCGACGGGGAGCGTGAGGCCGAGGACGCCGGCCTTCGAGGATCCGTAGGCGGCCTGCCCGATCTGCCCGTCCTCAGCCGCGACGGAGGCCGTCGAGACGATCACGCCGCGCCCGCCGTCCGCCGTCGCGGGCTCGAGCGCCGCCATGGCGACGGCGGATTTGACGATCATGAGATAGGTGCCGACGAGGTTCACCTCGACGGTGCGCCGGAAGGTCTCGACGTCGTGCCCGACGAGCTCGCCGGTCTCGCGCTTCTTCGCGACCGTGCGCTTGCCCGGCGCGACGCCGGCGCAGTTGACGAGGATGCGCTCGGTGCCGTTCGCCGCGCGCGCCTTCGCGAGCGCCGCGTCGACGGACGCCTCGTCGGTGACGTTCGCCTCGCAGAACGTAGCCCCGATCTCTTGGGCGACCGCCCTCCCCCGCTCCGCCTGCATGTCGAGGATCGCGACCTTGGCCCCGGCCGAACGCAGCATCCGCGCTGTCGCCTCCCCGAGGCCGGAGGCCCCGCCGGTCACCACCGCCGAAATCGAACCGTCGAGCTTCATTTGGTCTCTCCCGTATCGCGCCCTCTCTAGCGCACCGGACCGGCGGCGCAACCGCTCAAGCTTCCCTTGTGCCGCCGCGGTCGCGAGGCCATCTTTTCCGGAAGAGCGGCGGTGCCGCCCCGGAGAGAGGGATGAGCGAGACGTTCGGGAAGCCCTTCACCAAGGCCGAGATCGAGGCCATGCGGCGCATGGCCCGGGAAGAAGCCCGGCGCGAGGGCGGGAGCGGCGGGGAGCTGCCGCGCAAGTTTTTCGCCAAGCTGAAGCGCGTCGGCCAGAAGATCCCCTTCGCCGAGGACATCCTGTCGGCCTACTTCTGCGCCGTCGATCCTGCGACGCCGTCGCGGGTCAAGCTCGTGCTGCTCGGGGCCATCGCCTACTTCGTGATGCCCCTCGACTTCCTGCCCGACATCCTGCCCCTCGTCGGCTTCGCCGACGACGCCGCCCTGCTTCTTGCCGCCATCTCCCAGGTCGCGGGCTCGATCAACGAGGCCCACCGGGAGCAGGCCCGGGCGGTGCTCCAGGACGACAAGACCATCACGGCCTGAGCCGGCTTACGGTCTGACGAGGACTTTCCCTGTCGCCTCCCGGCGGGCGAGGATTCCGAGCGCCGCCGGGGTCTCCTCCAGCGGATAGACCCCGTGCACCCGGGCCGAGAGGCCCCCCGAGGCCACATGCCCGAGGAGCCAGGCCATGTTGGCGGCGTGCCCTGCGGGCTCGCGGTCGACGAAGGAGCCCCAGAACACCCCCTGCACGTCGCAGCCTTTCAGCAGCACGAGGTTGAGCGGGATCCTCGGGATCTGCCCGCCCGCGAAGCCGATCACGAGGTAGCGCCCCTTCCAGGCCATGCTGCGCAGCGCCGGCTCGGCAAGCTCCCCGCCGACCGGGTCGTAGAGCACGTCGACGCCGCGCTCGCCGGTGAGGCGGCGCAGGCCCTCGCGCAGGGGCTCGGCGGCGTAGTTCAGGGTCTCGCCGGCGCCGTGCTCCCGGGCGATGGCAAGCTTGTCGTCGGAGGAGGCGCAGGCGATCACCCGCGCGCCCAAGAGCTTGCCGATCTCGACCGCCGCGAGGCCGACGCCGCCGGCGGCGCCGAGCACGGCGAGGGTCTCGCCGGCCTTCACCTGCGCCCGGTCCTTGAGGGCGTGGAGCGAGGTGCCGTAGGTGATGGTGAGCCCCGCCGCCTGCTCGTCGGAGACCCCCTCGGGCACGGGGGTGAGCCGGTCGGCGCGGGCCGTGACGAATTCGCGGCAGGCGCCGTGGCCGATCGAGCCGATGACCCGCTCGCCGACGGAGAGGCCTTGCGTCCCGGGACCCAGCGCCTCGACGGTGCCGCAGAGCTCGGCCCCGGGCGAGAACGGCAGCGGGGGTTTGAGCTGATACTTATTCTCGATGATCAGCGTGTCGAAGAAGTTGAGCGCCGCGAGCCGCACCCGCACCAGCGCCTCGCCGGGACCGGGCTCAGGCGCCGGCACGTCCTCGACGACGAGGGTCCCGGGGCCTCCGAAGCTCTTGCACAGGACGGCTTTCATGGGCGCTCCGCGGCGGTCGTTCGGCCCGGACCTATCCCAATTCCGCCCGCTTCGTGAGTCCCTGTTGAGTTCCAGGGCTTCGTCCTGGCCCGCAAAACCTCAGCCCCTTATGGTTCCGGCATGATTCGCGCCCTCTCCCGCGTGGCCCTCTCGGCCCTCCTCCTCGCCGGCTTTGCGACCGGCCTTTCGGCCCAGATGCAGCAGCGCAGCGGGACGTCGTCCGGCCAGGCCCAGAGCCAGAAGGGCAAGCCAGCCGCGAAGCCCGACGCCAGGTCGGCCGCGAAGCCCGGGGCCAAGTCCGACGCCAAAGCCGGCGCGAAGCCCGGCGCCAAGCCCGCCGCCGGCGGCGCCGCCACGACCGCCCCCGGCGGCGGGCAGGCGCGGCTCGTGCAGTCCTTCGGCGACTGGAACGTCTACACGACCCCCGATCCCAAGACGAAGGTCTGCTACGCCCTCTCGCAGCCGAAGGCCCGCACGCCCTCAAGCCTCAAGGACATCCCGGGCTACATGTTCGTGGCGACGCGACCGGCCGAGAAGGTCAGGAACGAGATCAGCCTGATCATGAACTTCGACCTCAAGGAGGGGGTCGACCACCAGGCCGTCCTCGGCCGCGACCAGTTCGTCCTCGTCGCCAAGGGCAAGAACCTGTGGGTCAAGAACCCGGCCGAGGAGGCCAAGGTGATCGACTCCATGCGCCGCGCGAACGACCTCGTCGTGAAGGGCACTTCGTCGAGGAACAACGCCACGAGCGACCGCTACTCGCTGAAAGGGTTCGGCGAGGCGATCGAGCGCGTCCAGAAGGAATGCCGCTGAGTCCTCCGGAATAGCCGCACCGCATCCGCGAGCCCGGCGTCCAAGGCTGCTCTCCCGCGCGCTTCGCGCTCAACGCGATTTCAAGGAATGCCGACGCAATGCTGTGTCCTAATTATTTTCACTTGCCGAGTTGATGAAAGCATGTACTACTAAAGAAGTAATCCATATTGGAGACTTTAGTATGAGCAATAGCACTGGGGAAGTTACTGCTCCTTCGTCGGGAATCGACAGGGTCGCGCAGCTTCAACTCGACATGATGAAGGCAGCCGGCGCCGCCGACAGGCGCGGGCAGCACCCGAAGCAGCACGGCTGCGTCTGCGCCGAGTTCAAGGTGCTCGCCGATATTCCGGATCGGTACAAGGTCGGCCTCTTCGCTCAGCCGAAGACTTACAAAGCCTTCATCCGGTTCTCCAGCGGCAAGGAGGCCAACGACACCAAAGCCGACATCCACGGCATGGCGATCAAGCTGATCGGGGTCGAAGGGACGAAGGTCCTCGATGCGGAAGCCTCGGCCGAGACCCATGACTTCATCCTGGCCGACCATCCGGTCTTCTTCATCCGCGACACCAAAGAATACGTGCTGTTCACGGAGGATTTGGCGAGGATCACGCCGACGACACCAAAAGAAGAACGGCTGGCGAAGTTCTTCGGTTGGCTCAAGGAAAACCGCTTGGCAGACATGCCAGCTGTGCTGGGCTTCGTGAACGGGCATGTCCAGGACAGCCCTCTTACCACCCAGTACTGGAGCCAAGTGCCGTATGAATTCGGCAACGGCACCGGCACGATCTGCCGCTACAGCGCGACGCCGCATCCGGGAAATTTCATGGTCCCCCCGATCGCGCTGGGTGAGCGCGATGCCGATTATCTCCGACGCGTCATGGCGACTCTTCTCGCCGGTGCGCCGGCAAGATTTGACTTCAACGTGCAGGTCCGAGACGGCGCGACGCCGGAGGTGATCGACAATCCGACCGTCACCTGGAGCACTCCGATCCAGCGCGTCGCGGAAATCACCATCCGACCGCAGCCATTCGACTCGCCCGAGCAGATGCGCTTCGGCGAGAATCTCTCCTACACGCCCTGGCATGCTCTGCCCGATCATAGTCCCGTCGGCCAGGTCAACGAAATCCGGAAGACTGTTTATGTGGAAAGCTCGAAGCTGCGGCACGGCAGCACCGGCGCGCCGCGTACCGAGCCGACGGAGAGCGACTATGAACGATTCAAGCCGGCGTAATGCGGGCTGGTCGACCGCTCACAGCTAGGCAAAGCCACAGGCCGGAACCGGCGGCCTACTCCCGGTCGATGGTGCAGGAGACGGACTTCGCCGCCTCCGCCGCCTGCTCGCGCTGGCTCGCGAAGGCGGCGAGCACGCGGACCACGACGAGGCCCTCGCGGCCGGGGGAGACGATGCGCACGTCGCGGGACGGCTCGTCCGGATCCTCGCTCGCGAGCGCCTCGTCGAGCTGACGCCGGGTCATGACCACGAGGTCGAGGGCGCCGCGGACGGCGGCCCGGTCGGTGATGGCGAAGAACACGCCCCCGGCGCGGGCGTGCAGGGAGAGAGACTGGAACAGCGGCCCGGTCCTGGCCGAGACGCGCACAGGCCCCTCGTCGAGGGTGTAGGCGCAGGTCGCGAGCGCGACGTCGGGGTCCGGATAGGGCAGCCACGTGCCGTGGTCGCCCGGCGTCGCGACGATCTCGGAGCGGTCGGCCGAGAGCGTGCCGCGCAGGCGCGAGAAGGCGTCCTTCTCGGCAAGGTACGGGACCGCCAGCACCGCCGAGAGGTGCACGAGGCCGGCGAGCACGAGGCCGCACACGGTCGCGAGGACGAAGCGCGCCAACAGTCTCACGGGCCGCACTCCCCGCGCACGATGGACGGCAGGCTGCGCGGGTCGAGGGCCGCAGCCGCCGAGGCCGCCGGGGTGTCGTAGAGCCGCAGCACGAGGCTCACCTCCCCGCTCTCCGGCATCATCAGCCAGTTGCCGCTCTCGGCCTCGCGGGAGAGCGCGACCGTGAAGCCGCCGTCCTGGCCGCGCAGGACCTCGGCCGACGAGAAGCTCGAGCGCTTGAGGGCCGTATCCACCGGGCGGCCGGCGCCGTCGTAGAGGGTCAGCGACCAGTAGCGTGCCTGCGGCGCCGTCGTGCCGATGCGGTACGTGCAGCGGGCGTCGAGGGCCCGGCCGGCATCGTCGGCGGCGGCGCGCAGGACGAGACCCTCGCCGATGCCGAGGGGGATGCCGCCGGTGCGGGCGTTGACGGCGCGGGTATAGGGATCGGCGTCCCGCGAGCCGGCCTTCGGCCACACGGTCCAGGAGCCGGCGCGCACGGCCCCGAACGGGTAGTCGCCGCCCGTCATCCAATAGGCGCTGCTCAACCCCAAGCCGGCCGCGAGGCAGAGGGCGTAGATGATGAGCGCCGCGTTTACGGCTTGGCCGGCGGCCGTGCGCCGCGGCGCGGGAAGCGCCCCTTTGAGGGCATCGGGCAGACGGTCGACGTACACGCGGGGAGCTTCAACTTTAAGGAACGGCGATACGCCCGCCGACGGACTGGACGCCGCCGGTCGTCGCCGGAAGGTTCGCGGCGGCGCGGGCGGCGCCCGGCACCGTCGGCAGGGTCGGGACCGGACGCTCGGTCTTCTTCAGGAGCTCGCCGATGCCGCCCAGCACCTCGAAGCTGCGCCGCGAGAGGGCGCCGGACGTGGGCTGCCCGAGCTGCACGATGCCGCCCTGCTGGCCCGACGCCGCGCCGCGGGCGACCTCCGGCCCCGCCGTCCCGAGATAGGGGATGGGCTTCAGCTCGATGTTCTGGTGCGCGTAGGCCATGACCTCGTGCCACAGCATCGCCGGCACCGAGCCGCCGGTCATCTTGTTGGTCGAGGTGTGGTCGTCGTTGCCCATCCAGACGGCGCCGACGAGGTTGCCGGTGAAGCCGACGAACCAGGCGTCGCGGTAGGCGTTGGTGGTGCCGGTCTTGCCGCCCGCCTTGACGCCGTCGAGCATGGCGCGCTTGCCGGTGCCCTCCTCGACGACCTTGTTCAGCATGTAGTTCATGTCGGCGACGACGCGGGTCGAGAGCGCCTGCTCGCCCGGCGGCTCGCGGTCGCGGCGGTAGATCACGTCGCCGGCGGAATTGCGCACCTCGACCGCGGCGTAGGGCTTCGCCCGCTTGCCGCCGTTGGCGAAGACGGCGTAGCCGGCGGCCTGGTCGATCACCGTCACCTCGGCGGCGCCGATCGGCAGCGACACGGTGTCGTTGAGGGGCGTGGTGAGGCCCATCTTGCGCGCGGTCTCGATGATCTTGGCGCGGCCGATCTTGGCGGCGTTCGCGACGTGGCTCACGCCCGTCGCCTGCCCCATCTTGATCGACATGATCACCGGGATGGTGTTGATCGATTTCGCGAAGGCGACCCACAGCGGCATCGAGCCCGCGTAGGAGCCGCGGTTGTAGTTGCCCGGGCACCAGTTGCCGATGCACACCGGCGTGTCGGTCACGGTGGTGTTCGGGCGGTAGAGGCCGGCCGAGAGCGCGGCCGAGTAGACGTAGGTCTTGAACGACGAGCCCGGCTGGCGCTGCGCGTCGGTCGCGCGGTTGAACTGGCTTTGGCCGTAGTCCTGCCCGCCGAGCATGGCCCGGACCGCCCCGTCCGGGTCCATCACCACCATGGCGGCGTTCTCGAACTCGTACTGGTTGCCGTACTGGCGGATCAGCATTTCGCTCGCCTGCTCGGCCTTCTTCTGGATGCCCTGGTCGAGGGGCGTCTTGACCACGAGCACCCGGTCGTTGCCGAGCTTGCCCTCGGCGGCGAGCTTCTTGACCTGCTCGAAGGCCCAGTCGAGGTAGTACTCGGGCGTCGTGTCGCGCTTGCGGTCGATGGGCGTCGCGGGGTTGCGCCGCGCCGTCTGGATCTGGCCTTCGGTGAGGAAGCCCGCCTCGACCATGTTGTTGAGGACGTCGTTGGCGCGGGCGCGCGCGGCCGGCAGGTTGACGTGGGGAGCGTACTTCGTCGGCGCCTTGAATAGGCCGGCGAGCATCGCGGCCTCGGACAAGGAGATGTCCTTCACCGACTTGCCGAAGTAGTAGTCCGCCGCCGCCGCCGCGCCGAAGGTGCCGCCGCCCATGTAGGCGCGGTCGAGGTAGAGCTTGAGGATGTCCTGCTTCGAGAGGTGGAACTCGAGCCAGATCGCGAGGAAGGCCTCCTTGATCTTGCGCTCCAGCGACCGCTCGTTGTTTAGAAAGATGTTCTTGGCGAGCTGCTGCGTGATCGACGATCCGCCCTGCACGACGCCGCCGCCGCGGGCGTTCACGGTCAAGGCCCGGAAGGTGCCGATCGGGTCGATGCCCCAGTGTTCGTAGAAGCGCCGGTCCTCGGTCGCGAGGGCGGCCTTGATGAGGTGGT
>DASVVU010000195.1:0-11113 GCA_036386395.1 Beijerinckiaceae bacterium | reverse complement strand
TGGCGCGCCGCGTTGGTGAGGTGGTCGTCGCCGCGGATGATGTGGGTCACGTCCATGTCGTGGTCGTCGACGACGACGGCGAGCATGTAGGTCGGCGTGCCGTCGGAGCGCAGGAGCACGAGGTCGTCGAGATCCTTGTTCCGCCACACGACCCGGCCCTGGACCTCGTCCTCGACCACGGTCTCGCCCTCGGTCGGCGCCTTCAGGCGGATCACGGGTTTCACACCGGCCGGCGCCTCGGCTGGATCGCGGTCGCGCCAGCGTCCGTCGTAGCGCATGGGCCGCCCCTCGGCCTTCGCCTTCTCCCGCATCTCATCGAGCTCCTGCGGAGAGGCGTAGCAGTGGTAGGCCCGGCCGGCCGCGACGAGGCTTTCGGCGACTTCCTTGTGCCGGGCCGCGCGGGCGAACTGGTGCACCGCGTCCCCGTCCCAATCGATGCCGAGCCAGGTGAGGCCGTCGAGGATCGCCTGAATGGCGGCGTCCGTCGAGCGCTCCCGGTCGGTGTCCTCGATGCGCAGGAGCATCCGGCCGCCGTGCTTCCTGGCGAAGAGCCAGTTGAACAGCGCGGTGCGGGCGCCGCCGATGTGCAGGAAGCCGGTGGGAGAGGGGGCGAAACGCGTGACGATGTCGGCCATGGGAAACTGGGGATTGGGCGGAAGGGGTTCGGTCGGAAGCCGGGCTGTTTCACCGCGTTCCGCGTCGTGTAGCATGTAGGGTCTCTCCAGCATGAAGTCGAGCAATGCCGGGCGGGAGCGGGACAGCACGGCGAGGCGCCGCGGCAAAGGCCGCGTCCCTCGGTTTTGCCGGCGCGCTCCGTCCCGGCATCGCCCTGCGGCATTGGGACTGGCGCGGCTGGTTCCGGGCCTGCATCGCCGAGGAGGTCGAGCGGCGCCGTCTGTTCCCGTGGCTCGCCGTCGCGTTCGGCGTCGGCGTGCTCCTCTACTTCGCCGCGGAAGGCCGCCCGGCCCTGTGGGCGCCGCTCCTCGGGCTCGCGGCCGCGGCGGCGGCGGCGGTCCTGGTCCGGGCCCGTCCGTTCGGGCTCGCCGTCGCGCTCGGGATCGCTGCCGTCTTCGCCGGCTTCGCGGCGGGCGTTTGGCGCGAGCGGCGGGTCGAGGCGCCGGTCGTCGGGCGCGTGACGGTCGGCCCGGTCTCAGGCTTCGTCGAGAGCCTCGAGGAGCGGGTGCGAGGAGGACGCCTCGTGATCCGGCCGGCGGAGCTCGCCGGCCTCCCGGCGGAGCGCCGCCCCTTGCGGGTCCGCGCCACCGTGCGCGACCTGCAAGGGGTGAAGCCCGGCGACTTCGTCGTGGCGCAGGGGCGCTTCCTGCCCCTGCCGGAAGCCGCCCGCCCGGGCGGCTACGACTTCGCCCGCGACGCGTACTTCAACGGCATCGGCGCCGTCGGCTCGCGCCGCGGCCGGATCGCGATCACGGCGCCGCCGGCTCCGCCGCCGCTTGATCTCGCGGTGACCGTCACCATCGACCGGGCGCGCAACGCGCTCACCCGCCGCATCGCGGACGTCATCGGCGGGCAGGCCGGCGCGGTCGCGGCGGCGCTCGTCACGGGCAAGCGCGGGCTCATCGCGGAGGACACGAACCAGGTCCTGCGCGGCGCCGGCATCTACCACATCGTCTCAATCTCCGGCCTGCACATGGTGCTCGCCGCCGGCACCTTCTTCTGGCTCGCCCGCGCCCTCCTCGCGCTCTCGGCGCACGCGGCCCTGTGCTGGCCGGTCAAGAAGATCGCGGCCCTCGTCGCGATGGCGGGCGCCACCGCCTACTGCGTCTTCTCCGGCGCCGAGGTCGCGACCGAGCGCTCGCTCATCATGATCCTCGTCATGCTCGGCGCGATCCTGATCGACCGCCCGGCGCTGTCGCTCCGCAACCTCGCCCTCTCGGCCCTCATCGTGCTCGCCCGCGAGCCCGAGACGCTTCTCGGCCCGAGCTTCCAGATGTCGTACGCCGCGGTCGCGGCGCTGATCGCCGCCGCCGAATGGGAGCGGGCGCGCCGCGGCGCCGACGAGCCGCCGGGCGGGGCCGTCGCGCGGGCGTGGCGGTGGCTTACGCGGGCGGCGCTCGGCATCCTGGCCACCACGGTCGTCGCGACCCTCGCGACGGCGCCGTTCGGCGCCTACCACTTCCACAACCTCCAGAGCTTCGGCCTCATCGGCAACGCGCTCGCCCTGCCGCTCGTGTCCCTCGTCGTGATGCCCTGCGCCGTGTTCGGCGTCGTCGCCTATCCGTTCGGCCTCGACCGGATCGCTTGGGCCACGATGGGGCTTGCGGTCGAGAAGGTGCTCGCGGTTTCGGCCTGGGTGAACGGGCTCTCGGGCGCGACCGTGATCGTGCCCGCCTTCGGCGCCCTGGCTCTCGGGCTTCTCGCGCTCGCGCTCCTGATCGTGACATTGATGGCCTCGCGGCTGCGCTGGCTCGCCATGGTGCCGGCGGCGCTCGGACTCTGGCTCGCGGCGGCGCCCGAGAGGTTCGACATCTACGTGGACCGCTCCGGCATCGGCGCGGCGGTGCGGGGCGGCGACGGCCGGCTCGTCCTTATCGGACCCTCGTCCGCCTTCACGACAGAGCAGTGGCTGAAAGCGGACGGCGACGCCCGCCGGGCGGGCGATCCCTCCTTGAGGGCTGGGCTGCGCTGCGATCCGCTCGGCTGTGTCGCCGAGGCGGCGGGCGGGCGGATCGTCGCCCTCGTGCAGGACCGCCGCGCCTTCGCGGAGGATTGCGCCCGCGCCGCGGTCGTCCTCTCGCGCCTCTTCGCCCCGTCGTCCTGCAGCGCCGGCGTCGTGATCGACGGCGCATACCTCGCCCGCCACGGCGCGACCGCGATCCGCTTCACCGAAAGAGGGCACGAACACACGATCGCAACCGCCCGCACGCCGGCCGAAATCCGCCCCTGGCGCGGCGCCGTCACGCGAGAAGCCCGCGCGCCGCGTCCTCAGCCGCAGAGGCGTGGACGCTTCCCGCGCCCCGGCGCCGGGCCGCCGGACGCTTCGGACGACGCACCAGCCGATGGCGGCTCGGACTGATCGGCTCGTTGGAAGCCTCCGCCGCCGACGCCTTCGATCCCGACGAACTGCCCTCTGCGCCTGCCTCGGCGTCATGCTTCAAGGCTGGTCCAGTTCCAGGCCGCCAAACGCGGCGTAGCCCTCCTGCGGCTCAGATCAATGTGTGAACCCGCTAGCCCCGCAGGCGAGGAGAGGCGGCGCGCGGCGTGGCTTTCCGGGGCGCCTTGGCCATCTTCTTGGCCGGCTTGCGCTGGACAGGCTTCATCTTTGCCGGCTTCGATGTCTCGGGCGCCTCTTCCGCGACCGGCCGGTTGCTCGTCCAGACGTTCGGCCCCACGAGCTTGCCCTGCGCGATCTCGTCCATGCTGCGCCCGGTCACGACGGAGAGCGGGGCCTCTTCGAGGAAGTCGGGCTCGTCCGCGGTGCGGGCCCACTCGTCGTCGGACTTGATGAGGAGCCACTGCTCGTTGCGCTCGCCGGGGCGGCCGCGCATGCGCACGAGGTGCCAGCGGCCGTGGAGCTTCTCGCCGTCGAGGGTGAAGGTGAGACGGCCCTTGCGGTACTCCTTGTGCGGGTCGCCTTCGGCCTCCCAGGTGCCGCGGTCCCACAGCATGACGGTGCCGCCGCCGTACTCGCCTTTCGGGATCGTGCCCTCGAAGCCGCCGTAGTCGAGGGGGTGGTCCTCGACGTGGACGGCAAGCCGCTTCTCGCCGGGCACGAGGCTCGGGCCGCGGGAGATCGCCCAGCTCTTGAGGACGCCGTCGAGCTCGAGGCGGAAATCGTAGTGCAGGCGGCTCGCCGCGTGCTTCTGGACGACGAAGCTGTTGCCCGGCTGCTGCGCCACCGCGCCCTTCGGCTCGGCGGTCTTCGTGAAGTCGCGCTTGGCGTTGTACTCGGCGAGCGCCTTTGGTTGGGACTTGGCCATGACGCGGAATCAACCGTCGGCCGGCCCGCTCCGTTCCGCAGCCCCAAGAAAGGCGGCGGCCACGAGCTCCCGGGTGTAAGGCTCGCGCGGCCGCTCCAGGATCACCTCTGCTGGGCCGCTTTCGACCACGCGGCCGTCCTTCATGACCAGGATACGGTCGCTCATGGCGCGCACGACTGCAAGATCGTGGCTGATGAACACGTAAGCCAAGGCGTGCGCGGCCTGGAGGTCGCGCAAAAGCTCGACGATGTCGCGCTGCACCGAGCGGTCGAGAGCCGAGGTCGGCTCGTCGAGGACGACGAGGCGGGGGTGCAGGATCATGGCCCGGGCGATGGCGATGCGCTGGCGCTGCCCGCCGGAGAACTCGTGCGGGAAACGGTTGCGCCAGGCCGGATCGAGGCGCACCTCCTCGAAGGCCTGCGCGGCGCGGCGGTCGCGCTCGCGGCGGGAGATCGAAGGCTCGTGGACGAGGAGACCTTCGGTCACGATCTCGCCCGCGGTCATGCGCGGCGAGAGCGAGCCGTAGGGGTCCTGGAACACCATCTGGAGCCGGCGCCGCAGCGGACGCAGGGCGGCGCGGTCGAGGGGCGCGAGGTTGCGGTCCTCGAAGCGCACGAGTCCGGCCGAGGGCAGGAGCCGCAGGACCGCGCGTCCTAGCGTCGACTTGCCGGAGCCCGACTCGCCCACGACCCCGACGGTCTCGCCGGCGCGCACGGACAGATCGACGCCGTCGACGGCGCGGATCTCGTGTGGCCGGGCGAAGAGCCCGCCGCCAAGCCTGAAGGTCACGCGCAGATCGCGGGCCTCGAGCACCGCCGGCGCGTCCGGCGGAGGGGGGGCTTTGCGGCCCCGCGGCTCCGCCTCGATCAGGCGGCGGGTGTAGGGATGGCTTGGCCTTGAGAAGATTTCCGCGGTGGCCCCGCTCTCGACGATCTCGCCCGCCTGCATAACGGCAGTGCGGTCGGCGAGGCGGCGCACGAGGCCGAGGTCGTGGGTGATGAAGACGAGCGCCATCCCGAGGCGCGCCTTGAGATCCGCGAGGAGGTCGAGGATGCGGGCCTGAACGGTGACGTCGAGGGCGGTCGTCGGCTCGTCGGCGACGAGCACATCGGGGTCGTTGGCGATCGCCATGGCGATCATCACCCGCTGGCGCTGGCCGCCCGACAGCTCGTGCGGATAGGAGCGGAGCCGCCGCTCCGGGTCCGCGATACGCACGAGGCCGAGAAGCTCGATGGCCCGCGCCCGGGCCTCGCGGCGGGAAAGGCCGCCGTGGGCCATCAGCGGCAGGGCGATCTGGTCGCCGATCCGGTAGAGCGGATCGAGGGAGGTCATCGGCTCCTGGAAGATCATGGCGATCTTCGCGCCGCGGACGCGGTTGAGCGCGCGGGGCGGAAGCCCCAGAAGCTCCGCGCCGCGGTAGCGCACCGAGCCCTCGGCCCAGCCGTTCGACGCAAGAAGCCCCAGGACAGCGTGCGCCGCCTGACTCTTCCCCGACCCCGACTCCCCCACGACCGCCACCGTCTCCCCGGCGGCTACGTCAAGGTCGACCCCTCTGACAGCAGGCAGCACCCCGTCGCCGGTGCGGAAGCGGACGTGGAGGTTGCGGATGGAAAGGATCGGCTCCGGCACTACCGGTCCTTCGGATCGAGCGCATCCCTCAACCCGTCGCCGACGAAGTTGAGGGAGAAGAGGGTGGCGACGAGGAAGAGGGAGGGGAAGACGAGGAGGTGGGCGGCGCCCTGGATGTTGCGGGCGCCGTCGGAGATGAGCACGCCCCAGCTCGTCATCGGCTCCTGAACGCCGAGGCCGAGAAAGGACAGGAAGCTCTCCAGGAGGATCACCTTAGGGACGAGGAGCGTCATGTAGACGATGACGGGCCCCAGCGTGTTCGGGATGATGTGGCGGCGGATGATGCCGGCCGTCGTCACGCCCAAGGCTTCTGCGGCCTGCACGTATTCTTGCCGCTTGATGGAAAGAGTCTGGCCGCGGACGATGCGGGCCATGTCGAGCCACTCGACGGCCCCGACGGCGATGAACACGAGCACGAAGTTGCGCCCGAAGAACACCACCAGCATGATCACGAAGAAGATGAAGGGGAGCGAGTAGAGGATGTCGACGAGGCGCATCATGACGAGGTCGATGCGCCCGCCGAGATAGCCCGCGACCGCCCCGTAGACGACGCCGATGGCGATGGCGACGGCGGTCGCGAGGAGACCGATGGCCAGCGACACGCGGCCCGCGACGAGCGTGCGGGTCAGGAGGTCGCGGCCGTTCGCGTCGGTGCCGAAGAGGAAAAAGCGGCGCTCGACCGGCACCTCGAGGGAGAGACGCCGGCCTTCCTCGGCGCGCTCCACGATGCGGACCGGGCCGAACAGGTCGGAGCGGTCGAAGAAAGCGAGAAGCCGCTCGTCGATCGGGCGCGGCGCGGCGAGCGTCAGGCGGAGCGCGTCGCCCTCGACCCGCGTATCTTCGGCCTGGGCGCGGATGCGGGCCGCGATGCGCTCGGCGGCGGGGACGATCGCTTCCGTCCGCGGGTAGGCCGAGAGGCTCGGCGGCGCGCGCACGTAGTCCTGGTAGACGCGATCGTAAGGGTGCCCGGTCGCGAGCGGGCCGAGGAGGCAGGCGAGGGCCACGAGGGCGAGCACGGCCATGCCGGCGACGGCGGCGCGGTTGGCGAGGAGCCGCGCGCGGGCGTCGGCCCACAGCGAGCGGCCCGTCACCGGCTCGGGAATGGGGAGGACGGCGGCCTCAGTCATGGCGCACCCGCGGATCGATCACGGCGTAGGCCACGTCGACGAGGAGGTTGAAGACGAGCACGAAGACGGCGACGAGCACCACCGTGCCCATGACGAGGGTGTAGTCGCGGTTGAGCGCCCCTTCGACGAAGTAGCGCCCGACGCCGGGCAGGCCGAACACGGTCTCGACCACGACCGAGCCCGTGAGCAGCGCCGCGGCCGCGGGGCCGAGATAGGACACGACGGGCAGCGCCGCGCCGCGCAGCGCATGGCGCACGATCACGGACGCCGGCAGGCCGAGGGAGCGGAGCGTCCGGATGTGGTTCTGGCGGAGCGTCTCGATCAGGGCCGCGCGGGTCATGCGGGCGATGACGGCGACCTGCGGCAGGCCGAGGGTGACGACCGGGAGCACAAGGTTCGGCCACGTCCCCCAGCCCCCGACCGGCAGCCACGCGAGCATGAGCCCGAAGACGATCTGCAGCACGGGGGCGACGACGAAATTCGGGATCGTGAGGCCGACGGCGGCAAGGCCGACGACGGCATGGTCGGCGGCGCTGTTCTGGCGGAACGCCGCGACGGTCCCGAGCGCGCCGCCGACAAGGAGCGCAAGCGACAGCGCGAGCGCGCCGAGCATGATAGAGACCGGCAGCCCGCGGGCGAAGAGCTCGGCCACGGTGAAGTCGCGGAAGTAGAACGACGGCCCGAAGTCGCCGCGCACGAGGGCGCCGAGGTAGAGCCCGTACTGCTCGGCGAGCGGAAGGTCGAGGCGGTAGATGCGCCGCAGGTTCTCCATCACCTTGGCCTCGAGCGGCTGCTCGCGGTCGAACGGCCCGCCCGGCGCGACGCGGATGAGGAAGAACGAGATCGTGACGATGAGGAACAGCGTCGGCACCGCGGCGGCGAGGCGGCGGAGGACGAAGGGGAGCATGCGCCTGCCTCAGCCTGTCATTCCGGGGTGCGCGGAGCGCGAGCCCGGAACCCATAATCACCGCCGGAGCAGAACGAGCGCCGCCGCTTGTGGTTATGGGTCCCGGGCTCGGCCCTTCGGGCCGCCCCGGGATGACAGCGCCTCATGGCTTGAGCGACAGGAACCGCGTCGCGTTCGCCCCGCGCAGGTTCGGCACCCAGCCTTCGAGCTTCGGCGAGACGAGGTTCTTGTTCGAGTAGAACAGGATCGGGATGTAGGGCAGGTCGCGCATGAAGATTTTCTCGGCTTCCTGCAGGATCGCGGCGCGCTTCGCGGGGTCGCGCTCGTCGGCGGACTTCCGCATCAGCGCGTCGTACTCGGGGTTCCTGTACTTCGCATAGTTGAATCCCGGATTGTCCGACTGCACGAGGAACAGGAAGTTCTGCGGGTCGGAGTAGTCGGCGATCCAGCCGGCGCGGGCGACGTCGAAGTCGCCGCCGTCGCGGAGATAGGCGAAGTGGGTCTTGGCGTCGGTGTTGACGAAGGTGGTCTCGACGCCGATGGCCTTCCACTGGTCGGCGATCGCGACCGCGGTGTTGCGATTGTTGTCGGTGGTGTTGTAGCGCAGCTCGACCTTCATCGGCTTGCCCGGCCCGAAGCCCGCCTCCTTGAGGAGCGCCTTCGCCTTGTCCTCCCGGTCGATGGGCGAGAGGTCCTTATAGTCCACCGCCGCCGGCGCGTAGCCGGCAATCCCCGGCGGCACGAAGGAATAGGCCGGCAGCATGGTGCCTTGCCAGATCTGGTCGGCGACGAACTCCCGGTCGATGGCGATCGACAGCGCTTGGCGCACCCGCACGTCGTCGAACGGCTTCTTCGAGGTGTTGACGGCGAGGTAGAAGGTGCCGAGGTAGGGCGAGATCTTGACCTGGTCGCCGAGCTTTTCTTTCAGGAACTTGGTCTGGTCGGCCGGGATGTCGCTCGTCGAGTGCAGCTCGCCCGCCATGAAGCGGCGCGCCGCCGCCGCGAGGTCCTTCGTCGGCTCGTAGCGCACGACGTCGATCTTGACCGTCGAGGCCGCGTGGAAGCGCGGGTTCTTCTCGATGCGGATGTGCGAGTTCGGCACCCACTCTTTCAGCACGTAGGCGCCGTTCGAGACCATGTTCTCCGGTTTCGTGAAGTTCTGGCCGTGGGTGCGCACGCTGCCGGGATGCACCGGCGTCGCGCTCTGGTGCGTCAGGAGCTCGAGGAAGTAGGGGGTCGGGCGCTCGAGCGTGATCTCGAGGATGCGCTCGTCGACGGCCTTGACCCCGAGGTCCTCGAGCTTCGCGCCGGCCTGGCCCTTGTTGATCTTCTCGGCGTTGAGGACGGGGTAGAGGATGTTGGCGTACTTCGCGCCGGTGTTCGGGTCCATGATCCGGCGCAGCGAGAACACGAAGTCCGACGCCGCGACCGGGTCGCCGTTCGACCACTTGGCGTCGGCCCTCAGCGTGAAGCGGTAGACGCGCCCGTCGTCCGAGATCTCGTGCCTCTCCGCGACCCCCGGCGCGACCTTGCCCGCGGCGTCGTGGATGACGAGACCCTCGTAGAGGTCGCGCAGGATGTTGGCCTCGTAGACCGTCGCAGTCTTGTGCGGGTCGAGGGTCTCGGGATCGGCGTCGTTGCCGCGGTTGTAGACCACCTGCGCCGTAGCGCCGCCGGCCAGCGCGGCCGACGCGAGCACGGCGAACGCGAGCCTCCTGAACCAGGCCATGGGGTGCCTCCTTGGCAAATTGTTCTTGCCCGAACCTGCGGCGGGGCAGAGGATTTGGCAACCTCTCGGTCAACCCGTCTCCGCCGTGAGCCCCGCGGCCTCGATGCCAGCGACGGCGGCGGCTTCGTCGTTGTCCGAGGTGTCGCCCGAGATGCCGATCGCGCCGACGAGGGCGCCGCCCGAGTCGCGGATCAGCACGCCGCCCGGCACCGGGATCAGCATGCCGCCGACCGCGTGGGTCACGGCGGCGATGAAGTAGGGCTGGTCGGCGGCGCGCTTGAAAAGCGCCCGGGAGCCGAGCCCGAGCGCCAGCGCCCCTTGCGCCTTGCCCATGGCGATCTCGGCCCGGCGCAGGCTCGTGCCGTCCTCGGCCGCGAAGGCGCGCAACGCCCCGCGGGCGTCGTAGACCGCGACCGCGAGGGGCTTGAGGCTCTTCTCCCGCGCGCTCTCGAGCGCAACGGACAGGATCGTCTGGGCGGCGTCGAGGGTCAGGTCGGGCATGCGGATATCCTTCAGTTTCGAACCGTCGCGAGCCACGCCGCGACGGCGCGGCGCTCGTCGAGGGTCATGGCGGTGAGGTTGTTCGGCGGCATGGCGTGGGTGATGACCGCCTGGACGCGGATCTCCCGGGCGTGGCGGGCGATATCCTGCGGCGTCTCGAGCCGCACGCCCTTCGGCGCGACCGCGATCCCGGGCCAGAGCGGCGCGCCGGCGTGGCACATGGAGCAGCGCGACTGGATCGCGGCGACGGCCTCGTCCGACGGCACGGCCGCGAGCGCGCCGGATGGCGCCGCGGCGCTCGCCTCGCCGGGCTTTCCCGCGATCGAGAGCCAAGCCGCGAGCGCGACGCAGGCCGCCGCCACGCCCCAGGTCCACCACGGCGAGGGCCTGCCGGCGTGGCGGGCGTTGTAGAAGTGGCGCACGACCGCGCCCGCGACCACGATCAGGCCGACGATGGCCCAGCTCCAGCGCGACGACCACGCCAGCGGGTAGTGGGTCGAGAGCATCAGGAACAGGACCGGGAGCGTCAGGTAGTTGTTGTGCGTCGAGCGCTGCTTCGCCTCGCGCCCGAGCGCCGGGTCGGGCGTGCGCCCGGCGATGAGCTCAGCCACGGCCTTGCGCTGGTTCGGGATGATGACGTGCCCGACGCTCGCCGACATCCAGGTCGCCACCATGGCGCCCGTGTGCAGGTACGCGGCGCGCCCGTTGAAGACGAGCGTGAACCCGTAGGCCGCCGCCACGATCAGGGCGAGAACCGTCGCCCCGAGCGCGACGTCGTTGCGCCCGAGCGGCGACTTGCACAGCCGGTCGTAGACGATCCAGCCCGCGACGAGGGCGCCGATCCCGACGCCCGCCGCCTGCCAGGGCGCGAGCGCCGCGACGGCAGGGTCGATGGTGTAGAGCTCGGCATGGAGGTAGTAGACCCAGACCAGGAGGAAGAACCCGCTGATCCAGGTCGTGTAGCTCTCCCACTTGAACCAGGTCAGCTCCTGCGGCAGCTCCGGGGGCGCGACCACGTACTTCTGCATGCGGTAGAAGCCGCCGCCGTGCACCTGCCAGGCCTCGCCGCCGACGCCTACCGGCAGGGCGTCGCCCCTCCTCAGGCTCAGGTCGAGGTGGATGAAGTAGAACGACGACCCGATCCAGGCGATCGCCGCGATGACGTGCACCCAGCGCAGGAGCTGGCCCGCCCATTCCGAGAGGTAGGGGTCGATCATGGAGCCGTTAAAGCATCCTGGCGCAACGCTGTCATTCCGGCGCTACACCTCCTCTGGTCGTCCCG
>DASVVU010000194.1:0-4421 GCA_036386395.1 Beijerinckiaceae bacterium | reverse complement strand
AGCGGGCGGTCGAGTACGCCGAGCGGCGCTTGCGGCAGCCCTTGTAAAGGCAGGCGCCCGGCCCCGCGCCCGGCGCAGGGGCCCACGACTTTTCGCGGGCTCCCCTTCCGGCCCGCCGGGCGTTAAGGGTCGCGGCGCCTCCCTCCCGGCAAAGCCCCATGACCCAGGCTTCCGAGCCAGTCCCCGCGCAAGCCTCCGCCTCCGACCGCTCCGTGCGGCGCATGATCCTCATCCTCGCGGTGAGCGGCTTCGCCTCGACCTCGGCCGGGCGCTCGGTCGAGCCGCTGATCGGGGTGATCGCCCGCGACCTCGAGAGCGATCCGCGCACCGTCGCGCTCCTCGCGACGGCCTTCGCGCTGCCCTACGCCTTCATCCAGCCGATCCTCGGGCCCGTCGCCGACGCGCTCGGCAAGGAGCGCATCTTCCCGGTCTGCCTCGGCACCCTCGCCGTCGCCATGGCGCTCTGCGCCGCGGCGCCAACGATCGGCATCCTGTTCGCCCTTCGGGTGCTCGCCGGCATGGCGGCCGGCGGGGTGATCCCGATGTCGCTCGGCATGATCGGCGACCGGGTCGCCATGGCGAGCCGGCAGGTGGCGATCAGCCGCTTCCTCGCCGCCGTGATCCTCGGCCAGCTCGCCGGCTCTTCGGTGTCGGGGCTCTTGGCCGCCTGGATCGGCTGGCGCGGCGTCTTCGGGCTCGCCGCGGCCCTGACCGCGAGTGCGGCGGTCGGGGCGGTGTTCGGGTTCGGAAAGGCCGAGCGGGCGCCCGCCTGCTTCAGCCTCGCCGAGGCGATCGACCGCTACCGGCGGGTCGTCACGAACCGCCGGGCGCGGTTCCTCTTCGCCTTCGTGTTCGTGGACGGGATGGCCTTCTTCGCGCTCCTGCCTTACGTCGCGCCGAACCTCGAGGCGCGGGGCGACGGCGGGCCGTTCGAGGCCGGGCTCGTGCTCGCGGGCTTCGCGGTCGGCGGGCTCGTCTATTCCCTCCTCGTCGCCTGGCTCCTGCGGGCTCTCGGGCTCGGGCGCATGTTCGTGACCGGCGGGGTCGTCGCGGGCCTCGCCTTCGTGGGGCTCGCCTTCAGCCGCGGCTGGGTGGCCGATGCGGCCCTGATGGTGGCGCTCGGCATCGCCTTCTACATGATCCATAACTCCTACCAGACCCAGGTGACGGAGGTGGTGCCCGACGCCCGCGCCTCGGCGATCGCGCTGCACGCCTTCTCCTTCTTCATCGGCCAGGCCCTCGGCGTCGCGCTTTTCGGCCTCGGCATCGGGGCGATGGGGTGGACCGCGAGCCTCATCGTCGCGGCGCTCGCCGCAACGGCGCTCGGCCTCGTCTCGGCCTGGGTGCTGGTGTGGGGACTTCAGCCGCGCCCGCGGTAGGGCGGGACGCCGGGGTCCGGCAGCCACACGTTCTCAGGCGGCGCGCCGGTCTGCCAGAACACGTCGATCGGCATGCCGCCGCGGGGATACCAGTAGCCGCCGATGCGGAGATACCGGGGCTCCAGCAGCTCGGCGAGGCGCTTGCCGATCGCGACCGTGCAGTCCTCGTGGAAGGCGCCGTGGTTGCGGAAGCTCGCGAGGTAGAGCTTGAGGGACTTCGACTCCACGAGCCAGCGGTCCGGCACGTAGTCGATGACGAGGATCGCGAAGTCCGGCTGGCCGGTCACGGGGCACAGCGACGTGAACTCGGGCGCCGTGAAGCGGGCGACGTAGTCCGTGTCCGGATGCGGGTTCGGCACCTGGTCGAGCCGCGCCTCCGCGGGGGAGGCGGGGATCGTCGAGGGCCGGCCGAGGTGGAGGGGCTGGTCGTTCATGACCGCCATATAGGCGCGTTCCCTTGCCGGATCACCCGTTTCGTTCGATAAGCCGCGCCATTCCGCCCCTCTTGGAGCCCCCACGCATGACCGCGATCGTCGATGTCGTCGCCCGCCAGATCCTCGACAGCCGGGGCAACCCGACGGTCGAGGTCGACGTGGTGCTCGAGGACGGGTCGATGGGCCGCGCCGCCGTCCCCTCAGGCGCCTCGACGGGCGCGCACGAGGCCGTGGAGCTGCGCGACGGCGACAAGGGGAAGTACCTCGGCAAGGGCGTCACGAAGGCCGTCGCGGCGGTCAACGGCGAGATCCTCGAGGCCGTCGGCGGGATGGAGGCCGAGGACCAAGCCGCCATCGACGAGGCCATGATCGAACTCGACGGCACGCCGAACAAGGGGCGGCTCGGGGCGAACGCCATCCTCGGCGTCTCCCTCGCCGTCGCGAAGGCGGCCGCGGAGGCGGCCTCGCTCCCGGTCTACCGCTACGTCGGCGGCGTCTCGGCGCGAGTGCTGCCGGTGCCGATGATGAACATCGTCAACGGCGGCGCGCACGCCGACAACCCCATCGACTTCCAGGAGTTCATGATCATGCCGGTCGGCGCGCCGACGCTCGCCGACGCCGTCCGCATGGGCTCGGAGGTGTTCCACACCCTGAAGGGCGCGCTTAAAAGCGCCGGCCACAACACCAACGTCGGCGACGAGGGCGGCTTCGCCCCGAACCTCGCCTCGGCGGAAGCGGCCCTCGATTTCGTCGTGCAGTCGATCGGCAAGGCCGGCTACAAGGCCGGCGCGGACGTGGCCATCGCCCTCGACTGCGCCGCGACCGAATTCTTCAAGGACGGCGCCTACCGCTACGAAGGGGAGGGCAAGACCCGCAAGCCCCGGGAACAGGCCGAGTACCTTGCGAAGCTCGTCGAGGCCTATCCCATCGTCTCGATCGAGGACGGCATGGCCGAGGACGATTGGGAGGGCTGGGCGGCCCTGACCGGGCTCGTCGGCCAAAAATGTCAGCTCGTCGGCGACGACCTTTTCGTCACCAACGTCAATCGGCTGGCGGAAGGTATCGACAAAGGGGTTGCGAACTCGATCCTCGTCAAGGTGAACCAGATCGGCACCCTCACCGAGACCCTTGCGGCCGTCGCCATGGCCCACCGGGCCGGCTACACGGCGGTGATGTCGCACCGCTCCGGCGAGACCGAGGACGCGACCATCGCCGACCTCGCCGTCGCGACGAACTGCGGACAGATCAAGACCGGCTCGCTCGCCCGCTCCGACCGCACCGCGAAGTACAACCAGCTCATCCGCATCGAGGAGGAGCTCGGCCCGCAGGCCCGCTACGCCGGCCGGAGCGCGCTGAAACGGTGAGCGCCGGCCCGGCGCGGCCCCGTCCCTACTTCTTGAGCGCTTCGACGAAGTCCTTGAGCTGGTCCTCGTAGACGTCGAAGTAGGCCCGGATGTTGCCCTTGGTGACGCCGTCCCGGAACAGGAAGTCGTACTCGATGTTCACGTCGTTGTCCTTGTCGATGTAGACCTTCGTGAACCGCTTCTCCCGGTTCCAGTCGTTGGCCCACTGGGCGCTGCGCTTCTTCTCGTTCTCGAAGAAGCTTCTCACGCCGATGCTCTTGCAGTTCTCCTTGTCGTCGCAGGAGTAGAAGTTGAGGGTGACGTTCCAGCCGCCGATGCGGGTCCTGATGCGGCGCTTGCCCTGGTCGTTCTTCAGGATCTCGGCCCGGTAGCCGATGTCCTGGAGGATCTTCGCCATCTCGTCGGGCGTGACGCTGAGGATCACCTCCTGTTGAGTGGTCTGCGCGTGCGCCGCGGCGGACGCCATGAGACACGCCAACGAGACGAGTGCGAGCCGAACGCGGTTCATCGAGGGATTCTCCTGTGGCCTTGGGCGGCGCGGATGATGGTGCAAAAGTCGTGGGCGTGGCAAGGACGCGCGATGGAAGAACGGCGCTGGCCCTCACCCGGTCGGTGGAGCCTGTCCTTGGGCTTGCCGAAGGCAAGACCCGAGGGCCGACTCGACCCTCGGGTCGGAGCCCGAGGGCAGGCTCTCTCCCGCGAGCGGGAGAGGTGAAGTGAACCGCCGCCTCGGCGTCCTCGCCATGCTCGGCGCCGTCGCGATCTACGGCGCGAACTTCGCGATCAGCCGGCACGCGCTGACCCACGGCCTCACCCCGGACGACCTCGTCGCCATGCGCTACGGCATCGCCGGCACGCTGCTCCTGCCGGTGTTCCTCAGGTGCGGCGCCGCGACCTGCGCCGGGGTCGGCTGGCGGCGCGGGATTCTGCTAGCGATCATGAGCGGCGTGCCGATGGCGCTCCTCATGAACACCGGGCTCTCGCTCGCGCCGGCCTCGCACGGGGCCGCGATCGGGCCGGGCACCGTGACGGTGATCGGGGTCGTGGGCGGCGCGGCGATGTTCGGCGTCAGGCCCTCGCGCGCGGCCCTCCTCGGCATCGCCGTCGTGCTTGTCGGGCTCGCCCTGATCGGGATCGCCGGCTCGCGCGGCGGCGGCCCCTCGACCCTTGCGGGCGACGCCTTCTTCCTCGCGACGGGGCTGCTCTGGGGGCTCTACCCGCTCCTGCTGCAGAAGTGGAACGTC